>PWXV01000147.1 GCA_003568415.1 Ignavibacteriales bacterium
ACTGCGCTGCTATCCACAATCCGCTGCATAATCCGATAATCAATATTGTTATGATTCCTTTTCGCATCGGCTATCCGCTGATTTCAGAGGGTGTATTTTGCAACATACTCAACTCATCTTTACTGAATCCGACAAGCAAGACCTCATGTTCAAGTAAGACACCGAACTGTTTATATACTTCATTTCTCATAATCACCATGAGATCAAAAACATCTTTCGCTTTTGCATTCTGGACATTTACAATAAAGTTAGCGTGCAGTTCTGAGATCATTGCACCGCCGATTCGTTTACCCTTTAATCCACATGTATCGATCAATTTTGCGGCGAAATTACCTTCGGGATTTTTAAAAATGCTTCCGGTATTCGGTAAATCTACCGGCTGTGCTGCATTCCTTTTAATCAATAATTCGCGCCGTATACGCATAAGGTCTTCTTTTTCACCTTTTGGAAAACGAAACCGCGCCGACAATACAACATCATTAATAAACCCTGACCGGCGATACCCGAACCCGGCATCAGCTTTCTTTACTGTCATCGTTTTTGAATCCCGGATCACTTCCACATCAAGAAGATAATCGGATATTTCACCTCCGTATGCACCTGCATTCATTCTGATTGCACCGCCGACAGTGCCGGGTATACCCGCAAGCATCTCAGCACCGGCGTATCCATACTGGATACAAAAATTGACAAATGTCGAAATCCAAACCCCGGCATCAACAATGACTGTATCATCCTCTACCCGAATACCTGCCAAAAGGACTTCAAGATTTATCATCGCACCCCGAAAACCATCATCATGGATAAGCAGGTTACTACCACGCCCGACTATCATATACGGAAATTCGCGTTCCTTAAAGAAATCGATAAGCTGGAGGATATCCTCACGGTCTGACGGTTTCAGGTAATAGTCTGCCGGGCCGCCGACTTTGAGCCAGGTGTGTTCTGACATCGGCTCACTTATCTTTATCTCACCGCGAAATATTTTTTGCAGATCTTCGAGAGAGACCATCCGTTTAACCGTGTATAGTTTGTATAAACTCTTGATTGAATTTCCAGATATCACCCGCACCCATAGTTACAATGATATCTCCTTGTTTTTGTATCGATTTTAATACTGTCGGGATTTTGTTCTTATCCTGAATATATTGAGCGTGCTTGTGGCCGTATCGTTGTGCCGTTTCTACTATAAGATTTCCTTCGACACCTTCGAGCGGTTTCTCACGGGCAGGGTACACACCCGTTACGATCACCACATCTGCATCAAAGAAAGCGCGTCCGAATTCCTCTGCCAGATCGCGTGTTCGAGAATATAAATGCGGTTGGAACACGCAAACGAGTCTGCGCTTTGGCCATGCCTGCCGGATTCCGTGTAATGTCACTTTTACTTCCGTTGGGTGATGGGCATAGTCATCGATAACCAGCAGATCATCCGACCGGTATTTAATTTCGGTACGACGTGCAACTCCGGCAAACTTTTTGAGTCCCCGCTTCGCATCATCAAAAGATACTCCAAGCTCGAGTGCCACCGATAATGCAGCAAGCGTATTTTTCACATTGTGTAATCCCGGTAAAGATACCGTTACCCGACCCAATTCGTCTCCATAATACATCACGGTAAAACTCGTATACATCTGCTCGTATGTTATATCGACTGCATACAGATCCGCCTGAGACGTCAGTCCATAGGTGACCAGCCGTTTATTTAATCTCGGCATTATACCCTGCAAATTATTCTCATCGAGACAGAGTGAAACAAATCCGTAAAACGGTACTTTGTTTGCGAACTGGACGAATGCATCCTTTATTTCATCGAGGTCTTTGTAACAATCAAGATGATCTGCCTCGAGTGACGTCAACACTGCAATCGTCGGTGTAATCGATAAAAACGATCGATCAAACTCATCGGCCTCCACAACGATGTAATCTCCTCTGCCGAGCCGTGCATTCGTACCGCCAATACCGGTCAGTTTACCGCCAACGATGACCGTCGGATCAAGTCCGCCTTCAAGCAACATTAAACTTGTCAACGAGGTCGTCGTGGTTTTTCCGTGCGTTCCCGCAATTCCGACACCGTATTTGAGCCGCATTACCTCGGCAAGCATTTCGGCACGCCGGATTACGGGAATACGGCGCCGGTTTGCCTCGACAACTTCAGGATTATCCGGAGTTACTGCCGATGAATACACCAGAACATCTACATCATCATTAATATGCTCTGCCGAATGCCCTTCATAAATTTCAGCACCGAGATTTTGTAAACGCTCTGTAATATCACTCAACTGCCGATCGGAGCCGGATACCTTGAAATTCTGATCAAGTAATATTTCAGCAATACCGCTCATGCCGATACCACCAATTCCGACAAAATGTATTTTTTGAATAGTATGAAACATCTATTGTCTTCTTATTTTCCCTGTCAATTTTCGTTTCGGACGATCGGGTACGCGCTCGTTTATTTCCTGCATCGCATTAATAAACTCATCAGGCCGTTCATATCTTCCGACACGGATCCGAATTAACCGCTTCCGTCCCTTTCGTTTGATAATGACTGCCTGCAACTTCCCGGCAGTCTCGACTTTTCGTTCCTTTGTAATATGCATCCATTCTATATCATCAATGGGTAAAACTCTTTCCGTATACCGGTTCACGAATTTAATTGCGTTGTCTTCTATTATGATTCGTTTATTCCGTACTCGATTTACAACTATCATAGAGAAAGCAAATACCACAAAGAAAAGCATAATAATTGCAATGGGATCCTGATACACAAACACGAATCGTGTTTCGGTAAAAGTACCCCGAATTGCCGTATACACCAGCAGTGTTATGAGATACATAATTGCCTGCTGATAGTAAAAGTCTAATTTATACGGAAATACTTTCATCGTGCTTTTCTCTCTGCCAGTTCAAGTATAGAGTCGGCAATTTCTTTACCGGCCCCGGGTTTACCGAGAGATTTTGCTTTCTCGCGCATTGAAGCAAGTTTATCGGGTGCTTCGAGCAATGCATGGATTATACCCGGAAGTTCGCGCACAGCATTTTGATTCGATACCAATCGTGCTGCACCATGATCAGACAACGTACGCGCGTTGAATTCCTGGTGATTCGCTGCCGCAAAAGGATATGGCACTAATACTGCCGGTACACCGGTACGGGTCAGCTCGGAGATAGTCGTAGCTCCTGCACGGCATACAGCAAGAGTTGCAGCCACATACGCCGATGCCATATCATCCAGAAACGGAACGATCTTGTGACCTTGCTGCTGTTCCACTTTCCCGGTGATTTCATCATACATCGCTTCACCGGTTATCCAGAGCAGTTGTGCTTTATGCTGCTGAAATACACTCATCGATTCGATGATCGCATTATTTATTGTCCTTGCCCCCTGGCTGCCGCCGAATATCAATACCACCGGCCGTGACGGATCAAAACCAAATTTATGTAACGCCTCTTCACGTGTTACGCTATCGAGTTCATTGCGCGTCGGATTACCCGATGTATAAACATTATCGGTGCTTTTTAAATACTTCCTTGTTTCATCAAATGTTATATGGACGAGATCGGCTTTGGGTGCAAGCAATCTCG
>PWXV01000326.1 GCA_003568415.1 Ignavibacteriales bacterium
ACCGCTGCGTGAAGCGCAATGGTACTTCGCCGCGGATAACAGACTGACCAACCTGGTCATTATGATAGACGATGAGGATCGGGCATTCGGTCTTGCACAGGGTATCCAGAACAATCTTGACGGTGAATGGTATATTGTGCGGACGTGGAATGAGTTGCTTCCTGATCTTATCGGAATGATCGAGATGCGCGAGACGGTCAACAAGATCATGGTATGGGTGCTGTATATCGTTGTCGGTTTCGGGATTCTCGGAACTATCCTCAACATGATGCACGAGCGGCGGAGGGAATTCGGTATATTGATGTCCGTCGGTCTGAAACGCAAACAGCTCGGTTTTATGTGTTTTATGGAAACCGTATTTATCAGCGTTATCGGCGTGCTTTCGGGAGTAATAGTCGGGTTTGTTATGGTATATATTCTGTACCGGAATCCGATACCGGCATCCGGTGCAATGGAAGAAATGATGCTTGATTACGGGATGGAGCCGATATTCAGGTTCTCAATTGCGCCGGATGTCTTTATCTTCCAGGCGATAACCGTATTTCTTATTACAATGGTTATCGGGCTGTATGTTATCAGGAAGATATTCAGGTTGGACATGTTGCAGGCAGCTCGGAATTAACGGTACAGTTAATGTTATTTGTTATTGGTTAATGGTCTACACCTTATGCTTTTCTAATACCTGAAATATTTCTCCAATGAGAACAATTAACCAATAACTATTAACAATTAACTTTACCACAAATAGAATTTTCAAATATCACTGAACAGTGGAATACAACAATGAAAACACTCATAAAAATTGCCTGGAGGAATATCTGGCGAAATACCTCCCGCAGCGTCATACTGATCCTTGCAATTGTTCTCGGCTTGCTGGGTGGCAATTTCATCGTATCAATTTATCTCGGATTGATTAAACAGAATTTCAGAGATACCATCGAACGGCAGATATCTCATATTCAAATACACAATCCCGATTTTGTGAAGGATAATGAAGCGCAGTATCGTATTGCAGACGGACTCCGTATAGTCGATGAGATAAATCAACACTCCGGTGTAAAGTCGGCTGCGGGTAGAACCGTAACGCAAGGTATGGCCGCTTCGCCGCATCTGTCAACCGGTATCAGGGTCGTGGGCGTCCATCCCGACCGGGAAATACAAACCACCGGATTCGACCAGCAGATTGAGGAAGGTACGTACTTCAAAGAAGAGGGCAGACTCCCTTCGGCCGTTATCGGCAAGGAATTAGCCGGGAAGTTACGGGGCGGCATCGGCTCGCGGATCGTGCTGACGTTTATGGACATCGACGGCGAGATGATAAGCGCGTCGTTTCGCGTGGAAGGAATATATACAATCGGGAAAGCATTTGAGGAGCGTATGGTGTTCGTTCACGCAAAAGACATAAATAAATTGATCGGCGATGAGAACGCGGTGACAGAGATTGCGGTGCTCTTACATCATGACGATGCATACGAGAAAATTGCCGATGAACTGGAATACACGTACGCAGGATTGACCGTTCGCAGTTGGGATCAGCTTGCCCCCGATCTTCGCTTTCAGCTTGAAGTTGGTGAACAGAGTGTCATCTGGATTATCGCAATTATATTGTTCGGTGTCGCATTCGGCATACTGAATTCGATACTCATGTCGATCTTCGAAAGAACGCGGGAGTTGGGTATGCTTCTGTCTATCGGTATGAAAAAGGCAAGAGTGTTTAGTATGGTTATTATAGAAACTGTTATGTTATCGCTGACGGGCGGTATTATCGGTCTTGTTTTATCGTTCGGTTTAGTGAGATTTCTGCAACAACGCGGCGTGGATCTGTCTGCCATCGGCGGCGAGAATCTCCGTGAAGTCGGCTTTCCACATTTTGTCTATCCCGAACTTACCCTGGGCTTTTACTTCCAGGTGGCGATTTTAATCGTGTTCTTTGCAATAATTGCATCTATTTATCCGGCTGTTAAGGCGATACGGCTTGTACCGGCGGAAGCGGTACGACAAGAATGATTGAATATTGTTTATTGAATAATGCTTATTTGAAGATTGGCAATAGGATATAAATTATGCTAAGTTTTGATAGGTTGGTTTTAATAATAGTGATCATCGGATTTTCAGTAAACTACGCGTATGCTCATGAGGATACAATTGCAGTGAGCCGGAGCAATAAACTCTGGGCTGTAGGTACAAGCATTACTTACCCGCTTGGAGCACAAATTTATATGGTGCAGATATCGTACTCTGTATTTGAAACTGGGGATATACTTTTTGGTGTGGCGTTTCAGAATTGGAAAAATGACCAGGGGCAATCTCACGCATACACGCTTCTTCTCGGATACCGGCATTATTTGTGGAAAGGATTGCATGCAGAGATAGAGCTCTGGCCTGCATATAATCCATTTAAATCATCGATAGACGGAAGGACATATAGCGGTGTTGAGTTATGGACAAGTTTGCGTATCGGCTACACGTTTGACTTGAATCTAGCGAATCGAAACTTTTATATTCTCGCACAACCGGGTTTGGGCTTTGGTGTTGCACGTCAGAATCCATGGCCGGATTTTGTGAGAGGCGAAGTGATTTTCGAGCCGCAGTTGATAGTGGGAATGCGTTTGTAATTTTACCATTAAAGAAGCAATTGTTTAAAAGGACTTGCCCGTCACTTCCAATTACAAAAATAACAATAAATATTCAAATGATGGAGTATTATTTATACCGTAAGTGACGGGAAAGTTGCTAATATTAAGGATGGTCATATGATAATAAAATATTTCTTACATATATTTTCCATTATACTTATAACATCAGCTGTTATAGACAAAGCATATAGCCAATTCAATTCGCCGTTCAGACTGCGAGGGTACGTCAGAGAAATGCCCTCAGTACAGTTCGACAGCGATTTTTCAAATCCATCGTTTGGAAATCTTATCCACAATCGTTTAAATTTCCGCTGGAATGCGACAAGTAATATCGATTATTTTATTGAAGGAAGAAACAGATTGTTCTACAACGAGCAGTTCGGTGACTTTCCCCAAATCAAAAACATCTTTGAACAAGACGATGGATTAGTTGATATGTCCTGGGTATGGTTGTCCGATGGTGCATGGCTCGGACACACTGAGATAGATCGGCTATTTTTATCCTGGAGAACTTCCAACTGGCGTGTCCGGTTAGGAAGGCAGCGTGTGAACTGGGGAATTAACCTCGTTTCCAATCCAAACGATCTGTTCAATGTCTATTCATTTTTCGACTTCGATTACGTTGAGCGTCCCGGCTCCGATGCCATCAGGGTTCAGCATTATTTTGGATTTATGTCGAGCGTGGAATTTGTCGTCAGTCCTGCACGACATAGCAGGAATATGGTTGCTGCGGCAAAGCTCGGTTTGAACCGGTGGGAATATGATTTTCAGGTTATTGCCGGGTATTATAGAAATAGATTGGCTATCGGCGGCGGATGGGCAGGCAATCTCGGTCAGGCAGGATTTAAGGGAGAAGGGACGTGGTTTTATGATATTGATGAAATACCCGGAAGGCAACGAGGGAATGTCGTTGCAGCAGTCGGACTGGATTATATGTTTGCTGGCGGTAC
>PWXV01000079.1 GCA_003568415.1 Ignavibacteriales bacterium
ATCGCTTATATGAATTACGGAACGCAAACACACGTCGATCATCTTGAAAATGTGCTCGGGGATTTCAACGCAAGCGACCTTGCAATTGTGATGAGCTATGTAAACAGTGTCTACGATGAGAACTTCTCATTCGGACTCAGTACAAAATTCTTTTACTCATCACTGGGGCCCGATCATACCTCAACCGGCATTGCGCTTGATCTCGGTGTTCAGTATTACATCCCGGCACAGGATATGACCATCGGTGCGAGTTTACTCAACATCGGCAGACAGATAACCCCGTATGAAGAAACCCGTGAATCGCTCCCCGTCGATCTGAAAGTGGGCGTATCAAAAGGACTCGAACATCTCCCCCTCGTTCTCAGTGTTAACTTCCACCACCTCAGTGAAGATACCGGTGACACCTTCGACCGCTTCCGCGGATTCACACTCGGCGGCGAATTTACGGTTACCGATGCCGTGCAGCTTCGCTTCGGATACCGCAATGAAATGCGTCAGGATTTGCAGATCGGTTCAACGATCGGACTGGCAGGATTCAGCGCAGGTTTCGGGGTTGATGTGCAATCGGTGTTGTTCGATTACGGTTTCACGTCTCTCGGTAAGATGGGATCAATGCATCATTTGACGTTACGGTACGGATTCAAGTAAAGCTGATACGAGTTAGAGGAGTATTTGATGTGATGGAGGTTATAAAGGACTAAGGGACGAAGGACGAGGGACGAAGGACGAGGGACGAGGTAGCGAGATCTTAAAGTTATTACTACTTTTTATTCTTTCTTTCCAGTGTTTGAATTGTTTTTGTCAGCATTGAAATTATTGCATCAAGTTTTTTTACGCGTTGATTTATAATTTCACCTGAGAGTATTTTCCTTGCTCTGATATACCTGCCCTTTGCTTCTCTTGCCGAACCTCTTGCGACTTTTAAGAAATACGGATATTCTTTTCCAAATCCACGGCCATATCCTTCTTCAATATTAGCAGCGATCGAATCAATAGCTCTGGTCTGTTGTTTGACTAATTCTCTTCCGATCATAGATTTTCCAAGTTCTTTCGCATCCTCCCAAAATTCATCCCAAAGTTCCAGTGACATCTGATAGAATTTATTTTGCTCCAGCGGATCCATAGTCTACCTGATATTGGTCTTCCCCAGGTCCTCCGTCCTTCGTTCCCCGTCCCTCTTCCTTAAAATTTTTTGATAATATCATTCAATGTATGTGACATCCGAAATACTCAACAAACCTCAGTGCGTGTGCCCCGTATAATGATGCACGATCTGCAGGGTCACGAAAAACAATGCCATCCCGACAAACACCAGAATCGGACTCAAACGGTTCTTCGATTTATTCAGCTCCGGAACAAGATCGCTGGCACCCACATACAATGCAGCACCGGCCGAAAATGCAAATGCCATACCGATTATCTGCTCACTGATTTGTGATAACATCAGTACCGCAATAACACCCAGCATCGTAGCACCACCTATGGCAACCGATGCCAGGAATGCTCTCTTTCTCCCCTGCTGTGCGGCAAGCATTATGGTGGCAATAGTGAATCCTTCCGGAAATTTATGCAGCAACACCGCAATAAAAATTAGCAGACCCAGCATAGCGTCGAAGGAATATACGGCGGCAATCGCAAAGCCGTCGAAAAATGCGTGAACCATCAAGCCGAGCAACGCGGAAGTGCTTGCCACTTTTGAAACCATCACATCGTCATGCGTTTCTTCGCCGAAGTGAAGGTGTTCTACGAGTGTATGTTCGAAGAAATGAATTACTGCATAACCGAGCAATATATACAACGCAGCACCTGCACCGAGATGGATAATGCTTTCGGGTATGAGTTCAAGAAATGCTAATGCGAGGATAAAGCCCGCGCTGAGGCCGAGAAAGTATTCCTGGACTTTGTTCGGCCATGCTTTTTTTAAAGCGACCAGCGAGCCGCCGGCAATTTCGGCAAGCGCGGCAATGAAACCGAGGAGAAGAACTATAAGTGTCATTCGGAGAATTTGTTGGGTTTAATCTCCCGAACCATACCTCCTCTGTTATAAGGATTTTGAATATATCTGTCGGCTAAATTGCGGGAACCCTGGTAATCGTCCATCGATCTCACTTTGCGGTAATACTCAAGCGCCCTCTCACGTTGTTCAAGTGCATCATAAATCATCCCCGTCCGCAAGGTCGCAAGTATAATAAATCCCGATTGATTATCTGTATCAAGCTCATTGCTATATTCAATAACAGCGGCATAATGGTCGAGTGCTTCTTCTAATTTGTTCCGGTTAAATAAATATTGTCCGACATAATATTTTGCTTCACGTATTGCATGGGTATTGTATCCTTCAACACCTTCGTTATACCGGTCTATCACTGATGAGAATGTTTTATATGCTTCATCCCAGCGTCCGAGAGCGACATTAAATCTGCCGTAATACCGGTGAAACAGAGGATTGCCGGGGAAGCGTTCATACAACATTTGTGAAATCTCAAATCCTTCACGATATTTGTTTTCGTTAAAGTACAATATCTGCATCAGAAAATAGGCTGATTCTATTCCGGCATATCTTCCTTCTTTCGATGCCGTGCGTAATTGCTCAAGTCCTTCTTCTTTATCACCTGACGGGAAGAAGATCAGGAATGGACGGACCCACGGCAGCATCTCAGGAATCACTGCTGCATAATAATTATAAATCCCTTCACCAAGCATAATGTCGGCATTATCCGGCGACAGGCGTTTCGCCTTGCGAACAATCGGCAATGCACGGCGGCCATCGTTGGCAGCCCGCACCCATTGTTCACGGTGTGCGCGCAATCTGCCGCGGAATCCTATCGCACCGCCTTTAAAGAACAATGCGCCGATGTCGTGTGACCGCCTGTCCAGAATTTTATCGGACAGGTCGATTACACGCTCAAGTTGTTCGTAAAATCTCTCATCGAGCGATGTATCTTCAAGATTTACAAGTATCCTCATCCAATCGACCATCGCAACGAAGAAATGTCCTCCGGGATGTTCGGGATGCCGGTCCACAACTTTTTGGAATTTCGTGCGTGCTGAATCGAGCTGATAGTTATATACCAGTTCAATTCCTTCCTGCACATGCTGTTCTGCCCGCCAGTCGGGCAGCCATTGCGCATTACCGGTTTGCTGCACGATAACCGACAGCAACAAGAGTCCTGCAATCAAGACGCAGGTTTTAGCTTTATTTGGTAAACCGTTCCAGTTCTTCACGAATATACCTGTCAACTGTCCAGACCTCCTCACCAATGAAAAAATATTTAGATTTGTAAATATACAGTGTTCCGAGAATCAATACAAGCGTTGTGATCACACTTCCCTCCGGCCCGAAGTTCCCGCCGGTCAACAACGCCGGCCCCGACACAGAACTGATAAAAAGAGACTGATCTGCAAACATTTGTCCGCTCACCGGGTACGAAAAAATTGTCCCCTGGAAAAAATTCCACGAGACGTGCAATCCCACGGGAAGCCAGAGCGTGCGGGTTTTCAAATACGCAATTGATAACCAGACACCTGCAAGAAAAATATTAAACAAACCGAGTGCTGTGA
>PWXV01000306.1 GCA_003568415.1 Ignavibacteriales bacterium
AACCAGTATTACCGCTTCGAGAGAAAATTTCGTATGGTTTCGGTGACCTTGCCTCAGTCCTGTACTGGCAAACTTTTATGCTGTATTTCACTTACTTTTATACCGATGTTTTTTTACTTCCTGCTTCCGTAGCAGCAACTATGTTTCTGGTCGTCCGCGTTTTCGACGGGGTAAACGACCCGCTGATGGGCATTATATCCGACAGGACAAAGACCCGTTGGGGGAAGTTCCGTCCGTATCTGTTATGGCTGTGTGTACCGTTTGCGATATCGGGTGTACTGGCTTTTACGGTACCCGATTTCGGTATGACAGGGAAGATCGTCTGGGCATATTGTACCTTTATTCTTATAATGGTACTTTACACGGCAATTAATATACCGTATACCGCACTTCTTGGTGTCATATCACCGAACTCGCAGGACCGCACTGCGGTTTCGTCGGTAAAATTTATTTTTGCATTTGGTGCAGGGATAATCGTATCTGCAACGCTTTTACCGATGACCACCTGGCTCGGCGGTGAGGATCCGGCAAGCGGTTGGCAATACGCTTTTATGATTTATGGAGCCGCAGCGATCGTATTTTTCCTTATTACATTTTTTGGAACGCGTGAAAGGGTCCTGCCTCCGAAGTCTCAGGAAACGTCAATAAAGAAAGATTTACATGAGTTGATTACCAATAAACCGTGGATCATTCTTCTCGTAACGACCATAACATTTATTTTGTTTGTTGCTGTTCGAGGCAGTGTCACGGCTCATTATTTCAGATATTTCATCGGTTTTCAGGAACTCGATATTTGGTTTTTCGAAACCCGAACCTATAGCTTTGAAGTCTTGGTCTCGGCATACAATACCATCGGTCAGATATCAGCGCTGCTCGGGGTGTTCGTGGTATTGTGGGTGTCGAAAATACTCGGAAAAAAGAAAACTTTTATTTTGTTCTTCATCGTAGCGATTTTCAGCACCGCCACGGTATACTTCCTGACGGCCGATCATCTACCTCTAATATATTTATTACAGATAACAGGTTCGATGACCGGAGGACCCTTAAGTGTATTACTCTGGGCAATGTATGCAGATACGGCCGATTATAACGAATGGATTCGAGGAAGAAGAGCGACAGGATTGGTATTCTCCGCATCGACCATGTCGCAGAAATTTGGTTGGGCAATCGGTGCATATATTGCCTTAACGTTGATGGCAAGCGTCGGCTTCGAGCCGCACGTTGTGCAAACCGCCGAAAGTCTGCGCGGACTTGTTCTTCTGTTCACCATAATACCAGCCGGTATTGGTATAGTATCTATACTCATATATCTTACCTACCCGCTCAACGAGGAAAAAGTAAAAGTGATGACGGCCGATCTTGAAAAGCGAAGGGCTGATAGCGGTGAATCGGTTGATATGTCATAAGAGTAATTACAAATAATTGAGTAATACAAATTGATACAGGTAGTATTATTATGCAGTACGGTTATTTCGATGATGAAAAAAGAGAGTATGTCATTACCAATCCGGCGACCCCGGCTTCTTGGAGTAATTATCTTGGGTCGACAAAATACGGTGCCATTATAACCAACAATGCCGGGGGGTATAGTTTCTATAAGTCTGCTGCACGCGGACGATTTATGCGGTTTCGAACGAATGCCATTCCGATGGATCAACCGGGTAGATATATTTACATCCGCGACCGGGACAACAAAGATTATTGGTCAGCGTCATGGCAACCGGTCGGAAAACCGCTGGACAGGTACAAATCGATCTGCCGTCATGGGGCAGCGTATACTATCATAGAATCTCAATACACTGAGATAAAGAGTGAGATCACATATTTTGTTCCGCTCGAAAAAGATTACGAATACTGGCTTTGTAAACTCTCCAATGGTAGCGATACAAAACGAAAACTCAGATTATTTACCTTTGTCGAGTATTCAAATCACTGGTTACTGTATCAGGATACCGTGAACTTGCAGTATTCACAATACATCATCAAGATGGACTGCAAGGATAATATTATTCAACATGGTATCAATGTAAACTTGTCGCCAAACAACGAAGATATCGTAGATGAGGGAACATCTAAATATACATTCCTTGGTGTTGCCGGTGCCCGGGTAAGCGGTTTCGATACTGATCGCCAGGTATTTCTCGGTTTATATCGCGATTACGCAAACCCGATTGCAGTGGAGAAAGGTGAGTGCTCACAGTCGATTGCCATGGGTGATAACGGCTGCGGCACTTTACAAATCGACATCGAACTCGAACCTGGTGAAACTACGGAATTTGTAGTAGTTATGGGAATCGGTATGGCATCGACGACCGGCAAGGAAGCGGTACAGGCAGCCGCCGACATTGATCTGGTAAAGAAACGCTTCGACGAACTTGTCTCCTACTGGCACTCACGGTTGAACAATTTTATTATTGACACTCCCGACGCAGAATTTAACAGCATGATAAATATGTGGAGTGCGTATAATTGTTTGATAACCTTCGCATGGTCAAGAGCTGCAAGTTTGATATATGCAGGCGAACGTGATGGATACGGGTACCGCGATACCATACAGGATATGCTCGGGGTTATACATATTCTCCCGGATGAAGCGCGGAAGCGGCTTGAGCTGATGCTGACGGGACAGGTGTCGACAGGCGGCGCTATGCCGGTGGTGAAGTTCTTCGATCATAAACCCGGGCAAATGAAGCCGCCCGATGAATCGGAATACCGCTCCGATGATTCCATGTGGCTCTTTAATGCAATACCTGCTTATGTGAAAGAGACCGGTGATATAGAATTCTATAATAAAGTACTACCGTATACCGATAAAGGTGAAGATACCGTGCTCGGACATATGAAACGGGCTATCGAGTTTAACCTTGAACGCTCCGGCGAACGCGGGTTGCCCTGCGGGTTGCTGGCAGACTGGAATGATTGCCTCGAGCTGGGACAAGGGGGCGAAACCGTGTTCGTTGCTTTTCAACTTTATTATGCACTTGGTGTGTATGCAGAGATATGTGAAATGTTGAACAAATCCGAAGAGATTACGTGGGCGAAAAATCATCGTGAGAAACTTGGTAAGCAAATCGAAGAGCATGCGTGGGACGGGGATTGGTATCTCAGAGCATACAGTGAGGACGGATTGGTCTTCGGTTCACATACAAACGAAGAAGGATCGATTTGGCTGAATCCGCAAACATGGTCGGTTATCAGCGGACACGCCGGTAACGAAAGAATTGACAAAGTGCTCGATATAGTTAATAAACGGCTGGCGACTGACTATGGTGTGATTATCTGTGATCCGCCGTATACAAAAGAAAAGTTAAGCGTCATCAGAGCCGTTCTTTTCAATCCGGGAACGAAAGAGAACGGTGCAATATTCAATCATACCCAGGGATGGGTAGTTATGGCTGAAGCAATGCGCGGCAATGGAACACGGGCATTTCATTATTATAAGTCAACATTACCTGCAACTTACAATAAGAAAGCCAATATACGGGAAATCGAACCGTATGTCTATAGCCAATCGACTCACGGAAAGCACAGTCCGCGTCACGGTGCATCCCGGTTACCATGGCTGACCGGTGCGGCAACATGGGCGTATTACGCCGGACTGCAATATATCCTTGGCCTCAGACCCGAATATAATGGTATCACTATCGATCCCTGTATCCCGAAAGATTGGGATCAATTAAAAATAAAGCGGGTCTTTAGAGGCAGTATTTTAAATATAGAGATACATAATCCCAATCATAATGAAAAGGGAATAGAGAGAATTGAAATTAACGATGAAATAATAGAGGGAAATTTTATTCATCAGGATAAATTGAAGAAGACGAATACGATAGCAGCTTATCTTGGTTGAATGAGTGTAATATACAATAGTGATTCAACGATTTTGATAATGAATAACGGGTAATGGTTAATTGTTAATAGTTAATCGGATCGTTCAGCGGCAACAACTATTAACCAATACCAAATACCAATTAACAATTACCAAGAATCCGAAATACAAAACAAACAACACAAAACACGAAACGAAAAACAAACCATGAAAACAATTATTGGCCCCTCACTCCCCAACATTCCCTGGGAGGATAAACCAAAGGGGAGTATCGCGCCGATGTGGCGCTACAGCAAAAACCCTGTCATTGGCTGGAATCCAACCGAATCGATTGCCCGGGTGTACAACAGCGCCGTGCTTACGCACGATGGGGCGTTCATCGGTGTGTTCAGAGCCGATCACAAGAACGGCCGCGCAAATATTCATTTCGGAAGAAGTAAGGATGGGATTCATTTTGAAATCGATGACAACGTGATTCCATGGGTTGATCGTGATGGCAAACCTTTTCCGGTGAGTTATGCCTACGATCCGCGTTTTGTGAAGATCGACGACACGTTTTATGTGGTATGGTGCGATGATATGCACGGTGCATCCATTGGTATGGGCTATACCAAAGATCTGAAAACGTGGGTGCGTCTGCCGAATCCGTTAATGCCGTTCAACCGGAACGGAGTGTTATTCCCGCGAAAGGTTAACGGCAAGTATAAATTGTTAAGCCGTCCGAGCGACAGCGGCCATACGCCGTTCGGCGATATATTCATCAGCGAAAGTCCGGATCTCATCTACTGGGGTAACCATCATTGGGTAATGGGGAAGGGCGGACTCGGCTGGTGGCAGGGAACGAAAATTGGTGCAGGGCCGGCCCCCATCGAAACAACCGAGGGATGGCTGCTCTTTTATCACGGTGTATCGAACACCTGCAACGGTTTTGTCTACAGTATCGGTGCTGCTATTCTGGACATCGATAAACCGGAAAACGTAAAGTACCGTTGCGGCAATTATTTGCTGACGCCGGAAGAACCATACGAAGTATCCGGGTTTGTACCTAATGTAGCGTTTCCATGCCAGAACCTGTATGATTCAGATACCGGACGCATAGCAATTTATTACGGCGCTGCCGATACATACACGGCTATTGCTTTCTGTCAGGTTGATGAGGTGATTGAATATATTAAGAAGCATAATGAGGTTTTTTAAAGTCACAAATATTAAAGACCTGACAGGTTTTAAAAACCTGTCAGGTCTATCCGGATAAAAAGAGAAGTTTCGATGAATAAAACCATTACTTTAAAATCTCTTGCCAAAATGATCGACCATTCGCTTCTGCATCCTACAATGACCGACAGCGATATTATTTCCGGGTGTGAGATTGCAAAACAGTATGACGTGGCTACCGTCTGTGTGAAACCGTATGCCGTGAGTATGTGTAAGGAGGCATTGCAGGATAGCGATGTGGAAGTCTGTTCGGTGATCGGATTCCCGCATGGCAACAATACGACAGCCATCAAAGTGGCTGAAACGTTACAGGCAACTCAGGATGGAGCCGCTGAGATAGATATGGTCATTAATATCGGCAAAGCACTGGGCGGTGATTGGGAGTTTGTCCGTGCCGATATTGCTGCAGTCAATAAATCCTGTTTGGAAAATAATGCAATCCTCAAGGTTATTTTTGAAGCTGATTACCTGCAAGACGAGAACATTATCAAACTTTGTGAGATCTGTTCGGACATTAAAGTTGCGTTTGTCAAAACATCCTCCGGATATGGATTCGTTAAACAGTCGAATGGAGATTATAACTACAAAGGTGCAACTGATCACGTACTCACGCTGATGCGTGAACATATCGCTCCCGAAGTACAGGTAAAAGCCGCAGGTGGTGTCCGTAATCTAGATCGGTTACTCCATGTTCGTGAGCTTGGTGCGACTCGATGCGGATCAACCTCGACAGAAGCCACGCTTGAAGAAGCAAAACGACGCGGTTATAGGTAGGAGCTAATATTGAAAGCGAAAGCAATAGTATTTACTGACATCAATCATGCACTACAATTAACCGATGCGTTAATAGCCGGCAAGCATATAAATATAAAGTTCAGGATTCTGCAAGTACAATGATGATCTACTAACAATCTCAGATGATCAGTAACAGGAAGATACTCATTCCATTTTTTAAGATTATCGTGAATACAATAGCAACTAAATACATCAAAGTGTAATGAAGGTGAGATATAGCAAGAAAGGTAAGGAATATAAAGTTTATTCATGTTTGGAGAATCCCGGCAAAATGAGGGTTTTTGGTTTATCTGGGAAATATCTGAAAATAGGCCTTGACTTTTTCAATTTAATTTATTAAATAAGTGTATAGAATTAATCAATCAATTTGATTAATGATTTGCCTGTTCGTTCACATATAAGAACTGCTCGAAACAGTCTTTGTACATACCACGATCTTACCTGCAGCGAATCTGTGAACAACACGCAATGCCTTAACTTTAAAAGGTTACGTCACTTACAATGCTCCGAAAGGTGAGGTAAGGTAATATGAACTCCACACGTTTTATACTTATAATAACCCTCTTTCTTGTTCTTTCATTTATTCCTCATTCAGTCTTTTCTCAAACCGGTGGTATATCAGGTACGGTTGTTGATAGATCAACCGGTGATCCGCTTCCTGGAGCTAATATATTGGTTGAAGGTACAAATATTGGTGCAGCAGCTAATATATCTGGTGAATTTAGCATACAAAGAGCACCGGCTGGGATTCAGACATTGATTATTTCATATATCGGCTATAAAAAAATTGATGACTTTCAGGTCGAGGTAATTGCCGGTGAGGTCACGGAGGTGACCATTGAATTAGAATGGATCGGTGTTGAACTTGATGAGGTTGTCATTAGTGTACAGGCGCGCGGTCAGGTTGATGCGATCAATCGTCAGCTTGCTTCAAGAACCATTACCAATGTCGTTTCAGCTGACCGTATAAGAGAAATTCCCGATGTAAATGCTGCAGAGTCAATCGGACGGTTACCGGGTGTTTCCATCCATCGTTCAGGAGGAGAGGCAACAAAGGTTTCTATCCGTGGGTTATCTCCGAAATACAACGCTGTTACAATTGGTGGAGTTCGTATGCCGGCAACCGATGCGGCTGACCGAAGTGTCGACCTTTCTATGATCGCTTCAAACATGCTTGAAGGTATCGAACTGACAAAAGCGTTAACTCCTGATCAGGATGCCGATGCTATTGGAGGAACGGTAGATTTACAATTACGCAGGGCACCGGAAGGTCTCCAAACCGATTTATCCATCCAGGGCGGGTACAATCGACTTCAAGAAACATATGGTAACTACAATATATCAGGAAGCGTCAGCTCAAGATTTTTTGATAACCGTTTGGGTGCAATTGTAAATTTCCATCTTGAAAGTGTGGATCGAAGTGTCGATACGTTTGATGGAAGTTATCAGCTTTTTCTTCAGGCCGATCAATGGATACCCAGAGTTGATGAATTACGCTTACGGGACAACAACCAGGACCGGTCTCGAATCGGAGGCAGTGTTCTGGTGGATTTTCGAATCCCCGATGGTCAAATAGCACTAAATAGTTTTTACAGTTTACGGGGAAACGATCAGATGGTGCGAAGCAATATCTTTCTGGTTGAGAACCGGATGCACGATTATGATTTCGCGCAAAACAATAATGAACTGAGCGTTATGTCAAATGCTTTGTCCGTAGAGCGGGAATTTCGATGGTTCAATATAGATGCAACAGGATCATATTCGCGTTCACATAGCCTCAGTCCCGATAATCGATTCTGGAAATTCCGGGAACGGGAAAATGCTTTTGATGATAGTGAATTAGACCGGTTTGACCCATATTCATTACAGGTTGCAGCACTTAACAATATTGAAAGAACTGATTTGTATACTGCTTCTTATGTCCGGCATGTCTCTGAAGAAAGAAACCGTGCTTTCCAGGCAAACGTGGAAGTACCATTTACCATAGGTAGAAATATCGACGGGTACGTTCAGTTTGGTAACAAACATACCTATAAAGAACGCCGTAATGACCGGAATGCATGGGGATCGTGGGGACTCTCATACGGAGGAACACAACCGGAGCGTAATTACCTATATGAAAATATGCCGGAACTCGGTTTTGAAGAAGGCACACGGTACCTTAATATGGAACCCTTTCTCGATGATTACTCGAGAGATAATTTTCTTGACGGCGAATGGCCGCTCGGCTATACTGCATATTTCGATATGCTTAACAAAATGTTAGATCTACTGATCGATGGTGAGTTTGTCGAACGTGACGCCGCGGGATCATTTCGCGATGACTATGACGGAACGGAGCGTCTGAACGCAGCATACACGATGGCTCAATTCGACATCGGGGAATATATTATGTTCTTGCCGGGATTTCGTTATGAAAAAATGCGCACCGAATACACTGCCAGCCGTGTGCTTGAAGCACGGGTGCCGCCACGTGGTGATCCGGGGGCTTCATTACGGGATACCACCGCTGTCAGGGAAAACGAGTTTTTCTTGCCAATGTTACACCTTCGTATTATGCCCACTGATTGGTTCGATATCCGAATTGCACGGACCAACTCTTTAACACGACCGGATTATCTGCAGTTTGTTCCCCGCCGGTCTGTCGATTCATACCAAAGATATATTTATATGGGAAACCCGGCTTTGAAACCTGCCCAATCACTGAACCACGATATAACGTTTTCAGTATATACTAACAGGATCGGGCTTTTCTCGGTATCTCTGTTCCATAAAAGGATAGAGGATCTGATCTGGCATACCGAATTCATGGCACTTCCTAACCAGTGGTTGATTGAGGACCTTGATCTGGAAGGTACGAGGGGAGTCCCGCAGGTATTTACATCACTTAACAATGAACATGAAGCTACCATTCAGGGTTTTGAAATCGACTTCCAAACCAACTTCTGGTACTTACCTTCACCGTTTAATGGTATAGTGATTAATTTAAATTATACCAATCTACGATCCGAGACTAAGTATACACAATATTATACCAGGCAGGAAATGATCGAACCTCCGTTTCCGACAACAATATTGGCAGACTCAACCAGAACAGGCCGACTCCCGGACCAGCCGGACGAAATTTACAATATCTCGCTTGGATTCGATTACAAGGGGTTCTCTTCACGAATATCGTTCCTGTACCAGGCCGATATAATGACTTGGTTGTCGAACAGGCGTGAATCGGATCAATTTACCGAAGACTATTTCCGTATTGATGCTTCTGCTCGGCAGAAACTGCCATACGGTTTAGAGCTTTATGCCAATTTTAACAACATAAATAATCGGGCAGACCGTAACTTCCAGGCTGCTGTGGGGGATAACCCAACATATATACAGTATTATGGATTTACCGCAGATATAGGTGTCCGGTTTAGATTTTGAAGTATCACCCCAATAAACAACATAAATAATCAATGATGGAGGTATCGCTATGAGACACTTTTATACTATAATGATAAGCACGGTGCTTGTCGTACTGTTTGGCTGGTCTCAGGCCATGATAGCAGATGAACCTGATACGCTTTTAGTTGAATGGGCTGACGCGGACGGGTTTATTATTACGAATGCATTGCGGGATGCTATACACAACGACGTTGATGATGGAATAGAACGGGTTTACAAGTTGGAGCGCGGCGGTTTTTATTTTATTGAGAGTAGGATCGAAACGCCGAGCGATTTTGATCTTCGAATTATCGGAGAATCGGGACCGGCTGATGTCCATCCTGCGGTCTTTATGCCGGTAAACGATGATGCGGGAGGATGGGATGAAAGAATGGTAGATGCATCCGGTTCGCTGACATTGAAGAACCTGTATGTCATCGGTCGCACCAACCTCGGCAATGAAGGATGGGAACCAATCAGGCTCACCGGCAGTGGCGGAGAGCTGGTGGTTGATAATTGTGTTTTCGAATATAACTTCTCGCCAATCCTTGCTGTGACAGGAGCGAATAACTCCGTATATCTCACCAATTCACATTTCCGGAATCTGATCCATGATGGTCAATACTGGGCAGGACGGGGTATATCAATCTGGAACGATGTGGATGTAGTCTACGTCGAGAATAACACCTTCTTTAATGTCAATGGATTTGCCGTTCAAATTGAAGGTGGTAAGGAAAATCATTTCTGGTTCAATCACAATACAATCGTTAACACCGGACGCCATGGAGTCATTGGAGATCAGTGGACGGACGGTTATTTCACGAACAATCTGTTCGTGAATTCATTTTGGACCGGTGAAACGGCAGAAGATTTTTCTCCGGCTCGTTTGCTCGAAGATGATAATACTCATTCGGGTATGATCCAGATCGATTTCCTGGATCCTGCGTTTGGGTTTGAAGATATGCGGGCTATTGGTATTTATAACAACGCAACATTTCGTCATCAGGAATTTCTCGATTATTATGCAGCATACCAGGATACTGCGACAGTATTGATTGAGGATGGTTCCGGTGACGCAATCCGTGCGCAACCGCTTCTCAACCCGAGAGCTATGAATTTAATTGCAGAATATGAGTTCATGAAACTCGAAAACCTAATAGAAGGAGAAGACCCGAATTTTACATTCTATCCGGAAAATCTTAATTCGGAAATGATAAGGTGGGTTCAGGAGCTCAGAACCGGTGCCGATGTGGTGGAGGGTTACTGGTGGGATCCGGCGGAACGTGACCCTGATGCATTGGCTCAGACTCTAATCTGGCCGCTGCCGGAAGATTTCTCCTATGACAACGCAACACTTCTAAACCACGGGCGGGGTGGTTATCCCGTCGGTGACCTAAACTGGTTCCCCGATGAGAAGGCCTCATGGGAGTTTGATGCAGAGCAGCTAAGAGAGGATCTTTTGGCTGAATTTGAACCTCCGGAGTTTGATGTCGTAACTGTTTTAGAGGGACGGCACGCTGTTCTTGATGGTGATGCTACTTTACAAGTATATGATGGTGTTTCATATTTTAATATGACAAACACAGGATATATCGAGTGGACATTTGAATTGGAAGAAGCAGCAACGATTGATCTTGTTGTTACGACAAGAAGTGGGTCTGCTGAGAGAGGTCAAAGAATCAAAGTCAACGGGCAAAATATCCGTAATAATGATGGGTATGGTGAATGGTTCTGGGATGCACTTGACCCGGAAGTCTGGGAAGATACCTACATAACAAAAGGTGATATACTCGATGCAGAAGACTCAGATCCAGCTGCATTAGATCTCCTGGAGGGTGAGAATACCGTTAGGATCGAACCATCGTGGGGTTGGCAGCAGTTTATAGGCATTCAGGTAATCGTGGGGGGTGATGTAATTCACGATCTTGGCGCTATGGATGCAGAATTTGAATTGGTGTCGCTTATATTAGAAGATGACGAAGGTGAAGAGATCGGATTCCCGATAACAGGGCGATGGATAGAATTCGAAGATGAAGGAAGCGCGACGTGGACCTTTGATGCACCACGTTCTACCTATTATGTTTTCAGATTCTTCTATCAAGCTCCTCATGGCACCAAAGAGGGTGAAATACGTGTCAATGGTGAGCCGGTTCTTACCCAGGTATTCGATGAGGATCTGGAGGATGAGTTTGCCGCTCTTGAAGTAGCATCGGAACCCTTCCTTATGGAAGAAGGAACCCACGATGTTACGCTATTTACCGACTGGGGCTGGTTTAATTTAGATTATATCCAGGTATTTGCCCAGGAAGGCGTTGTATCCGTTCCCGGAAGTGAGATTGTTGAGGGATTCCAGTTAATGCAGAATTATCCGAATCCATTTAACCCTGCGACGATTATTCAGTACAGTGTTCCACAAATGGAAGAGGTCGTTCTGAAGGTTTATAACGTGCTGGGGCAGGAAGTTAAAACGCTGGTTAACGAAGTACAAACACCCGGTACTTATCAGGTAACGTTTGATGCTTCCCATCTTTCAAGCGGGGTCTATTTCTATCGCTTGCAAGCCGGTGATTATACAGAAGTTAAGAAAATGATGTTCCTCAAGTAAAATGTACCATACATAATGTGGCTGTTTATAGAATAAATAAAGGGGAGGAAATTGCTTCCTCCCCTTTATTATAACTGATGCATAGTTACATGAAAAATTATCACGAAGATTTCGAAAAACGATTAACACAGTTGAAACGAGACCATGACGTACTTCTGAACCGGAAAAATAAAAAAGTACAGGAGACGAATGGTACTGTAGATAGATATGAATATCCTGTGCTAACTGCCCGACATACTCCGCTTCAATGGCGATACGATCTCGATCCGGATACTAATCCATATCTTATGGAGCGTATGGGAATTAATGCAGTATTTAATCCGGGTGCGATCAAATTCAATGGAAAATATATATTAATTGCCCGTGTTGAGGGCGCCGACCGGAAATCGTTTTTTGCCGTGGCGGAAAGCTCAAATGGAATCGATAACTTCCGGTTCTGGAATAAACCTGTTGTTATGCCGGAAACAGCTAATCCCGATACAAATGTTTATGATATCCGGTTAACCGAACATGAGGATGGTTGGATCTACGGTGTCTTTTGTACCGAACGAAAAGATCCGGCTGCAGCTAAATCCGACACATCATCCGCAATAGCGCAAGCGGGTATTGCACGAACAAAAGATCTCATAACATGGGAACGATTGCCCGATCTACAAACTCCTTCGAAACAGCAGCGTAATGTTGTACTGCATCCGGAATTTGTTGATGGAAAATATGCCTTCTATACACGCCCCCAGGAGGGGTTTATCGAAACCGGTTCCGGGGGCGGTATCGGATGGGGATTGTGTGAGAATATTGAAAAGCCGGTAATCGAACGGGAAGAAATAATCGACGAGCGGGTTTATCATACGATCAAAGAGATGAAAAACGGTCAGGGACCGCCGCCGATTAAAACGAAAGACGGCTGGTTACACTGTGCACATGGTGTTCGTGCATGTGCTGCCGGACTCAGATATGTGTTGTATGTGTTTCTCACTGATTTGAATAAACCTCATAATGTGATTAAACAACCCGGCGGATATTTTCTTGCTCCCGAAGGGGAGGAGCGAATCGGCGATGTGTCAAACGTTGTGTTTTGCAACGGGTGGATTAAGGATGATGACGGATCGGTGTATATTTATTATGCATCATCTGATACACGAACACACGTCGCAACGACGTCTGTTGAGCGGTTACTGGATTATGTCCACAACACACCTGCCGATCCATTGCGATCCGCTGCGTGTGTCGAACAAAGAATAAAGCTCATCGATAAAAACTTGAATCAAAACTACCATGACCTATAATTATGCTGTATTGCACAATTTGTGTGATGAATTGAGAACTGAAGTCGTAGAGCACATCCTGCCGTTCTGGATGCATAATGTGGTTGATAAAAAGAACGGAGGATTCCATGGGCAAATTCTAAATAATAATACCATCGTCGAAGATGCACCCCGATCTATAATATTATATTCGAGAATTTTATGGACATTCTCAGCATCCTACCGGATATTACATAAAAACAGATACCGGGACATTGCCGAACAAACTTATAACTATATAATGAATCATTTTTGGGATCAGGTGTATGGTGGTGTGTACTGGATGGTGGATAATAAAGGCAAAGTGATCGAACAAAAAAAACATGTTTACGCACAGGCATTTACCATATACGGGTTAAGTGAATTCAACAGAGCAACATCGAATACGACTGCCTTAAATCGGGCAATGGATTTATACCACCTTTTAAAGAAATACAGTTACCAGTCCGATGGGACGGGATACCATGAAGCGTTCACAAGACAGTGGACACCGTTAAATGATGTTCGTCTCAGCGATAAAGATGACGCGCAACAACGAAGCATGAATACACACCTGCATCTGTTCGAAGCGTTTGCCAATCTTTATCGCGCTCACCAAAATGATGATTTAAAGAATGATCTGACAGCACTTGTCCAACTTTTTTTTGGACCGATATACAACATAGAAAACAATCATTTTTACACGTTTTTTGATGAAAAATGGAACCCGACAACGGATATTTATTCCTATGGTCATGATATAGAAGCTGCATGGTTATTACTCGATGCTTCACGGGTTCTGAATAAAAATGAGATTATTGAAAAATCTCAAGAACTCATACTCACATTGGCTGATGTGACGCTTAATGAGGGAGTAGACCAGGAGGTGGGCGGACTTTTCCATACCGGTTGCTCCGGAAATGCAATGGATTCCGATAAGCACTGGTGGGCGCAGACTGAAGCCATTGTGGGTTTTGTATATGCCTATAAAGTAAGCGGTAACGAGAGATATCTCGAAGCTGCAGATAAGATATGGGAGTTTGTGAAAAAATATATGATCGATCAGAGGTACGGAGAATGGTATTTTCGCGTCGATAGAAACGGAAAACCGTATATGCAGGAAGAAAAGGCGGGGGCATGGAAATGTCCGTATCATAATGTAAGAATGGGACTTGAATTAATGGAACAGGTAAACCTGTTGAAATCGACACCGGGCGAACAAACTATCGGAACTAAATAATCGATTCCTATGAATAAGTTGATACTAACTATATTTACCGTTGTTATTATGGTACCAGCATGCCAGGAAAAGGAGCATGAAATTTTACTCGTTGATCCATATGCAACACCGCAAACGAAAAGTCTCTATGGTAATCTAAAAACTATCACACCGGACGCACTTTTATTCGGTCACCAGAATACCCTCGCGTATGGGGTCCATTGGAAGAATGAACCGGGGCGTTCGGACGTGAAAGATGTTACCGGTTCATACCCTGCAGTTTATGGCTGGGATGCAAATTATATTCTCCCTGCCACACGACCGGATCGTCCGGGCTACGAAGAGCGAAGTAAACAACTCCGTGACTGGATCCTTGAGGGCTATGATCGTGGCGGTGTTATAACGATGTCCTGGCATATGTGGAATCCTGTTACGGGGGAAAATTTTTACGATACAACTCCGGCGGTACATGCTATAATACCGGGAGGTGAACGACATGAGTACTATAAGAGTCAGCTCGACACTCTTGCTCTTTTCTTTCACAGTTTGAGATCAGAAAAAACAGGTGATCTTGCCCCGGTCATATTTCGTCCGTTTCATGAACACAACGGCGATTGGTTCTGGTGGTGCAAGGCATTTACAACAGAAGAAGACTTCATAACGCTCTGGCAATTTACCGTTGAATATTTGCGTGACGTGAAAGAGGTTTACAATCTTTTATATTCGATTTCGCCCGACCGTAGCCGGATCAATCTCGATACCTTCAGAGAGGATTTTCTGTGGGGATATCCCGGCGATGAATATGTTGATATTATCGGAATTGATAATTACTGGGATCTCGGACATCCGGCAA
>PWXV01000251.1 GCA_003568415.1 Ignavibacteriales bacterium
CAGGACAATTTCCACCGGTGCAGAAAGAATCGGGCGGATCGTGGGTTACTACATTTACAAGGTCTCTGGTTTACGATCGTAATCTTATGGGTTTGGTGTATTTCGATCTGGATATGGATGCTATCGGAAAACTTCTCCGCGACATAGCAGTATCAAGACCCGGCTACTATTATTTGTTCGATGGGAGTGGAAAAATATTAGCGGAATCGGGCGCGTTTCCATTTGTAAAAAATTCCCCAACTGAAGAAAATATTCAGGCGACAATCCGGAATACCCTCGAAAATCAATGGCATGTATTCACTCATTATCCGGGACGGATTGATGACCGGCGGGTATTTTACAGCGTGCAGCCGATACGGGAATATATCTCGTTCAGAGATCCGCTTCCGCAGGAACGCTGGTATCTGGGGATTGTACATATAGATCCACCCCTGATTGCAGCATTCAGACAAAGTATAAAGCTATTCTGGGTGGTGCTAAGCATAGGAGTAATACTTGCATTCGTTGGAACATTTTATATATCAGGTGCCATAACCACCCCCATCCGGCGCTTGACCGAAACGACCCGCGAATACGCCCGGGGAAATCTCGAATCGCAGGTTGCTGTTACCAGCAGCGATGAAATCGGCCGTCTGGCCCGTGCATTTAATTCAATGGCTTCAGAAATAAAGAACCTTATGAAAGAACGAAGGGCAAATGAAACTTTAATTGCGATCGGACGGTTTTCAGCGGCACTTGCACATGATCTGCGCAATCCGGTAGAGGGTATGAAACTTCTGGCCGGTGAACTTAAGAAACAGGCGGGTACCTCGGAACCCGAGAGGGAAATAGCCGATACAATTGCACAATCGGTCGATAACCTTTCGACATTTATCAATCAATCATTGGATTTTGCGCGTCTCACAGAACCCGATTTTGAAAAAGCCAACCTCGCATACCTGGCTGAAGATATACTTAAGGATTTTCGATATGATGATGTTGAAATAAAACGAGAGTATACATACGATCTGCCGTCAGTTGAAATAGATGTGGTACAAATCAAACGGGTAATGAGCAACTTAATTGCAAATGCACTCGACGCATGCAGACAGAAAGTATCGACCTTAGAGTGCCATATTATATTCAGGATATACCGTCTTAATGAAACAATTCACATCGAAGTAGCGGATAATGGGGTTGGAATTCATCCTGAAGCATTGGATAAGATTTTTGACCCGTTTTATTCGACGAAACCGGACGGTCCCGGGCTGGGGTTGTCGTTAGTCCGGCAGATCATACACAACCATAGCGGCACCGTGACTGTAAAAAGTGAATTCAACAGGGGTACACATTTTATTGTAGAAATACCAATGCAGAAAAAACACAATGGCTAAAATACTTATCATAGACGATGAACCATCTATCCGCAAAGCTCTTGCGATTTCATTTCGGGGCGATGGTTATGATGTTATGGAAGCAGATTCCAAACGCACAGCACTTCCGCTGATCGAGAAAGAGGAACCCGATGTAATTGTACTCGACTTGTTTGTTCCCGATGAACGGGAGGCATTTGAGATCCTCAATGCGGGTAAAGAAATTAAAAGAGATACTTCAGTTATTATCATTACCGCACATGGTTCCACCGACCGTGCAGTGGAGGCGATCAAAGCCGGCGCCGATGATTTTCTTGAAAAAGGTTTTACCATGGATGAAATTAAGTTCAGGATCGTAAAACTACTTGAACAGAAAAGATTACGCGAAGAGCACCGCCAACTCATAGCGGAATATCACCGCCTACGGCGTGAGGTAGACGAGAGATATAGCTTTAACCAGTTTGTCGGTAATAGTAAAGGCATCAAGGATTTATTGAATCTCGTATCCCGCATCGTCGATGATCCGTACACGACTGTATTGCTTCAGGGAGAGAGCGGTACCGGGAAGGAGTTGATAGCGCGGGCTATTCATTACAATGGACCGAGAAAAGACCATCCGTTTGTCGTTGTAAACTGTGCTACTCTGCCGGAACATCTTCTGGAGAGCGAACTCTTCGGTTACGAAAAAGGAGCGTTTACCGGTGCAATCCGGGATAAGCCCGGTAAGTTTGAGATCGCAAACGGCGGCACGGTTTTCATTGATGAGATCGGTGAGATCAGTCCCAAAGTTCAGGTAGAATTGCTTCGGTTCACCCAGGACTATACATTTGAACGGCTTGGAGGGAATACACCGATAACCGTGGATGTCAGAATTATTGCTGCGACGAATAAGAGACTGGAGGAAGAAGTTGCCACGGGACGGTTCCGTGAAGATTTGTTTTATCGTATCAATGTAATTCCCCTTTACATACCCCCCTTACGTGTTCGCAAAGACGATATACGTTTATTGATTAATCACATTGTTGAAAAAGTCGACCGTGAAAAAGGGCGTCAACTTTGTTTTTCGGGAGATGCTCTTGCAAAGCTTGAAGCATATGATTGGCCGGGTAATGTACGGGAACTCGAAAATTTAATCGAGCGGCTGGCGGTTACAGTTCCCCACGGTGATATCCGGGTGGAAGATCTGCCTGCTGAGTTCCGTATGGATGCAGATGGGATGGATTTCGATTCGTCTCTCGAATCTTTTCGCTCATTGAAGGAAGCAATTCGTGAATACGAAAAGCATATTATTTCGCGGAAATTGGATGAACATCACTGGAATATTTCCGAGGTTGCACGCATACTGGGTGAGAGACGGGATACATTGAGCCGGAAGATTAAACGGTATGGTATTAAATAGTTCTTACTGAAAAAGTCAGGCTTTTCCGACTCGTCGGGACTCAGCCTGACAAATGTGTCACTCGAGTTTGTTATAATTCCGATAAGTCGGAATAATTTATCATAGTAACTACATTACTAGAAAATTGTAACTCTCCTGACTCCCCTTCTCCGCATGCGCGGAGAAGGGGCCGGGGGATGAGGTGTCATGCGGGCTTGCACAAAACATGTCATTGGCAGTCCCGATAAGTCGGTAAGGTGTCAATCCCCGTTTTTAAGCGAGAACTAAATGGCATCCTGCTGATCAACTCCGGATAATAAAAACCGCGGGTAAAATCGGAATCAACACCACACTTTGTGACAATTCATCCGATTAATCCGTAACTCCTGATATTTCAATATAGTAAGTCTTCAGTAAGCTATTTTACTGGCATACTCTGTTGAAATCTATCCGAACAACACCGGTATATTCTCATTCCTTCACTTCTGCCATTATCCATAAACTTATAAATAACCGGCACTTATGTAGTAAGTGCATTCGTATAACACATCGGGCATACATTTTGTCTATACAATTATGTATAAACAAATCGATACGTACAGGTAAGAAATTATAAATGAAAACAATCCTGGTAATAGACGATGATTTTGCTATGCGTCGCGGCATCGCGTTTATGTTAAAACGGGAAGGATATGAGGTTCTGGAAGCAGAAAACGACATTCGTGCCCTGACCGTGCTCGGAAAAAGAATTATTGATCTGACAATTGTTGATTTATTCCTGGCAGGTA
>PWXV01000118.1 GCA_003568415.1 Ignavibacteriales bacterium
ACCGAGCCGGTCGTAATCACCGATGAACACGTAGAGGAAGAAATCCCCGTTCCGGAAGAGGAAACTGTACCATTAGAACCATCTCCCATCGAACAATACGCATCAAATTTTATACCCATTCCTCTTTATGAAGGACTTCTGGATCCGCAATTCCGTACGGATGGATTAAGCGTTTTGTCCCCCTCTATAGGACAAGAGGTTACCGGTGAAGTGACTTTTACCTGGGATATTTATTTTGAAGAACATATCACTTTGCAGGTGATAAATAATCGCCGGGAAATTGTATTTGAAAAGAGTACAATTGAAAATCAAATTACATACGCGGAACCATCGGAGCCAGGTATCTATTACTGGTGGCTGGAAACAGAGGATGAATTTCTTTATGTGGGCAAATTTGTTGTTCCGGTATATGAGGAATAGTTATATCAATCGCACCATTGTTGGTAAAAGAGAGGCGTAGTATCTATGAGGTACAAAAAATATTTCTGTAATAATCTCCATTATCACTCGACTCACCGGTATATAGATATAGTTAGTACATCATTACCATTTTGTAAGTGTTTCAATAAATATCCCCTGAACAGGGGATTGCATCGCTGATGATTTTATAGTAACGTGGTGTATAAAGATGAACTCTTCCACAGGCACACCGTACTCTTTATCACATTTAAAAAATATCAATCCGGATATAATTGATGTCTCCTTTTAACGGAGGAAACGTATAGCGGAGATATCCAAACCATAAAAGTAGATTGCTTGTTCAGTATTGTTTAGTTTTACAAATATACAATAATAGTCACCTTATTTACGGATACAGGAGGGTCCGCACGTAGTCTGTTGTTGAAGATCGGGAACCAATAGATATTGGCATTACGTAAATGCATTTCAGCGGGCGATAAATATCTTCCCGGTGTGCAATAATCTAAATACTGTATTCGCTGTTAGAATCGTAGATGTACATACAATATTTCAAGAGGAGTCATCACATGAAACATTTGAAACATTCAAATGAAACATCCCGGCAACAATTTCACCTTGCGTTTGCCGGATTACAAGCGTTCAATAAAATCCGGATCGGTCAGATCTGTATCTTTGCAGTGTTAGGTATTGCACTGTTGATGTACGGCTGCGACAGCGAACCCACTACCGGTGTCGAGGACGTAGCACCGCTCATGATTGAGCTTAGCTCACCCCATACAAATTCTGACGGCTACTCCGTGGTGAACCAAGCGACGGTGGTTATCAGCGGCACCGCGACGGACGGCATGGGTGTCACGCGGATGACCTATACGCTGAACGGATCGGCGGAGCAGGAGATCTCCATCTCGACGGGGTCATCGGTGAATTTCGAGTTCACCATCCCTGCACTGGAGCCAGGCTCGAATCACCTGGTTGTTTGGGCATTCAATGGCGCGGGAAACCAAGCCCAGGCTCAGCGACTCCTGGTTTATGCAGTGGTGCGGTATAATGTGATCGTGGCGGGGGAGGCCAACAACGGCAGTTCGAGGCCGCGAGCAATCAACGCCTCTGGCGATATAGCTTTTAAATGGGAATCTCAGAATGATCATCGAGGTGCTCAGGGATTTGTATGGAGCGCCGGTGCTCTCACGGAGTTGGTTCTACCGGACGGGCACGTATTGATGGGCGTCTCGGGGATCAATGCCTCGCGTGTGGCAGTCGGCGACCTCGAAGATGTTGGCACTGGAGCTTTAGGTTGGCGGGATGTCCCCGTCGTGTGGGAGAACGGACAGCCTACTGTGCTACCCCTTCTCCCGGGTTATTCCATGGGAGGAGCGAGTGCTATAAATGAACTCGGCACCATCGCCGGTTATGTCATGGACGACGGATGGGACAACTGGGCCGCGGTTCTCTGGCGCGACGGCGAGACCATGCAAATCAGCGCAAATGCGGGGGCAAGCGACATCAACTCCAGCGGCGTCGTCACCGGAAGCATCGGGGGCGGAAATGATGACCGGGCGTTCCGGTGGGACAACGGCCAGATGACCCCCCTCGAGCCACTGGCGGGTATGACGATCTCGCGTGGTATGGCTATCAACGATGCCGGTGATGTCGTTGGTAAATCCTACAATCGTGACACTTTTCCGCGTACCCGTGCTACGTTGTGGCGGGGCACAACCGCAACCAGTCTCGGTGAGTTTCCCGGGGGTATGTATTATCGAACCTGGGCGGTAAACAACCACCTTCAGGCGGTCGGCGCCGTGGATTACAAGGAGCCGGGGAGCCGTACATCGTTCATTTCTGAGAACGGACGGATGTCGCTCCTGAACCATCTCACGAACGGTGAGTGGGACATCATCGAGGCCTTCGGGATCAACGATGCGGGCCAGATTGTGGCGCTGGCGCTGCGTACGGGGAGCGATCCTTTTCTGAACGCATTTCATTCTGTCCTGCTCGAGCCCGTAGATGCTGAAGCTGGAGCGGAGATGTCTGTCTCCGTTGCACAGCGACCGATTCGCAGCGAAGCGGATCGCCTCATGATCGAGCGGTTGCGATCGCGTTCGGTTTTCGACCGGTTGCGTGAAGGGAAAACGCCTCGGTGAGTGGCAAAGACAGGATCCGGGTCACGGAAGTTGACGAAGCCGCAGGTCTTAACCGCACGGGGAGCCTACGACGGCTGCCCGTGCGGCTTCTTACAGGTTGACCCGGCGAGCACTTCCGGTTAATCGCATCGGAGTTCGGCGAGAGCCGATGTCGGTCTCCGGCGCTTAACTACGTATACTCCTAGAAATTAAAAGTTGCAACAGTTATTTTTCAAATAAGATTCAAGCTAATTTATATATAGCACCGGAGAAAATATAAAGAAGAGCTCAATAAAGATAAAGTATAACGGGGAAACTATCTCCGCTTGCTGTTTATTCACTTCCCAATCAACACAAAACTACTCCATATATACGGAAAGGCGGTAGTTTCATTCGAAATCAATGTAAGTTTTGCTTCCCTGAGTGCGGAGGCAGAGGGTTCGCCCTCAATGTAACGATCGTAGAATTCAACCATAAAATCTTTCGTATAACGGTCGTACACTTTCCATAAAGACACAATGACATTGGATGCACCCGAATAGAGCAATCCCCGTGTCATTGCCATTAATCCCTCACCCTTAATAAGCTGCCCCACGGCACTATCACAACTACTGAGAACAACAAGATCTGCGTTGAGATCGAGGTTATACATTTCACCCGTAAAGAGCATAGATACCATTATCGAACCGTTCGTATCTTCTTGATAAAACATCACACCTGAAAGATCCGGGTTTTCATTGTTTATATATCCGTGACTGGCAACGTGAATAATGCGGTACTGCCCTGCATTTTCAAGAAACGCTTCTTTTGATGCCTGAGTATGAAAATATGCAGTCGCCGGTTTGCCGTGTTGTTTAAACAATTTGACTATATGATAAACTTCTTCCTCACTATACGGTAACTCGCTGACAAGCCGGCTGTCAATCGAGAATAATCGCGTGATATCAGTAATATCCGGCTCAGGTATTGAATCAACC
>PWXV01000260.1 GCA_003568415.1 Ignavibacteriales bacterium
AAGGATAACATTCGGTTTCAAGTCATGGATTTTGAGGATACGGCTCTTCCCGCTTCCCGATGCGGCAACGACTTTTATATCCCGGTGCCCTTTCAGCATAGCTACAATACCATCGCGTAGAATTCGATTATCTTCTATAAGTAATAACCGGATCTTTTTCGTCGAAACATTCTTTTTCTTTGCCATATATTTTTTTCTCATTTCCCGTTCTTTATAGAGGAACGAAACTCATTTACATTGCTTTCCCGAAACGGAATTCGGGGAACCTGAAGATTAAGATTACTTAGAGTCCGCTCGCTAACAACAGAACCGTAAAACGGATGTTCTACTGCCGAGATAGTAAAAAGCGCCTGGCGGGTTCCCTCTAAATTTCTTTCCCATCCCATAAAAATTGCGTCTGGTCCGGAGCCAACACGATATTTATGTTCACCCATTATATTCTCCTTACATTGATTATACTATTTTCTCATTTCCCGTTCATTATAGAGGAACGAAACTCGTTTTCTTTGCTTTCACGAAACAAAATTTTGGGGACCCGAAGATTAAGATTGCGCAGAACCGGCTCACTCACTGTAAAGCCAAAAAAAGGATGTTCCTTTGCTGTGATAGTAAATTGCGCCAGGCGCGTTCCCCGGGGAGTTACCCTCCACCCGATAAATATCGCGTCTGATCCCCTACCGTATCGGCTTGAGCGTTCAGACATTAATTATAAGAACTAATTATATTTGAAATGACACCATCACCATGAAAACATTATGCTTTATGCTGAAATTGTCATCGGAGTCATCAAATGATGTTAACCCCAAATTATATCGAACTTCCAACCCGATGATGTTTTCTCTGACCGGGAGCCCAACACCTCCGCCAAAAACCAAGCCGAAATCAGTAGCCCTCGCCTCATCGAAGCTGCTTTCAGTATCCTGATTTTCACTCTCTATCTCCATCTTGCTGCTTAGTTTTATTGCCATATACGGTCCTGCATAGATCATGGGTTGGAAGTTCGAATTGCGTAGCGGTATCGTAATCTTACCGAGTATCGGGATTTCGAGATAACTAAACTTCAAAGTGTTGGTTACCCTGTCGCCAGCTCCAAATGTCGATGTTCTTTCTGCACCTTTTGTCGTGTACAGAAGTTCCGGCTGAATCGAAAACAAATCCGAGAATGAAGAAACAAGAAATCCGCCGAAAGAAAAACCGGTACGTGAATCCCACGTGCCGGCATCATCTCCTCCGAAATTAGAAAAGTTCAGCCCTCCTTTTAACCCAAAACCGGGTGGTTGGGCGTTGATTGTTTGAGCACTAAAGATCAATATAACACTCATAACACTCGCGCACAGTATCGTTGTAAATCGTTTCATAGCCTTCTCCTCAAGTGATTTTTATTCTCCAAAATACTCAATAGTTTTACCATTTATTCTTTTCTCATTTCGTGTCCATCATTTAATGATCCCAATTCATTTACATTGCCTTCATAATACGGTATTTGTGGAATACGTAGATTAAAAGCACGCAAAGTCGGCTCACAAACGGTAGAACCATACGACGGATGTTCTTCAACAGTTATAGTAAATAAAGCCAAGCGTGATCCCCAGGAAGTCTCCTGCCAACCGATAAATTCTGCTTCTGATTCACGACCGGATCGATTCTTGTGTTTGGCCATTTTATCCTCCTCACTTTGATCATTCGTATTGAATAGAAGAAACCCGGCTTCCCCTTTGCCGAATTACAACTAATCTTCTACTATTAATGTACAACTAAATTGGGCGGGGAATCAATCGCCCAAAGGGATGAATAATGGACTAACTCTATCGATTTAGAGAAATAACATACTAACCGGATAACGTACTACATATACGAATGCGAAATTAAACTACTCAAGCATTGTGCCAATGCTGCTTTACACCGGCACAAACGCTTGAATAACCCATTAGATCTTATCTATTTTACTGTATGTTGGAACTGTGTCGCCGTGGAAACTCCACTAATATTTACGCTGAGAGTAAAATCATATTCTCCTTCTTCATCAAGTGTAAGACCGCCACCAAAGTGACTCATCATCATCGCCGTGAGGTCAACTGAAGAGTTTTTATCCGATGGAGACACAATATCGATACTGGCGCTGGCACCATCAATTTCGTTCCCGCTTTCAGCGTCTGTTACATCGAGCATGATGTGATGTGTACCGGTGAACACCGATTCTTTCGTCGACCTTTCTGACTTCTTACTGTCGACTTTCACTCCCTTCATATCTTTCTCTTTCACCCAACTGGTGTCTTCCATTTTCTTCACTATACTACTGGTTCTTTGTATTCCGATAGTCTGCATTGGACCCATTGCACCTTCCCTTCCTTTATCAATCTTCTGATCTATCTCTCCCTTCATAAGCTCATCGTGTTGCTTCTGTGTTACGAGCCAGATCTTCATATGAAGATCATCGACTGTCACATCCACTGTCGGCTTACCGAGCATCTCCGACGTGCCATGATGCTTCATATCGGATTTGTGCTTATCGCCGTATGTGTCCTGCCCGAGCATAAAAAATGTCAGCGCGACTGTCAGGACGGTTGCGAGGAAAATATATTTTATTGTGTACATGGTAAATCCTTCCTTGTTTGGTTTATGAGAATGTAATCTCGAATACTGAACAGTGTGTCCGTTCGAGCTATACAATACAAATGTGTAATATGTTTGACTGATCTTATTACTCAAATCTTTCTCCGATAATGCGTTTTACCTGTTGTCCGGCGCGGAGCTGCTCACTCCGTTTTGTTTGATTTATGAGCTCGAGAACCTCAATTGAAACTCCGGAAGGATACTTTCGGTTAAACTCCTCCAATGACATATTTTGCGTTAGAGTGACAAGTTTGAGACGTTGCGGCTTAACAGAGAGAATGCTTGAGTCCGTTAGTCGATTGAAACTTCGGATCGATTGCACCAATCCTTGTTCGTAATTCCTCCAATTCGGTTGTCCGGTGTAACCCAGGAGTTGATAAATGTGTCCGCCATAGTCAACGAACGCCGCAAAACCCTGCAGTATGCCCTGTTCCGTTTGCACCGTAAATCCACCGGATGATGTACGCAAACCATTGATGTTGCTGTCTGCAGAACGCTGTGCAGTTAAACTCTCCTGAGTAAAAAATGCATCCGCCGCTTCTTTGGTTGACTTCTTATCCGAAAATGTAATCACGACGATTGCATCTTCTTTGGGACTCACCGCAACGACGGCTTGCTTCTGGTTCATCGTTTTCCATCCGGCGGGGAAATCGTAACGAAATTTCAAATCCGGATGGTAGAAAACATTGCTTCTGAAAAACCCTTCACGAGGATTCACTCCGAAGACGATACCGTCAATCTGCCGTAGATAGGATTCACGATTGACGGAACCGGCAGGAGTATTCGAATCCATTTCGCCGATTATCTCGGCAATGTGCTCACGTCGGTTATCGGGACTGGGGTGCGTGGCCAGCCATTCCGGAACACGGCCGCCGCTGTCTCCCGATATGCCATC
>PWXV01000073.1 GCA_003568415.1 Ignavibacteriales bacterium
TGATAATGAGTGGATTTCTGTACTGGAAACAACAAATGAATGCTGGCACGATCTGAAGCTTTCTTACCTGAGCGCATTGTTGAAGTTTAAATAATTATAAGAGTGCTTTGTGATATGAGAGGAATAATATTGGCCGGTGGAGCAGGTACCCGACTGTATCCTGCGACACGTTCCATAAGCAAACAACTTTTACCGGTTTATGACAAACCGATGATTTACTATCCGCTTTCCAGCCTTATGCTGGCAGGTATCCGGGATATCCTTGTAATTTCTACTCCAAAAGATATCCCCAGATTTGAAGAACTGTTGTATGACGGTTCACAATGGGGAGTTAGAATACAGTATGCAGAACAACCGGAACCACAGGGAATTGCACAAGCATTGCTTATCGGTGAAGAATTTATTGGAGACGAAACAGTTTGTCTCGTTCTCGGCGACAATATATTTTATGGAGGATATTTGCGTCCGAAGTTGCGTGAAGCTGCACAGCTCACCGGGGGAGCTATTGTATTTTGTTATCCTGTAAAAGATCCTCACCGGTACGGAGTCGTGGAATTCGATAATAAGAAAAATGTACTGAGTATAGAAGAAAAACCGGAACAACCAAAATCGAATTACGCGATAACAGGTATATATTTTTATGATAATAACGTCGTCGATATTGCCAAAAGCCTGCAACCGTCTTCCCGGGGAGAGCTTGAAATAACCGATGTCAATAAAGAATACCTTCTTCGAGAAGATTTAAGCGTGAGAGTGATGGGGCGTGGTATGGCATGGCTCGATACGGGTACCCCGGAGAGTCTGCTCCAGGCATCTGTCTTTATAGAGACAATCGAACAGCGGCAGGGATTGAAAATCGCATGTCCCGAGGAGATTGCATACCGCGAAGGGTGGATTACCGATGAGCATATGGTGAAAGCTGCAGGGGAACTCAAGAATGGTTATGGAACATATTTGCTGGAACTTATAAATACATACACATAGTAGTGGTGCGGAGATGATATGAGTAACAACAATAATTTAATTGATGTAATCAAACCGGTCTATGTAACGGAACCCTTTCTTCCGCCACTGGAAGAATTTCAGGAATATCTCCGTGAAATATGGGAGAATAAGTGGCTCACGAACAACGGTCAATTCCACAGGGAATTCGAACAGAAACTGTGTGAATTCCTGGGAGTTCCCTATGTTTCATTGTTTGCAAACGGTACTCTCGCATTAATTACAGCATTACAGGCACTCAGAATCACAGGGGAGGTTATCACGACACCGTTCAGTTTTGTTGCGACCGCGCACGCTCTCCATTGGAACGGAATAAAACCGGTGTTTTGTGATATCGAACAGGCTCATTGTACGATTGACCCTGATAAAATAGAACCTTTGATCACACCCGCTACGTCTGCCATACTACCGGTACACGTATACGGGCATCCGTGTAACGTAGATGCAATTCAGGATATTGCCGATATGTATGGATTAAAAGTAATATATGATGCAGCACATGCCTTTGGAGTCAGGGTTAACGGTACGAGTATATGCAATTTTGGTGATCTTTCCGTTCTCAGCTTTCATGCCACAAAAGTGCTTACAACGTTTGAAGGAGGAGCGATTATATGTCATAACGAAAAGATGAAAAAACGGATTGATTATCTCAAAAACTTCGGAATTGCGGGAGAAACAACGGTTGTGGGGCCGGGAATTAACGCAAAAATGAATGAGTTTCAGGCAGCACTGGGTTTATTGCAATTAAAGTATCACGAAAATAACAGAAACAAACGACAGAGAAATACAAACATTTATAAGGAATATCTGAACGGAATAGATGGTATTCGTTACCTGGATGAAATGAACAATACGTATCACAACTATGCATATTTCCCGATCTTTGTCCAGGATGATTATGCGTTAACGAGAGATGAGTTATATACAAAAATGAAGCAGAATAATATTCATCTGCGACGATATTTTTATCCTCTTATAAGTGAATTTCCGACTTACAGATCGCTGCAATCGTCGGTAAGCGCCGATTTGAAAACGGCGAAAAGAATATCGGAACAGGTATTATGTCTGCCGATTTCTCCAAATATTGATGTTGAAGACATTGAATTCATTGTAAGTTTATTAAGATCTGACGTAAGCAATATATAAAAGATGCGATACGCAAAAAAAATATTGTTGCTTGGCGGTGCATATCCGCAGATACCTGTTATTCAGGAAGCCCGGAGACACGGGTGGTACGTTATTACGTGTGATTACTTACCTGATAATCCGGGCCACAAGTACGCAGATGAATATTATAATGTCAGCACGACTGATGTCGAGGGTGTATTGCGGTTGGCAGAAAAAATTAAACCGGATTTTGTGATTACCTATGCATCTGATCCCGCAGCACCGACCGCTGCTTACGTCTCGGAAAAACTGGGATTGCCGGGTAATCCGTATCGGAGTATTCAGCTCCTTTCCGATAAGTATTTATTTCGTGAGTTGTTGAGAGAGAATGGTTTTAACACTCCCCGGGTACTAGTAACCGAATGGAGAGAACCGTCGAAGATCAATGGTATTTCCATTGATTATCCGGTTGTGGTGAAACCGGTCGATTCTTCCGGGAGCAAAGGAGTTTCGGTAGTGAATACTTTCGGGGAATTAAACCACGCAGTTGGCCACGCCCTATCATTTTCCCTGTCTGAGAGAGTAATTATTGAAGAATATATTGATGCCGAAAATGGAGATCTGCACGGTGACGGATTTTTTCTGAACGGGGAATTGGTTTTTTGTTTGCTCGGTGATCATCACTATAATAATGAAGTAAACCCGGTAAATCCGGCTGGTACCAGTTGGCCATCAGTGGAACAGGCATCTTTTTTAGGAGAAATAAAACGGCAGGTCGAATCAATCGCAAGGAATGCGGGTTATATGAATGGGCCGGTTAATATTGAAGCAAGAATTACCGGTGAGGGAAACATATATATTATGGAGATAGGTCCGCGAAGCGGAGGTCATTTTGTACCGCAGGCCATTTATCATGCAACCGGTTTTGATATGGTCAAAGCCCAGCTAGATATTTTAATACAATTACCTGTTGAGATACCGACTTTCAATGTAATTCCGACATCATATTATGCACTTCACAGTAAGAATGCCGGTTACTACGGGGGTTGTGAAATCATCGAAAATATTGAACCTTATATCGTTGAACAACATTTCTATGTTGAAAGAGGAGCCCGCGTGCGATCATTTGATAGTTCGAGTGCCGCTCTGGGAATATTGATTTTGGCATTCCCCGATATTGATTTGCAACAGGATGTAATGTCGCAGGCACATAATAACTACAACATCATTATAGACCGAAGTGAAGCGGTGGTATCATAGTATGGCTGGTTAGAGTTTTATGGGTATTTTAAAAAAAATATTTATACGTGCCGGTTTTGGCAAATACTCGACTGATACGCTCATTAAAGATATCAAAACGGATATGTTGAACGGTAATCAGAATCTCAGAAATAAAATATGGGCATATAAAAGAGGATTTATGAGCTCTTCAATCGCACTATATGGTCTTACAGAACGAAATTATCAAAATTATGTGCCCGATATCGGTTATTACAGAATGAAATTGTTGGGAAGTCATAGAAAATTCAGAATATGGTTTGATAACAAGATGACTATGTATTATGTCCTGCAACCATTTAAGGAGTATCTGCCACGGTATTATTTTATGAAAATGCGGGATGAGCTCATTGCTTTCAACGATACAGAAAGAAGCTTATTATCACAAAATGGAAACGATGCTAATGCTTTAACGGAAGTTATAAACAAAATAAAATCTGTTAATATGGTAGCGTTAAAACCCATCTCAGGATCAAGAGGAAATGGTTTCAGGAAGATTCGTTATGCAGGAGCAAATACGTTTTTCGCAAATGATATAAAAGTTGATGAAAATGTATTATTGGGGATATTATCCCGAAGTCATAACCATATTATATCAGAGTACATTGAAAACCATGAATTTATAAAGAACATATATCAGGAATCATTAAATACTGTCCGGATAATGTTGATCAGGGATATTAAAGATCAAAGTGCAAAAATCGTCGGAGCCTGTATGAGATTTGGTTCACGGGAAAGCGGAGTCGTCGATAACTTTGCCGCCGGCGGTATCTTGTGCGGCGTTGATATTAACGACGGACTGATCTTCGGTGGAAAACGGAAGCAGGGTGGTACGGTGGAAGATTGTGAGTATCATCCGGATACAGGTAAGAAAATAGATGGCTTTTTACCATATTGGAATCTCATTAAAAACGAATTACCCCGGATCTGTGATCATTTCCCCCAACTCAAAATGTTTGGTGCCGATGTGGCGATTACTCCCAACGGATTTAAAATAATTGAAGTGAACATGTATCCACGTATCCGTAACTTCCAGATATTTTTTCCGCTTTTAAAGAACGATCCGGCTAAATCATTTTTTAAGCGATATTTACGATAAATGGATACAAACAGGAATATATTAATTTTTGGAGCAACCGGTTCGGTAGGTGCATATACCACCGTTGATCTGGGTGAACGTGGATATAATATAATTGCGGTAGGCAGAAGTGAATATGATAATGGTTTTTTCACAAATTGTAATGTAAAATACACATCCGTGGATATCACACGGAAATCGGAATTTGAAAGGTTACCAGAACATAATATTGATTGTGTGATGCATTTTGCCGGCAGTATGCCTTCCAAAATGAAAGGTTATACTCCACAGGCGTATATCGATAGTATAGTTACCGGAACACTGAACGTGTTAGAGTATACGAGAATTGTCGGTGCGAAGAAAATAATTTTTACCCAGACAAGGGCGGATTCAAATTACCTTATGGGTACCGATAAACCAATACCGTCGGATATAGAAAGAAAATTCCCCCTCACCGGGGATCATGCCGTTTATACAATTTGTAAAAATGCCGCCGTCGATCTTACCGAACACTACTACCATCAATATGGTATCAAACGGTTTATTCTGCGCCTTCCGACAATCTATGCTTACCACCCGGATAAGTACTTTTACGTGAATGGTGAACGAAAAATGAAGGCGTACCGCTATTTAATGGAACAGGCAATCAAGGGAGAACCGGTAGAAATATGGGGAGATCCGGGACTTCGAAAAGAAATTGTATACGTTAAAGACCTGGTAAAACTAATCAGACGTGCGCTGACATCTGATGGAGAAGGCGGAATCTATAATGTGGGAGACGGAAAGGGTGTCTCCCTCGAGGAACAAATAAAGGGAATTGTCAAGGTGTTTGGTACAAACGGTAAAGAGTCGGACATTATCTGCCGGCCGGATAAACCGAATAGTCGTCAATTTATTCACGATATCTCAAAAACAAAAGAAGAACTTGGATTTGAACCGGAATACGATTATCTGAATTTATTAACAGATTTCAAAAAAGAAATGGAATTAAACAGATTTGAAAAACTCTGGGGAAACGAGGAGGATTATCGTTGAGCTGTTACAAGAATATAAAAATATCTATTCTATGGTGTTAAAATGGTTACATTGACGTTAGTGGGTAGGCCATGAAGGGAGCGCACAAACTTTTACAAAGACCGGAATCAATTGCCTGCCATAAATGGCAGGAGGATATTACTCCGTTAGTAAGTATCTCCTGTATTACTTATAATCATGAAAAGTATATACGAAAAGCCATCAAGGGTTTTTTATTGCAAAAGACTACCTTTCGCGTAGAAATTTTGCTCCACGACGATGCCTCGACCGACGCGACCGCAGATATTATCAGAGAATACGAGAGTAAATATCCGGATCTCGTTTATCCCATGTATCAAACCGAAAACCAATACCGTCAGGGAAATAAAATCGGTGTGAATTTTCAATATCCGCGGGTGCGGGGAAAGTATATTGCCAAGTGCGAGGGGGACGATTACTGGAATGATCCCTTTAAATTACAGAAACAGATAGATTTTTTGGAGAACAACCCCGGATACAGTGCTTGTTTTACGAATGCTCAACTGATCGATGAGATGAATGGCAGCAAAGAAACATGTATTACGAAAATTCCGGGAGGAGATGTTGTAACAGATGACATCATTCGGACTGGAGGCAGCATATACCCTTCTGCAGCCCTGGTATACAGGCGCGATTGCATAAATATTAATTTATTGAAAAATATTCCCGAAATAGCTGGCGATACTCTGTTGATCATTAACCTTGCTCTAAATGGGAAGATATATTTCTTCGATGAATGTTCTTGTGTGTACAGGAGATGGGGAGGAGGTGTATATTCATCAATATTACGTGATCCCGTGAAATTGTCCGATTGGAGAAAAAAACGTGTATTAGGTTATAAAAAACTTCGTAAAATTATTAATAAGAAATTTAAGAATGCATTGAATAAACGGATATCTGCAGATAGTCTGTACGTTGCTTTACATACCAAGGGAGTGGAACGTCTGAAATATTTAAAAAACCTGAACTGCCGGGATGCGGGATCATTTGTAAAAAATAGAATCAGATTGTTATTGGGCGAGAGAATTTCCAGGTTGTTAAAAATGCTGGTTCGACCATTCTCGTCCAAAAGAGACATGCGGAAATATAAGGTATTCTATATATAACCTTCTTTATTGAATTTTCTGTTCTTCCCGCTCCCATTTAAAGCCACAGTTTCTATTGACGACGATTATATTTTTTCATAATCTCTTTCACTTTCTCCACCGGCAGCGCCTCTACTGTTGTACCTCGATATCCAGTCATCGCTTCGGCTTTAAATAACGAATTATAAATCGCCTCTTCTGTTGCTTCAACTACTGCCTGAAATAGCGGTGTCAGTGCCGATTGTCGCAAAATTGTTTGATCGTATTCCCTTTCCGCATCTGTCGGTATCCGGATCTTCTCCGATGTCGAAAATGCAATTACAAAATCTCCGCTGCCATGCGTCATCGGTGTGCCGGTTCGCCCGAGACCGACGAGAGCGCGCCTTGCAAGACGTTTGAGATATGAAGATGGTAACGGAGCATCGGTAGCCACGATAATCATAATCGAACCATCTTCCTGTTCATCTGCATCGCGGAACATATACTGATCTAATTCTTTACCCACAGGTACCCCGTCGATAGTCAGGATACCGCCGTAATTTGATTGTACCAGAACACCAACGGTGTAGCTTCCGTACTGTTCTGGCAGCAATCTTGATGAAGTACCGATGCCGCTCTTCCAGCCGAAAGAAGTTGTACCGGTACCCGCCCCAACTGCTCCTTCTTCCACCGCTCCGTCGGTTGCCTTCTCAAGTGCTTCGAGAATATGATCACGTGTTACGTGCATACCCCTGATATCATTCAGCCGGGCATCGTTCGTTTCACCGACAACCGGATTGACCGAGCGGACGTGCTCGTTACCGCGCAGACGGAGCGTATATTCAACCAGCGCAGAAGCGGCAGTCCACGTGCTGAGCGTATTTGTCAGGATTATCGGTGTTTCGAGCTCGCCCAGTTCCTGCACTTGCGGGTAGCCGACAAGTTTCCCGAATGCATTCCCCAGTTCTATCGCGGCAGGGACTTTTTCCCTGAAAATATTACCCGAATGAGGAATTATTGCCGTCACACCGGTTCGAATATTCGTTCCCTCAATAATAGTTCGATGACCAACCTTTACACCCTGAACGTCGGTAATGGCATTATTCTTTCCGGGGCTGAAAATCCCCGGTTTTATGCCGATATCGCGGGCACGCAGCCGCTCGTCAGCTTGTGATTGCACAATCAGAGGGATAAATAGAAGTATCAGAAAAAGAATGAAATGGCTCATAGTATGCTCCGTAATTGGGATATTTTCGGATTAGAACGTAACTATTTAAGATCTAAGTCGTATACACACTCAGTTCTCATAATATGTTTAATAAAATTAACAGCTTCAACCCAATAAAACAAAAGGTGCATCGATGAAACGAAAAAAATTGATTTATGGCTCCTTGGCAATACTTATAGTTGCAGTCATAGTTGTTATGTTTATGTCAAGTCCATCGAGCAGCGATCAAACTACCGAACGCACAGTAACGGTTGAAAAAGGAACAATTGTTGAAAAGGCACTTGCTGTCGGAACAGTGGAACCGCAAAACGAAATTCAAGTTAAATCGAAAATATCCGGCGTTGTGAAAACCATTTATGCGGAGCCCGGCACGTTCGTCCGGCAGGGGGAACCTATTATAGAGATTCAACCGGATCCTACACCGCTTGAACTTGCGGAGGCAAAACGCAATGTCGAGCTCGCCGAAGTCGAATTAGAAAATTTAACCCGCGATCTACAACGAAATCAGCAGCTTCGTGACCGCGGATTGATTTCTGATCGCGAGTTTGAAGAGCTTGAAAAAAGATACAACGATTCTTCGATTCGCCTTCAGATGAGACGTGAACATTTGCAGCTTCTTGAGTCGGGACGTGTCGTTATTGGCGATACGAAAATTGAAAGCCAGATAAAAGCTCCGATCACCGGTTTTATACTTGAGAAAATGGCCGATATCGGTGACCCTGTTGTACCGTTAACTACTTTTCAGGCAGGTACTCCGTTAATGACAATGGCGGCAATGGATAATCTGGTGTTCAAAGGAACTGTTGATGAGATTGATGTCGGTAAACTTGATGAGGGAATGCCGGTTGAAATTAAAGTCGGTGCTTTGCCCGATGCAGTCATAAACGGTGAACTCGAAAAAATTTCATTAAAGGCACAACGGCAGGATAACGCAACGGTATTTCCCGTTGAGATCGCAATTCACGATAATCCGACTGTCAGACTACGTGCGGGTTATTCGGCAAACGCAGATGTAATTATCTCGCGTAAAGAAGATATACTGGTCATACCAGAACGTGTTGTAACGTTCAGAAACGGCGATGCGTTTGTGGATATTCCTGATGGTCAGGGCGGACGCAAACAAATTCCGATAAAAACTGGGTTAAGCGATGCGATTAACATTGAAGTGAAAGAGGGATTATCGGAGGGTGATGTTGTGCTTGAGAAACCGCTTCAAAGATTAACGGTCAGGTAAATCCATAGGTTGTATGAATATAAAATTGTTACCATAAAACAGCATAAATGTATGTCACCAATATCATTACTTTCTGAATTTATCCGGGATATTAAGCAACAGAAGTTGCGTACATTTCTTACCGTCTTCGGTATTATGTGGGGTACCGCAACCATCATTGTGCTGCTCTCCTTTGCATTTGGTTTGCGTGATCAAATGACATTGAATATGCGTGGTATGGGTGATGAAATTATCATCCTCTGGCCGGGTAGAACATCAATGGCGTATGAGGGATATGGAATTGGCAGGCGTATCAGCTTCCGTGAATCCGATGTACAGTTATTGGAACGGCAAATTTCCGATATACGTGATATCAGTCCCGAATATATGCGGGGAAATACACCTATTAAAAGAGGAGATATGATAAATACTCCGAATATCGGTGGTGTGTACCCGGTGTACGGACAGATGAGAAATATCTTCCCACAGGAAGGAGGCAGGTGGTTTAACAATAACGATTTGAAAGAACGAAGACGTGTGATATTTCTCGGCAACGATCTCAAAGAATTACTTTTTGGAGATGAGGATGCCATCGGCGAGATAGTTATGGTAGGAAGTATTCCGTTTACAGTTATTGGTGTCATGCAGCCAAAGACCCAGAATTCTTCTTACACACAACGTGATAAAGACCGGGCACTTATTCCCGCTTCAACCTATTCAGCGATATTCGGAACCGATTTTGTGAATAACATAATCTATACTCCCGTTAATCCGACGCTCTCCGATGACGTCAAAGCGCAGGTCTATCAGGTAATGAGTCGTAAATACCGCTTTCATCCCGACGATCAGGATGCAATTTCCATCTGGGATACAAATGAGATGTGGATGTTCATGTTTTACTTTTTTCTTGGTATGAACATATTTATGGGATTGATTGGCGGTTTTACTTTAGCCGTCGGTGGTATCGGAGTCGCGAATATAATGTTTGTAGTAGTACAGGAGCGAATGCGTGAGATCGGTATACGCCGGTCGGTAGGAGCAAAACGGTGGAATATAATGCTTCAGTTTTTTGCCGAGACATTTTTTGTTGTAGGAATCGGTGGAGCATTGGGATATATAATAGGATGGTTGCTTGTGCAGGGATTACAATTGATTCCCGATAACATTTCAGAATATGTCGGAACACCTCACTTTGCTCCTGAGGTCGGGATCATAGCATTTCTCGTGCTCGGACTTGTCGGTCTTGCTGCCGGCATGATGCCCGCGCGAAGAGCATCGCGGCTTGATGTGGTTGAATGTTTGCGAACGTAATATAAGGAATTTATATAATGCTGCTTATCCTCATACAAGAATTTTTACACGATATAAGGCGCCAGAAACTTCGCACGTTTTTAACGCTGCTTGCAATTACCTGGGGAACAATTGCTGTGGTTATTTTACTCTCTTTTGGTGAGGGTATCGGGAATAAAATGGTTGAAGGGTTGCGGGGTGGTGGTAACAGGGTAATATTTGTATATGGTGGACAAACAAGTAAACCTTATGAGGGACTACCCGTTGGAAGACGGATCCGGTTGCAGGAAGAAGATATTACCTTACTGCAACGTTCCATTCCCGGGATCGAATATATAAGTCCCAGTTACGCAAGATGGAATACACGAATCAGGAGTGAAAATGCATCAACCTCGGTCTTTATGGAAGGCGTCAATCCCGATTATGAAGAGATGAGAGCAATGTATTCTGCAGCAGGCGGCCGTTTTTTTAATTCAAGAGATGTAGCTCAGCAACGAAGGGTTCTCTTTATCGGCAATAAACTTGCAGAGACATTGTTTGGTAATGATGACCCGATCGGTCAGCAGGTTTTTGTTGAAGACGTACCATTCACCGTTGTCGGTGTGATGGCTGAGAAATTTCAGACAAGCTCTATGCAGGGACCGGATGATAACCGTGCCCTTATTCCCTATACAACATTCCGGACAATGTACGGTCACCGGTTTATACATTCCTTACTTATTCGACCAACCGATATACAGGCACAAGATGTACTTATTGATGAAATGAAACGGGTCCTCGGTGCAAAGTATAAATTCGATGTCACCGACACGCAGGCTCTTTCGATATGGGATTTCATAGAATTCGAACAGATCAATCAACGTATAGCGCTCGGCTTTCAAATATTCTTATTCGTTGTTGGATTTTTTACTTTGCTGATTGCCGGAGTGGGTGTTGCAAATATTATGTATGTGGTGGTAAAAGAACGTACCCGTGAGATCGGTGTGAAAAAAGCGGTTGGTGCACGGCGCCGGCACATCATATCGCAGTTTGTTTTTGAATCAGTCTTTATCTCATTCCTCGGGGGCGGTATCGGGCTCGGGTTCTCTGCAGCAGTGATACTGGGTGTACAATCGCTCGGTTTGAATGACGGTGCGTGGCAGTTCTTCGGCCATCCGGTTCTGTCACAAACGACAATGAGTGTAACCGTCGGTATATTGACTGCTATCGGACTTGTTGCCGGTGTTTTCCCGGCACGGAAAGCTGCAAGTGTGGATCCGGTAGAATCGTTGCGGTATGAGTAGTTTGATATTTGCATAATCATTGGGCAATATTAGGGGGTGTCCAAAAAGTATTTTTATTAGGTATATTTGAAACAACATCTGGATCATTTTTGAAAGATCTTTGATTTTAACCTTGTAACGCGACTCGGTGAGTCGCGTACGCTCCCGACGCAGTCGGGAAGCAGCGTTACATACTTTTTAATCATCCCATAATGCGTAGTAGTTTGTGAAAATTGTGGCAGATACATCAGTTATAGTGGGGGTTATTTCAAAACAAACTATTTTAAAGAAATAACCTACGGCCTTACCGGTTCATATCCCTTCCGCCACAACAAGTTTGGAATTCCGGTCTCACCAAATAAATGTGCCGCCCCGACGACTACAAAATAGGTCCCTTCTCCGCGGAGAAACCTGTCGATCTTTTCAGCCATCTTACGATTACGATCATCGAGAAGTTTTTCATATAGCGGCTCAAGTTCGGGATGTCTTTCCACACTCTCGAATACAAATTCTCTAATCCATTCTGCATCGAAACGGGCATATGCATCGAATAATTCATTAATTTGCTCTCTCGGCATAGTCAGATCGTAGAGAAAATCCTCTAACAGTAACGTTTGTAACTCCATAGCAAGGTCGCTGAATAGCCTGAGTTGTTCGACTCCTGTTTCAAGTTCGATAATCTCCTTCTCGTTCCGGGCATCGCTCAAGAAATAAAGGTCGACACCATATTCCGGTACATAGCCGAATTTTGCAATTTGCAATTGTGATAAGGTAATCGCAACGACCCATGGTTTCATGCGCTCATATTGTCTGATATTCAATCCGTGTTCTTGAAATTCTTGTTGCACTGCATCGTACGTTGAATCCGGTATAACATCCCGCAGAGTTCGTTCGTCATCGAACCTCCCGTATTGTTGAATGAGTTGGATGATCTCGTTTTGGTCGATAGCTGTAATATCAACCTCTACCACCAGGTATTCACTCTCGTCGAATGCATCCTCGATCTCCAGAGGAAACGGATATATATCATCGCTGGCTAAGTGAATTGAGCCGAGAAGGTATACTGTTGCATTCTCGGTCCTAACCCGCCAGAACAGTCCGTCGCCCAGGTTATCTGACTTCACCTCGGTTAAGATCCCGAGCCCGAGCCATAGTACTAGTAAGGCGACGATAGGTACGGTTTTTCTGCAAGTTTTCATCGGATTTACCTGCTTATTTTGTAATGAGATAGTTGTAATATACAAAATTTGTAATATCACCAAAAGATTATTACACCGGAACAGCGAAATTACTCTGCATGATCTCCTTACTCAGGTTTGAATGCCCGTTTATTTTATTATATATTGTATGCATTATGATTGAACTAACCGGTACAAAAGACGTCCAGGATTTCATACAACAAAACAGACTGGCGGTCATTTTTAAAGCAGGAATATGCCGCCAGACGGAAGAAGCGAAAAGAAGACTCTCGCCGTTTTTTAAAAAATATCCTGACATACCGGCAGCGAAAATTGATGTCGTATCTAACCGTGAAGCGAGCACAACGGCGACCGGTCTTGCGGGAAAAAAACACGAATCCCCCCAAATATTGCTCTTTAAAGATGGGAAATGCATATATACTGCAAGCCATTGGCGTATCGAGGGACTATTATTAATCGATGCCATAGGTTTATAGTACGATAGAATCGTATTCAGCATATAATAATTGTTTTACTCCTTAAAAATTCATATATTTTTGGTAAACCTACCGTTCTTTATATACTACGGTTAGCAAACTTCCAAATGGCAATTTACCATTAAAAAATTTTTCTATAAGCAGGACAAATCTTATGCACTCTACAAAATCTACATCTACTAACGCAATTCCCAGTTTTTTTACCAGCGTATCACGTAACTTTCATGATGCTGCTAAATATACAAAGCATCCGAAAGGATTACTCGAGCAAATAAATACGTGTAACAGCGTGTATCATTTCACGTTCCCCATTCGTAAAGGAAAGGGAGAATATGAGGTGATGCAAGCATGGCGTGTTGAGCATAGCCATCATAAATTACCTACGAAAGGTGGTTTCAGGTATGCAGACAATGTCAATGCCGATGAAGTGATGGCGTTGGCTGCACTTATGACATATAAGTGTGCTGTGGTTTCAATTCCTTTTGGTGGTGCAAAAGGTGGAGTAAAAGTTAATACAAAAAATTACAGTGTTGAACAACTTGAATCTATTACCAGGCGATTTACAGCCGAACTCATTCATAAGAATTTTATCGGCCCGGGAATAGACGTGCCTGCACCTGATTACGGTACAAGTGCCCGTGAAATGTCGTGGATGGCTGATACCTATCAGGCGTTTCATCCGAATTCTGTCGATGCTGCAGCCTGCGTTACCGGCAAGCCGATCAGCCAGCATGGTATTCAGGGCCGGAAAGAAGCAACAGGTCGCGGAGTTTACTTCGCCTGTCGTGAAGCATGTAAAATAGAAGAGGATATGAAGGAGCTCGGTTTGTCTGCCGGACTTGAAGGTAAAACGGTGGTTGTGCAAGGGCTGGGTAACGTTGGCTATCACGCTGCGAAGTATATATCAGGAGATGGAGCAAAATTGATCGGGTTGATTGAGATCGAAGGGGCAATCTATAATCCCGACGGATTTGACCTTGAGGATGTGATGCGGCATCGTCAGGAAACCGGCTCAATATTGAATTATCCCGGTGCGAAAAATATCGAAAACTCAAATGATGCACTTGAGATCGAATGCGATATCCTGGTTCCATGTGCGCTTGAAAATCAGATAACACATCTGAATGCAGCAAATATTAACGCAAAAATCATTGCAGAGGGCGCTAATGGACCGACTACTCCCGAAGCGGAGGAGATACTCATGGAAAAGGGAACTTTGATCATTCCCGATATTTATTGTAATGCAGGCGGTGTCGTTGTTTCATATTTCGAATGGTTGAAAAACCTTTCGCATGTACGGTTCGGTCGCCTTGGCAGAAGATTTGCTGAATCGACTAATCAGCAACTGCTGCAGGCAATCGAAGTATCGTCCGGTGTAAAGTTTCCGGATGAAGTTGTGCGAAAGATCGCACGTGGTCCGGACGAGGGCGATCTGGTTGATTCAGGTCTTGAGGATACGATGATTCTGGCGTACCGTGAAACACATAATATGTGGACACAGCATGATAAGAAGGTAAGCCAGCGAACTGCCGCATTTATTAATTCAATCAATAAAATTGCACAGTCCTATCTGGATCTGGGAATTTTCCCATAACAGTAGCAATTGATTCATCACAAATTCACAGAGGGGCATTTCGGATTGAGCCGGAATGTCCCTTTTTTATTGATTCCGAACCGAAATCCTTGTATATTACCTAATTGTAGCAACCATAAGTCCGGAACAATTTATATCATTGTAGCGTCCAGTAAATAAAGGAAAA
>PWXV01000200.1 GCA_003568415.1 Ignavibacteriales bacterium
AAACAATCGGCGTGAAGAATATCGAACTTATTGTAAACGGTATTCTGCCGGAAGAAGTATGCGAACATCCATTTTTCAGAAGCCGCTATGAGATGCAGCAAAAGTATTTGAAGAAGATCGAGGAGATGTTCCCCGTACAGCAGCGGCAAATGTTCCAGCGAGATGGTGAGATCAAGGGTTTGCATGCGATTCAGCACATTGCCGCAGATCTGTTTCCACAGAACGGTGTAGCACCTCAGTACTTGTTAGGCAACGGAGAGGATAAAGAATCAATTACAAAACAACAGGATGATTCCGATTCGATTATCGAACTCATTAAACCTAATGGTCGGACTAAATCCGTTTTCTTCACCGGTAAAGGTGGAGTAGGGAAAACCACGATCTCATGCGCCGCTGCGTATTACATTGCTTCGCAGGGTAATAAAACATTGCTGCTCACCACCGATCCTGCGTCACATATCGGTGAAGTGCTCGATCAGAAAATTGGCGATACAATTCAAGCGGTCGATGGTGTGGAAAATCTTTATGCAGTTATGATCGACCAGGAAAAAGCCGTCGAGGAATACAAGAAACGTATTCTTGATGATGCAAAGGAAAAATACAACGAAGACATACTGATGGCGATGCGCGAGGAACTCGAGTCACCCTGCACCGAGGAGATGGCTGCGTTCGATAAATTTGTCAGCTACGCGGAAGGCGACGACTACGATGTAATCGTATTCGATACCGCACCGACGGGTCACACGCTCCGTCTGCTCGAGCTGCCGTTCGATTACGATCAGCAGGTTGGTCTGATGGTAGCAATCAACGAACAGAGCGAAGCAGTGAAATCGGATACGAAAAAACGCTTCGAGAAAATTATTGCACGAATGAAAGACCCGCAGCAATCGGTAATCAGCTTCGTGGTATATCCCGAATCGACGCCGGTTGTCGAAGCACACCGCGCGATGCTCGATTTGAAAGAAGCGGGCATCGATACGCAATTTGTTGTGGCTAATCAGGTGTTACATCCCGGGAACTGCACGAACGACTTCTTCATTCGTCGTCGGAAGATGCAGGAAAAATATCTCGGCGAGATACGCAGCCGGTTTAATGTGCCGGTAACTATTATGCCGCTGCTCGAGACTGAGATACGGGGACTGGAGATGGTGAAGAGGGCGGCTGAGGAGTTGTTTGATTTTGCGAATACCACTGAGTCACGGAGGACACGGAGTTACACAGAGAATTTATAACCTCTGTGCTTCTCAGTGCTCTCCGTTTCTCTGTGTTAAAATCATTTAATGGTTGTTAATTTTTTCATAAATATATAGAAGAAAACAAGCATGATCTACGACTACAAATGCAAACAATGCGGCGACGTTTTTGAAGTGTGGGCAACATTATCTGAAAAAGAGAAGGGCTTGCAACCCGAATGTCCGAAGTGTCAATCAAAAGAAACAAGACAGATGATGGGGGCTTTGAGTATCGGCGGTGGGAGTTCGAAATCCGGTAACAGGGGGGGAGGGGATATGCCGCCGCCGATGTGCGGTCCCGGTGCCGGATGTTGCTGATATTATAGCCACGGAGGCACGGAGGGGAAAAAATAATAACTGATGTTACGTGTTATATAATCTAAATCATAGAAATCGGGCAGGCATAAGCGTTGAGTCCCCCTTGGTAAGGGGGACGACAGGGGGTCGTTCTAATTCAAATAATCAGGTGCATAATTCACCTGAAAAAGACCCCCCTATAGTCCCCCCTTATTAAGGAGGGACGCCTACATGCTTGCCTCATATGCTCATCACCCGATGAGTACAGAGAAATGAAAGATGTATGGTAACCAATTAGTGGTTTGTGTAACATCAGTAAATAAACTCCATGTTTCTCTATGTGCTCTGTATCTCGGTGGCTAAAGAAAAAGAAGTTTACATATGAAGAAGAATATTAAAGTAAGAATCTTTGCGCCGCCGCTCGGTGAGTGCGCCGGCAATAATACCTGGCAGACTGCCGCATCGATGATCGGGAAGAAGCTGCAAAAGCGGTATGGTGAGAATGTTGAAACAGAGTTTATTGAACTGTTCTCGCCCGAGTCGTTTAATTACCCCGACATTATGGAGTTTGTACAGACGGGCGATAAGCAGCCGCCGTTCATCACCGTAAACGACCGGCTGGTTCACAGCGGAGGAAAGATCTCCGAGCGGGCGATTCGCGAGGAGATAGATACTGTAATCCAAAATACATGAAATATACCATATCGAGCTTATGAAAGAATTATTAAAACATGCCATTGTCGCACTCGATCTATCCGAATCCAGCGACATTATATTAGAATGCCTGCCTTATTTTAAGAAATTCGGAACAGATGAAATAACATTATTTACCTCAATTTCGGTGCCGTATCCGGGTGGACTATCGGAAAAGAGTGAAAGACGAATGAAAGAAACAATGGACAACTATAAGTCTATTGTAGAGAAGCAAGGATATTCCGTCTCAACTGAAGTCCGGTTTAATATTAACAGTTATGCCCCCAGAGAGCTTATCGAGGGAGCAATTGACCATAAAGCCGACTATCTTATACTCGGAAACAGGGGACACAGTAAAGTACACGACCTCCTCCTCGGAAGTACTGCATCGGAAACAATGCAGCGATCCCATCTGCCGGTCTATCTTATAAAAATAAACGCCACCGATGAAAAAGAACTGGAAGACCGGAAACTATATTGTGCACGGGCGTGTCGCGATTCGTTGAATCATATTCTCTATGCAACCGACTTTTCGGAAACAGCGGAACGGGCATTCAAAACGTTACGGGATATTATGGCACAACATTCGAATCGAATAACTCTTTTTCATGTTCAATCAATAGGGAGAATCGGGACGGATGATCCTCAAAAACTCGAGGAGTTTAACGCGATCGACCGTGAACGGCTCGAAAAACGTAAAGAAATATTACAGCAACATACCGGAGCAGAGATTGAAATAAAAATATGCTACGGTTCCACTGCGCATGAAATACTCCGCGAAGCCGATGAATCGGATGCGACTTTGATTATGATGGGAAGCCAGGGGCGAGGTTATATCCGCGAACTCTTTATCGGCGGTGTCGCCTACAAAGTAATGCGCGGCAGTATAATACCGGTATTCATAGTTTCCGCGCAACGGGAATAGACTAATGCTTTTTCAATTAAATAATATTTTACATTTTCCGCATTATGCACACTCTTCGACTACGCTCAGAGTGTCATCCCTCGTGGGTTTGATGTCAAACTGAGCGGAGTCGAAGTTTGAGTGGGAGGCCATAATATTGGAACTAGTACATCCCATCAAAATATTTGTAAATCAAAAGTAGAAAGGAATAATTGTAACGTGACTTCCGTTGTACTCGCAACCTTAATTTTTATTGTAACACTTGTTCTTGTGATATGGCAGCCGCGTGGACTCTCCATCGGCTGGTCGGCTACGATCGGCGCAGTTCTTGCACTCGGCGCCGGCGTCGTCAGCTTCCATGATGTGGTTATTGTAACGGGCATTGTATGGAATGCAACCCTCACCTTTGTGGGAATTATTATCATATCGCTGGTCCTTGACGAGATCGGATTTTTTGAATGGGCAGCGCTGCATATGGCACGGTTTGCAAACGGTAACGGAATACGAATGTTTATTTTTATTTCGGTATTGGGTGCGATCGTGGCAGCGTTATTTGCAAATGACGGAGCCGCGCTTATTCTCACGCCAATCGTACTTGCTATGGTCAGGGCATTACAGTTTGAAGAACGTATGATCCTGCCGTTTGTTATGGCGAGCGGGTTTATCGCAGATTCTACATCATTACCATTAGTTGTCAGCAATCTCGTCAATATAGTATCAGCGGATTTTTTCGGTATCGGATTTCTTGAATATGCCTCGCGTATGATTGTGCCGGGTATATTCGCGTTGATCGGGAGTATCATTGTTCTGTATATGGTCTATCGAAAAGATATACCGAAAACCTATTCTCTTCAAAATTTGAAAGTACCAGCCGATGCCATACGCGATGCAAGAATGTTTCGTTGGTCTTGGGTAATTCTTGCAGTACTCTTAACCGGTTATTTTGTCGTCGAATTTATCCATCTACCGGTATCGCTCGTTGCCGGATCGGTCGCAATCGTATTCTTATCGATGGGAGTAAAGAGTCCGGCAGTCGATACCCGAAAGGTAATAAAAAATGCCCCATGGGCTATCGTTATATTTTCCATCGGAATGTATGTTGTTGTGTACGGATTACAGAATGTCGGGTTGACCGGAGAATTGGCTAAAATTATCCAATATGGCGCCGATCAGGGTGTTTTTGCAGGGACTATGCTTATGGGTTTCCTGGCGGCGTTTCTCTCATCGATTATGAACAATATGCCGACGGTAATGATCAACGCACTATCTATTCAGGCAACGGATACAAGCGGACTTGTACGTGAGGCGTTAATTTATGCAAATATTATTGGCTCGGATCTCGGTCCGAAGATCACGCCAATCGGTTCGCTTGCTACATTGCTCTGGCTTCACGTGCTGGCATATAAAGGTATGAAAATTACGTGGGGATACTATTTCAAGATCGGCATTGTATTAACAATTCCAACGCTGTTCTTCACATTACTCGGATTATATCTGTGGCTGCTATTGATCAGCGGATAAATATCAATTTATGTTACATTAATATAGAAATGAGGTATGTATGAATCCCAACCAATCAACTATGGCAACAACCGATGAACGCATCGTCGAAGCAGCAAGAAAATTCGGCCGAACAATCGGTGAGTCGAACGTTTATAAAAACTTTGAAGCTGCACACCAATCGCTTCGCGGCGACCAGGAAGCACAGCAGTTACTGCAGCAATATCAGCAATCGCAGCAGCAACTGCAGATGATGCAAAGCTGGGGTGGTGCACAACAGGATGATATTCAGCGTCCGGAAGATATGCGTAAACAGATGATGGAAAACAAAACATTGAAAGAATTCTTCGAGGCGCAGGATGAACTGGTTGCACAGTTAAAAGAACTGAACCAGTTTATGACAGATAAGCTCGGCTTCGACTTTGCGGATATGACGAAGCCCGCGGGCGGGTGCTGTTAAATTCAGTTTCCAGACTGTAGTCTCCAGTTTTCAGTTTGTCAAACTCGCGGTGAGTGCAACTGGAAACTGTAAACTGAAAACTGTAAACTGAAAACCGGAAACTGCAAACTCGAAAAATCCATTATTCATAGAGTTCGATATTATATTAGTTAAGAGAAAGTTACTTAGGAGATCAAAATGTTAGACATGAACTTAAAACTTGCTGCCGAGGAATTTGTCCGGTATCTCAATTCATCGAAGGAGGTAAAGGACTTCCAGGCGGCACAGGAGAAATTTAATAACGACCCGGAAGTATCTGAATTATATCAACGATTCACACGGCTTGCGCAGGAATTCCAGCAGAAGCAGGCAACGGGATCGGTGACACAGGAAGAGATCAACACGATCAAACAGCTTCAGCAGCAGATTAACACACATCCGGTAACGCAGGAGTACGCGCAGAAGCAGCAGGAGTTGATGGTAATTCTGCAGGATTGCAATCAAGCGATTAGCGAAATAACCGGATTTGATTTCTCTGCTACGGCGGCACCGGCTGCATCGTGCTAGTAGATGGTGCCGCTCCTGCCGGAGCGGGAAGAAGAGGGTGGACCTCACATTTTCTACAGATATGCCAGCCCTCCGGGCTGGTTTTGTATTGAGCAGAGTTAGAGTGGCATTCCAATAAATTAACATTATTGAAATCGCTCCGTAGGAGCGATATATCTGTAAGATTCCATCATAGCCACCACAATGATTCCACTCCGTTAGGAGTGGCACCTTAATTTGGCAGATATGCCCTTTTACCTGGCACGATTGTTGCGTTATATATATGATCGATTACTCATATATGGAGAAAAGTATGAACACAGCAGCCGATTTTCAAGCTGATATTTTATCCGCAGTAGCACATCCCAATCGCATCCGTATTCTGGAAAAGATACGGTACGGAATAAACTGCAACTGCGAGATCGCCCCGGAATTAAATATGGAGCAATCGAATTTATCCAGACACCTCAAAATTCTCGTAAAAAGCGGTATTTTGCGGTCCTGGAAGGAGGGACTGCGCACCAATTATGAGATAGCCGACAAACGCATTTATAAATTGCTCGACATAGCGGCAGATATCGCAAAGACAAAACTGGAAAAACAGACTGAGGTTTTTGCATAAAAAGGGGTATATATTTTTTGAAAAACTATATGAGTTATTGCTCATATTCTCAATATTGAGAATCTATTTTCAATTTTAATAAAGATGCTATACAGGATTTAGTTATGATTATTGATCTATTACACGCAGGATGGTTGTCTCTCGAAGACTACATCCTTGCCCACACACTAACATGTCTCGTACCGGCTTTTTTACTTGCGGGTGCAATGGTAACCTTTGTAAACCGCGAAGCCATCCTTGATCACCTCGGCGAGCGGGCAAATATATTTAAGGCATTTGCAATTGCGGCGGCTGCCAGCTTTCTGGTTGCCGCGTGTTCCTGCACCGTCATTCCCGTTGCAAGCGGACTGTATTTTGCAGGAGCGGGGATCGGTGTTGCATTTATTATTCTCTGGGTTGCGCCAGCAACAAACGTGCTTGCTCTCGTATATACCGGCAGCATACTCGGCGGTGAAATGGTCGTTGCCCGGATAATCGGTGCATTACTTGTGGCATTTGCAGTCGGGTACATTATGCGGGCTGTCTTTTCAAAAGAACGTTCGCAGATGGAAACGATGCAAGACGGTGGTGAAACGATTGCGAAGCAGACACAAAAAATAATTGCAGGTAAAGACCTCGGTCTTATTGGTTTGATTCTTCTGAGCTTACTTGCACCGAACTATCTCGTGCAGGAAGGTCCCTATCTCCACAAAATATTCGTATGGGGAGCGGGTACATTGCTGGTTATCGGATATGCGTGGAAGTTCATAGCACGTGATCTGATCGAAACATGGCTCCGTGAAACATGGTGGTTTGTGAAAGTTATTTTTCCGCTTCTGCTTGGCGGTGTGTTTCTTGTGGGCATTATCGGTGCAATTCTACCGGAGCAATGGGTGCAGGACTGGCTCGGCGGCAACAGCATCCTAGCATCGTTCCTTGCAACACTGATCGGTGCGGTAAGTTACTTCGCAACGATGACCGAGGCGCCGTTCGTCGATACCCTTATGGGTCTCGGTATGGGGGCAGGTCCGGCGCTAACCTTGCTGCTCGTTGGTCCCGGCATCAGCTTACCGAACTGGCTGGCAATTGCACGAATATTCGGTATTAAAAAAGCACTCGTATACGTCCCAACGATTATTGTTCTGGGAACAATTGTCGGCTGGTTCTTTGGTAATTTTATACTGTAACATTGTAGGAGCGACTCTCCAGAGTCGCATAATCGATTCTGACGGAGTCGGGATCGATTTTAAATATACCGGTAAAAGAAAAAACTGAGAAAACAGGTAAACGTTTTCAAGACCGCCTATCGGCGGTCTACACCGCTCTAGAGAGCGGTTGCTACATAGAAACCACAACATTAACAATGGAGACATACTATGAAAATCCAAATAGCAGGCCCCGGTTGTCCGCGTTGTCATCAAACAGAGAAAGTAATGTCCAATGCAGCGCAGGAACTAAATATCAATGCGAATATATCACACGTATCGGATATGAAGGAAATGGCACAGTTGGGAATTCGCATCACACCGGCAGTTTTAATCGATGGTAAAATCGTAATGGCAGGACGTGTTCCATCAATTAAAGAAGCGAAGAAAATACTCCAGCCGGTAGAGTAAGAAAATAATGGAGTAATGGAATGATGGATAGCTCTTCTGATTGGCTGTTCATTGGCATCAATTCCAACACTCCATTATTCCAAGATTCCATCATATCAGTACGAATGGTTTATAAAACAGGATTGTTATGATAGATCTTCTGATTGTAGTACTTATTTTCGTGCTATCGTTCATATCCGGCATGCTCGGACTCGGGGTGGCGTTTGTTGCCATCCCGGTACTCGGGCTGTTCGGATTTGAATTGATCCATGTTATTATGCCCTGGGCTTTGTTGTTGAACGGGTTAACGTCCATCGCCGCTGCAGTTAAGTTTATGCAGAAAAAAATGGTGGATTACAAAACGGCAATTCCGCTTCTGCTGATTACAACTGCTGTGGCACCACTGGGAGTTTACCTATTACGGTTCGTGGATGAGACAACGGTCTGGTGGATTTTTGTAGGAGTATTGCTCTTTCTAGCCTATCGTATGGCGTTTGTTAAACCTAAAAGCGATAAAGATCTAACGGAATTACCCAATAAACAACGGGTAAAAGGTGGTGTCCTCGGTGTGGGAATAGGTACATTTGCCGGATTTCTGGGAGTCGGACCGGGATTTCTTATGATGCCTGCGCTGGTTATGCTCGGATATTCTGCCCGAATCGCTGCGGCAACGAACGCACTTATAGTGACATTACCATCATTCTCGGCTTTTGTTGCTCATATACCAAAAGCACAGTTCGACTGGATACTTGTCATAATTACATCAATTGTTGCAGTGATAGGGGCACAAATGGGGGCCGCATTTATGGCAAATAAAGTTAAATCAAAAACGCTTGCACAGATATTTGCACTTGTGCTGGTGGGGTTGGCTGTGTATAGAATTTATTTACTATTGTAAACTATGTGGAGTTTGTCGATCTATTTAGAGTAATTGAATTTAAAGTATTAAACTTTAAAATAGGACCAGTAAGGAAAAGAAAATGAAATCTAATAAATGTCCATCGTGTGGTAATTTAACTAATCCGGATGCACGCTTCTGTCCGCAATGCGGAGCTTCACTGAAGGAACAACCGGATTTCCATACAAATAAATCTATCGGCCAAGGCAGTTCGTCGCCTGCACGGTATCTGATCATCGGTAGTTTTGTTGTTATAATTGCCATCCTGATCGTTTTGCTTGTGCAATTTATAACGCTCGAAGAACATAATGTCATTGCCCGCCAGCCGGCAGTGAGCAAGCCGGTCGATTACAGTGACCGTGAAATACAAATGACCGATATTGACTTCAGAGTTGAAGACGGATACGTTATCTTTTCAGTCGCTGATGTCATAGAACACCGGATAGTTTATATAGACTACCAGGGACCCACGTCACCAATACCAGTTATGGCCTATATATCACCGAACGGTAAACTGGTAACGGCAATCAGTATCAATGAGCCGTGTAACGAAACGAGATTTAAAATCGTAGGTAATGATATAAAAGCCGAAAAATGCCGAGCGATATGGGATATGAGTTCGATGGAAGCACACATTTGCTGCACAAATAACTATCCCGATCCGATCCCGAGTTACGTGAACGGGGGCGAGGTTCGAATACCGGAGCGAACTATCCTGTCCTGGAACCGGAGGTTGTGATGGAATAAACCTGGTTCGTTTATCCCGGAGGGCGTTCCGCGTGCCGGCTTGAAATGAACTGCATTTTTAATCTAATAGTATATCTATTTATTAGATGGCAGACGTTCCATTTATATGGCAATGTTAGCTAATTATTTTGATCATAATCTTGTTGCCTTGTATATCATTCAATTACCAAACGGCCGCAAAAATCTATCAACGATCTCGTTTCTCCTTCGAGATCCCATCGGAAACGTTTCAATATCCTCAAGCGAACCGAGGCCTCTATAAAGCAGCACGGTTGATTTATCAAAACCCGCCTGCGAAAAAAGATCATTCAAATCTATATGCATCGGCAATGGGTAGTTGTGTTCCGCACGCCACTCTTCAACATATTCATGCTGTTCATCACTGCCCATAAAATCAACACGTTTAACAAAAATGAAAACGTTTTCCGATATTTCCTGCGGCTTTTCAGTAATTCGTTCAGCTATTCCCAGAAAATCGGCAACGCAATCAGGACAAAGAAAATCTGCCATATCTACCATAAACACAAGTTGAGGATTATAACCATTGCGGTTAGGTAATTCATGAAACACCAGTTGTGAGTCTATCGTTATTTCAGGTCTTTCACCAAATATCATCCGCGGCTTGACAATAATCAAGCCCGACCAAATAATACTGATCACAATCACTGATGCTATTATTTTTACAGCATATTGCCGGCCACCTGAAAATAACTTTGATTCAGTGTGACTGTAAAAAAAGACGAACAGTGTCATAATGAGAAGAACAATATCCACAAGGATCTGCTCTTTGACCGGTAGTTCGAGTCCCAGCACTCCAAAACATGTACAGATATACGACTCATATCTGAACAGCGCAGCAGAGAGCATTACAATAAACGTGATGAGCATAAGCGAGAGGAGACCGCTAAACAGTTGGGTCCATTTGTTGAAAATAAGTGCTGCCCCGACCACGATCTCAAATGCAATTGCCGTAACAGTAGTCACCGTCAAAACGGTGCCGGAAAGAGGAACGAGCTCGGTAATACTGTAAGCAAAAGCATCAAAAATAGGGATCTTCGATATCCCCGTCACCAAAAATATTACACCGATTACAAGTCTAAATAGTGAGATAATAAGCATTTAAAATTTTTAAGCCGTTAATTTAATTGGATATTTTTTTTCAATATATTAAAAAATCCAGTCCTGCACAAAAGAATTAAATTTATTTCTTTGTTGTCATTTGATATTTACCATATATTTTGTTTTAATATACGCTATGAGTTTACTTTAAAAAATAATGTTAATACGGATTGTGACAAAGGTGGACACGGTACTATGAAGAAAGATGGTAGAAATCGGGTTGTCATTGAGAATGTATATCCTGAAATTAATTGCGGACAATACCCCATTAAACGGGTAGTCGGCGAAAAAGTTGTTGTCGAAGCCGATATATTCGGCGACGGACACGACGCTGTATCGGCGGTAGTATTATATAAGAAAAAGGGTGATCGAACATGGAATGAAGCGCCAATGACGTTTCTTGTCAATGACCGGTGGCGCGGTGAATTTCTCATCAAAGAACTCTCCGATTATGTTTATTGCATAGAAGGGTGGGTCGATCATTTTAAAACGTGGCTGGGAGATATCAAAAAGAAATACGATGCAAAGCAGGATATTTCTGTCGATTTACTCATAGGTGCAAACGAGGTTGAACGTGTAATAAATAAGGCAAAGGGAGTAGACAGAAAAAAGCTGCAAGAATATCACGCCATCGTCAGCAACACCCGTGATCCTGATAGTGCAGTGGCGCTTGTGGATGAAGCCGATTTTACTGCGCTCATGTTTGGATATCCGGATCGTTCTCTTTCATCAAAGTATCACAGAGAATTGAACGTTCACGTTGATCGCTCGAAGGCACTTTTCAGTACGTGGTATGAACGCTTCCCGCGTTCATGTTCACCGGATCCGGAAAAACACGGTACCTTCAAAGATCTTGAGGCCTTGCTGCCGGAAATATCTCGAATGGGATTCGATGTGCTGTATCTGCCACCCATTCACCCCATTGGCAAGATTAACCGTAAAGGTAAGAACAACTCCGTTGTCTGTGAACCGGGTGATCCGGGTAGTCCGTGGGCTATCGGTTCTGATGAAGGCGGACATAAATCGATACACCCGGAGCTCGGTTCGATGAATGATTTTCTGGACCTTGTAAAAAGTACCCGGGAGCACAATATGGAGATCGCACTCGATCTTGCATATCAGTGCACACCGGATCATCCGTATGTTAAGGAGCATCCTGAGTGGTTCAAAAAACGGCCGGATGACTCAATTCAGTATGCTGAAAATCCTCCCAAAAAATATCAGGATATTTATCCGATCAATTTTGAGACCGAACAGTGGAAAGACTTATGGGAAGAGCTGAAAAGTGTCGTCGAATTCTGGCTTGAAAAAGGGGTGCGTATATTCCGGGTAGACAATCCACACACCAAAGCATTTGCGTTCTGGGAGTGGATGATAGCAGAACTACGCGAAAATTATCCGGATATGATATTTTTATCAGAAGCATTCACCAGACCAAAGGTGATGTATAAACTTGCAAAAATAGGCTTCAATCAATCATATACTTATTTCACGTGGAGAAACACGAAAAAAGAATTTACCGATTACTTAACAGAATTGACAACGACAGAGGTGCGGGAATTCTTCAGGCCGAATTTCTGGCCGAACACACCGGATATATTGCCGCAGCATTTACAATTCGACGGAAGGCAGGAGTTTATAAAACGTTTTGTGCTTGCTGCTACTCTTTCGTCGAATTATGGAATTTATGGCCCCGCTTTTGAGTTATGTATACAGGAGGCAGTTCCGGGCAAGGAGGAGTATTATAACTCTGAAAAATATGAAATAAAAAACTGGGATTGGGATGCTCCCGGAAACCTCAAGGATTTGATTGCCCGGGTAAATAGAATCAGGAATGAAAATCCGGCTCTGCAATTTACCAATAACCTTGAAATCTGCCAGATCGAAAATGACCTGATCCTTTCTTATATAAAATCGACGGATGATCAGTCGAACACTATTCTCGTTGTCGTTAATATGGATCCTCATCATACTCAATCGGGATGGGTACAGGTGCCGATCGATAAATTGGGACTCGATCCCGATCAACCGTTTATGGTACATGATCTTATAGGTGATGAGAAATATATATGGAAAGGTACAAGCAATTATGTCGAGTTGAATCCTCACATTTTACCGGCACATATCTTTCGGGTACACGGCAGATTGAAAAAAGAGACAGATTTTGATTATTTTATGTGATAATATACAGCGAACTAACTATAGATTAACTGAAATACTATATGAAAAACATTCCACTGACCTCTGAACCGCTATGGTTCAAAGATGCGATAATTTATGAACTTCACGTAAAAGCGTTTCAGGACAGCAACGGAGACGGTATCGGCGATTTTAAGGGATTGACGCAACGACTGGATTATCTCGAAGACCTTGGCGTTACCGCCATCTGGCTGCTCCCGTTTTATCCATCCCCGCTCCGGGATGACGGATATGATATCGCCGATTATTTCAGCATACATCCCGATTATGGTACAATGCGTGACTTCAAATCGTTTCTGCGTGAAGCGCACAAACGCGGCATTAGGGTAATTACGGAGCTTGTTATCAACCATACCTCGGATCAGCACGACTGGTTTCAAAATTCACGAAAAGCAAATCCGGGTTCTCCGTGGAGGGAATTCTATGTATGGAGCGATACCCCCGAGAAATATCGTGATGCACGAATAATATTTAAAGATTTTGAATCCTCAAATTGGGCATGGGATCCGGTCGCACACTCTTACTATTGGCATCGATTTTACTCTCATCAACCGGATTTAAATTTCGATAACCCAAAGGTTCAGGAGGCAATATTTAAAGTTTTGGATTACTGGTTGGATATGGGGGTAGATGGTATGCGCCTCGATGCTATCCCGTATCTTTTTCAACGGGAAGGGACCAACTGTGAAAACCTGCCTGAAACGTATGAATTTTTGAGAAAACTCAGGAAGCATGTCGATGATAATTTTGAGGATAAGATGCTTCTGGCGGAAGCGAATCAGTGGCCTGAGGATGCGGTGGCATATTTCGGCAATGGAGATATTTGCCATATGGCATTTCATTTTCCGCTGATGCCCCGGATGTTCATGTCGATACGACTTGAAGACCGATTCCCGATCATCGATATACTTGATCAGACACCTGGTATCCCTGAAAATTGCCAGTGGGCACTATTCCTGCGAAACCACGATGAATTAACACTGGAGATGGTCACCGATGAGGAGCGCGACTACATGTATCGCGTATACGCTAAAGATACAAGTGCACGGATTAATCTCGGAATTCGCCGTCGCCTTGCTCCGCTTTTAGAGAATAACCGCCGGAAAATCGAATTGATGAACGTCTTGCTATTCTCTATGCCGGGAACTCCGGTCATTTATTACGGCGATGAAATAGGTATGGGGGATAATTATTATCTCGGTGACCGGAACGGCGTGCGAACCCCGATGCAATGGTCACCCGACCGTAATGGCGGCTTTTCAAACACAAATCCACAGCAATTGTTTTTACCGGTAATCATCGATCCCGATTACCACTATGAAGCAATTAACGTGGAGACAAACGAACGCAGTCAATCTTCATTGCTCTGGTGGATGAAACGGTTTATCAGCATGCGGAAAATGTTTAAAGCATTCGGGAGGGGTATTATTGAGTTCCTGCTCCCGGATAATCCGAAGATACTTGCATTTATTCGCAGCTTTGAGGATGAAAACATACTCGTAATAGTCAATATGTCGCGCCATTCACAATACGTGGAACTTGAGCTTCCGCAGTTTGAAGGGTATGTTCCGGAAGAAGTATTCAGCCGGAACAAATTCCCGACCATCCGGGATTCCGAGTACGGTATCACGCTCTCGTCGTACGGATATTTCTGGTTCGTTCTTAATAAGGAAGAGGAAGCAATAGATATAACCGGTGAGGATGGAATCCCGGAATTCACCGTGCAGAAAAAATGGGATTCATTGCTGGATGGAAGAACACGGGCAAAATTTGCCAGATCGATATTACCGCAATATTTGAAGAAAACAAGATGGTTTGGCGGCAAAGCTCGGAAAATGCAGGAAATCGACATCATTGAATCGATCCCGATCGGAAGAAAGGGAGCACCGTCTTCACTGATTTTTCTCGTGGAAGTCCAATATACAGAAGGATTGCCTGAAATCTATACGCTCCCGGTGACGTTCACCTCTGGAGAGGAACAAATGAACGAAATCGCAACCGAACATCCGCAAAGCGTAATTGCCAAACTGAACACCGGATCAGGTGACGGGATATTGTATGATGCAGCATACACAGAAGAATTCCGGTTAAATCTTCTGAAGATGATAATGCGGAAAAATAAATACAAGGGAAGCAGGGGAGAGTTGACCGCATATGCTGGTAAGGTTTTCAATAAGTCGTCAACGAGGAACCAGCTTCCGGAAGAATCCCACGTATTGAGAGCCGATCAA
>PWXV01000209.1 GCA_003568415.1 Ignavibacteriales bacterium
ACATCGGGAGCGAGATTAAGACTTAAGGAAAAGTATGCCAGTAATCCGAAGATGATGAATACCATGATTCCCATCGTCGTCATTACGGGGCGGTTTATGGAGGTCTTGGCTAAAAACATTGTCTATTGAATATTTATTATTGTTTATTTACTATATTTTCGATTTAATTCAAATTGCTAACAACTTTGAAAGAAGTTATTGGTTATTTGTTATTGGTTAATGGTTCTATACGAGAATGTTTCGTCATTACCTGAAGTTGTTTCTTAAATCCCATTAACTATTAACCAATAACTATTAACTATTTTCTATTAACCGTACCTACTCTACGATTCGAACATGCCGTCCTGCGTCCACCATCGAGGCGCCGTGGGTTATTATCACATCGCCGACATTCAGTCCGCTGTTTACTTCGTACTCGATCCCGCTGCTGTTGCCGTTTGTGATATAGCGTTTGACGGCGGTGTTGTTATCTTTTAAGTAGACAAACTCGCCGTATGTATCACGCATAACGAGATTACGCGGAACAGTGATTGCCCGGGAATTCTCATACACCTGTATTTCGATATTCATCGTCACACCGCTTCTCAGTTCACGTCCGGGGTTGTCAAACTCCACGTCGACATAAAACGCTTGCCTGAACGGATCCGCCGCCAGTGAAATTTCGGTTATCCTGCCAGTGTATGTTTTACCGTTAAATTGAGTGGTAGCTGACATACCGGGCCGCATCTGCATAACTTCCCTTTCGGTAACCCAGAGCCGTGCATGCATTCGATCGAGTTGTGCAACGGTAAACAGGTGTGCGTCGCCGTTTACATTATCCCCTGTCCGGACTTTCACATCCACAATCGTGCCGTCAAATGGGGCATCGATGAAGAGCATTTTTCTCTGCGCTTCGTAATTACGCTTTGCGACAAGATATTGTGCTTCGGCGCCGTCGAAGTTTGCCTGGGATGTTTCGCCAGCTTCGAGCATTGCTCTCATACGGTGGTATGTCTTTTCAGCATTCTCGTAACCAGCTTTTGCTTGGTCGTACTGAAAACCGGGACTTGTCTGATCCATCTCAACGATCACCTGATTGGCAACCACACGGTCTCCTACCCGGGCATTGATACGATCGATCTTGCCGCCGATGACTGCGCTCCGGGTGGCTTCTTTTATACCGGACAACTTTGCAAAGTATGCAAGATTCTTCTCGAACGTCCGGTAACGCACCGTATCGACCCGGACGGGTATTCCGTCTTCCTCGTAGATTTGTTCCATACTTCTCGCTTCGGATTTTTGCCGTGAACAACCGGCAAATGCTGCAAGAATAAGTACCGATAAAAGGGTAAGGAGAGCAAAATAATACTGTTTTTTATTTTTCATTGTGTCCTCTGTGTATCATTCAACTATGTTTAAAATTTTTCTTATCAGCGTACATCGTACATTTCATTAATTCTTCCGGCAAGATGATCCAGCTCTGCCCGAGCGATAATATAATCGTAGACGGAGTTAAGGCGGTTTGTCCGGGCCTGCCGCAATGCCATATCCGCATTCTGTACCTCGAGCTGATTACCGGTTCCTTCACGGTATCTTACAACAGCTATATCGTATGCGCGACCGGCAAGCTCCACGTTTCGTTCCTGCGCTTCGAGAATGCTTTGTACTCTGCGAAGATCATTGATTTTACTCCTGACCTGCATCGCTACGTAATCACGGTATTGATGAAGCTGTTGTTCCGTCTGGTTCATGGTAACTTTCGCTTGCTGAACTCTCTGGCGTGTTCTCCCGCCATTGAACAGATTAAACGATATCGTTACACCGACTATCGATGACGAATAATTCTGGAAATTATACCGGTCATCCGAACCTGCACGGGTATAATTGCCGAACGCATATAAAACCGGCCAGTATTCCGACTGATAGTAATCAATAAATGCCCGGTCCACATCCCGTTTTATCTCCAGAGATTTAATACCATAATTTCCACGGAAAGCATCGGCAATAGTTCGCTCCGCTTCGGGAACCGGCTCAGCTGTATAGACCATTTCACCAACCACATCGATTACGGTATCTTGATCGATACCGAGAACTATTTTCAATCCATCCATTGCGTTCTTTAATGCATTCTCGCTCTGCAATACCATCGGGCGTATGTTTTCCACCTGTACTTCCGCCTGCAGAAGATCAAACTCGGCAACCAACCCCTGCCCGTATGCCGCTCTTACGTTTCGTAAATTACCGGCTGCATTATCAAAGCTGGCAAGAGCAATCTCATACATCTCTTTTGTTAACAATACCGCATAAAATGAACGCTTCACATCGAGAATGGTTGATGAAATTGTACGCTGCAATTCTTCTTCAGCGAGATTGTGATACCGCCGTGACGCTCCGATTCCTCTCAAAACCGTCGAGTTGAAGAGCGGCTGCAGTACTTGAATTTGCGACTCATAGTTATTGGTCTGCGCAAATGACTGCAACTGCGTTGCGATAGGTCTGAATTTATCCTCGTCACGTTGGAGCACTCCTTCATCGAAGAGGATAGAATACGTTGCATTGCCGAGTAGTGCTTCAAAGTCGGGGAACGGCATTCTCGGTTTATTTACGAAATGAGAAAAGTTACCGCTGACATCGACCGTCGGCAGAGCGTGTCCGTATGCTTCCCGAACCGTTGCACGGGATTTTCGTACTTCCATAGATGCGATACCGATTTCCCGGTTATTCTCAAGAGCAATTTCAACCGCATCATCCAGGGTTACGATCAACGACTGTCCGAAAATGAATGACGTAACCGCCAGATTGAATATTATACTATGTGTAATTCGTTTCATATGAGTAAATCTTTTTGATTAAAATATACGCCGAAATAATTTATCTGTAACTAATATTTCGGTGAGTGGTGTTTTATTTCCGGTAAACTGCACAGGATAGTAACCCTGCATTAAAATCTGCCTACTCTGAATGATACCATAACCGACGGACCTGATAATTCAGCATTCGTGGTTACCGGGGAATTCAATCCGCTTACGATCCGGTAACTGGCACCCACACTCGTTTGCAGAAACGGCATTACATTCAAATCAACGTTCACCCCAGGTTCGACAATAAAAAATCCGTAGACATCCCGGTCACGATTATCCCAGTAATCCGACCGCCATTTTCGTTCATTAAACAACACACCACCGCCGCCGATAAGGGTGTGGAATGAAAGATGCACCAGATCATTTGGATTGTGGATGTATTCCAAATCGAGTCCGCCGTATCCCATTTCCATGTACCGTTCGCCATACGGACCACGATTGAGTGCTTCCACATAACTGGCTAAACCGTATCCGGCAAGACCAATGGAAAAAGTGTGGTTGATAATTAATCCACCCCGACCGCCGACGAAAACGCCGAGGTTATCGTGTACCGATGAAAATTTCACAACCGGACTGAAGTAACCGCCGAGGGAAAATTCATCGCTTGAAAATAAAGTATTTCGCTGTGCAAATGACGAAGTCACCGCAA
>PWXV01000093.1 GCA_003568415.1 Ignavibacteriales bacterium
CCGAATTCCGGGAGATATCGCTCGAGAATACCTGCCTCGTGCATATTGCGTAGTGCAAGAGCAGGATATGGATTATTGAAAAGTGCCGAAAATAGTTCTCCCGCTTCTTTAGAATTTTGTATGGTTTCATCAATAAGATATGCATTTTTTATTATGAATGTACGGGCCCGATTATCGAATGGAACACCGTGTTTAGCCTGGTGGACAAATGCACGTAAAATATTAATTCCCGTAAGTTGAAATTTTTCAGGCAGCTCATCCGCAATCCCGATAGTATGACCATCGTATGTATAAACCTCGTCAGCTTGCAAGGCATAATCACGGAATTTTATGGGAGGACGGTATATGTCTTCATACATCTGTGTAATGAATTCATTGAACCGTTTGACCTCGCGGCTATGGATATAATAATCGCGCATGAACGATTCAACAGCACGAATTTTATCGGTACTCTTGTAGCCAAGTTTCAAGGCGACCTGTTCCTGTAATCCGAAGTCAAGAATGTCGTGTGTGTTTCCGGTGATGAAATGTAACTGATGTCTGATTTTAATAATAAAATCAAGCGCCTGGATTAATCGTTCACAGTAGTTTTTATCGATTTTTTCAAGGTCGTAAAACTCCTGGATTAAAATTTTTGAGAGTGATTGATACCGGAATGATGAATCATTATGTAACGGGAGTGGATATTCTTTAAGTGAGCGAAACATCCACAAAAGTGCATGGATATCCCGGAGTCCGCCGGCGCTTTGTTTTACATTTGGCTCAAGTAGTTTTACCGAGTTTCCGAATTTCCGGTGGCGCCTGTTTTGTTGCTCTATAACATGGTGTAAAAATGAAAGATCTTTATTATTGCTCTGTATGTCGTTTAATTTTTCAATAAAATCGTCATAAACAGTGCTGTTTCCATAGAGAAAACGTGCTTCAAGCAATGCTGCCCATGAATCGAAATCCTTTTTACGTAACGCAAGCATCTCGTCAAAACTTCTGAATGCATGTCCCACATTGAAACCCACATCGTAAAGCAGATGTAAAAATGCCATCGAACTATGTTCCGCGTCTCTTTTTTTTGATGCATCCGGATATAAGATTAGAATGTCAATGTCGGAATGTGGACATAATTCACAACGGCCATATCCGCCGAGTGCAAGTAGTGCTACCGGGCGTGTGAATACCGGGTCGAGTAAATCAAAAATGTTGAGCAGTAAATTATCTGTTTCCTGCGTCAAGCGACGTGCCGTAGCAAGCCCGCCGGCACTGTTTTCATGAGAATATTGAATTTCCCGCCTGGCAGCCTGATATTCTTTAAATTGGTCGTGAATGTGCATTGTTTTCATGATTAGGTATAATTTACAAAAGGATGTGTCAAAGAGCAATGATTACAATCTGTCGGCTACTACAACTGTAGATTTCACCTGGGTAAGACCGGTGCGGTTACCGTCATATGCCTCGAGAAGTATTACATAGATACCAAGACGCGCATTTTGTCCGTTCTCGTTGCGACCATCCCAGATGACATTACCGGTCGGTCCCGATGGTTGATTGTTAAGTAACGTGCGAATATGCCTTCCGAGTGAATCGAAAATACGAAGACGTACCATTGCAGTTTGTTGCGGAAGTTTATAACTGATAATCGTATGATCTTCAAAGCCGTCGGCGTTTGGTGAGAATGGGTTAGGATTGACTTCAATGCTTGCCGTGGTGACGGGTGTATCGGTAAAAATGCTGTTGTGTTTACCGGGCGTTCCGCCGAGCGGATCGGCTGTGGTGCTCCAGTTTGCTGCACTCTGTGATTCAATGTTTGGTGATATACGTTCGAGCGATCTGCCCTGTGTTTCAAAAATATCCGGATGATGCCATGACGGATCGTATGCCACGGAATCGACTACTGAACCGGATGGATCGAGAAGCATAACTTCGTCACCTAAAGATGATAAACCGAGCGTAACTCTCCCGGCAGTTCTAAAAAGTGCTTCAGTTCCGTCAAGCCCGAACCAATCGAATATTGAAGAATCTGCGGCAAGGACGGCAAATGAGCCGGGCTCAATATACAAGGTTGTATCACTTAATAAATACTGATTGATCTGACCGCCCGGTGTTTCACGATCGCGGATCGACCAGCCATTAAGATTGATTTCGGTCTCTCCCGGATTGTATATTTCAACAAATTCAGGCTGCCCATCACGTGTGTGATAGAGTATTTCATTGATGATGAGTATTTGAGAGGGATACCGGATGAATATTTCTTTGTCGAGCACATTGTTATCGGGTAGAATATCGGGAGGATAATCGGCTTCTGCACGCAGAAGCGAATATCCTGCAGGCATATCATCAACTATAAAGCTGACGGTCGCGGTCTCGAACGGATGTAAAATATTCAAATACTCGTGAGAACCGATTAGTTCCGGTTCATCGGTATGTATCCGGTATACATTGATAGTAAAGTTTTGAGCAGGTTGCAGACCGAAGTTACCAACGGATATTGCAATTTCTATAGCTTCATCGGGTAATGGTAAAGGTGGGTCAATCATAATATCACTTACAGCTATATCGTGATCCATTCGTGCCGTTGCGGTAAAGGAATCAAAACGTATTGTACCCGTTGTGCCGGTTCCGTCACCTGCCAGACGGAGACGGATATACAGTACATCTTCGTCGGATAAAAATTCATCCAATAAAAGCACACGCGGTATATAATCAGTTTCACCGGAATGTGAGAATGAAGCATACTCTTGAAAATGCTTACCGCGATCCGTTGAAACGTCGATATACAAAGTAGCATCGAATGTACCCGTCCTGCGCTCGAAGAACGTGAGCTCCTGGAGTATTCCATCCGAGGTATTCAATGGCGGAAGAAGAAGATATTGCTCTTGTGTTGCATTCGACATAATGATTGTACGCTCCCCCTCATGGACGATACTTGTCGTCAGTGATGCATCGGGGTTACCATCACGAATACTGCTCCGCCACTGTAGCGGGAGAGCGTCATCGGTACAATTAAAGTGTTCGATATAGGGATATGATCGTACCGGTTCGGCAATATGAACATCCGTATTGATTGATGTCTCCGATCCTTCATTACGTTCATACTCAACATATACCTGTAATGAGTGAATATTCTGCGGTAATGGCATGATCGTTAATTTTGCAGTTACTGAGTCTTCAGGTACAATCTCATCTGAGATAGTCTTTTCAGCCAGAATTCGATCGTCGTCCGAACGTATACCGACGGTAAAAGATGATGCAGGTTCCAATCCGGCGTTAAGAATGGTTGCGGCAGCTTGAAGTGAATCGTCGGTAACCGGGAGCGGAGGCGAAATTTGTACGTTTGTCAGGCGAAGTTCATGGGTATGCTGTATAGCTGCGTCAATTTGAACATTGTCAAACCGGAGAGTACCTGCGGTTCCTTCTTCATCCGGTATGATTTGCAATGCAAAGCGAACATTCGATTCATGTAACAATTGTTGAGGAATATTGAAAGATAAAGGCA
>PWXV01000274.1 GCA_003568415.1 Ignavibacteriales bacterium
CCGGATATGTCAATCTGGATTCATTTCACACAACCCATGGCAGGGCGATTCCGTTTGCTACGGGGTTGAAACTTGCTAATCCGAATTTAAAAGTTGTCGTATACAGCGGTGACGGTGACTTATTTGCTATCGGTGGAAATCATTTCATACACGCAGCCCGCCGAAATGTCGATATGACTGTTATCTGTGTGAACAATTTGATTTATGGTATGACCGGAGGCCAGGTTGCTCCAACAACCCCGGTTACCGCAAAAGGTACAACGTATCCGTACGGTAGTTACGATCCCCCATTCAATCTGCCGTTTCTTGCCGACTCAAGCGGTGCGGTTTATGTAGCTCGATGGACGACCTACCACGTTCGGCATGTTACAAAAGCGATTAAAGAAGCTATGTCACGGAGAGGTTTTTCATTTGTTGAAATTATATCACCTTGTCCTACACTCTATAGCAGACGTAACCGGCTCGGTGATGGATTAGATCAGATGAATTACTACAAGGAAAACAGTGAAATTAAAAATGGTGCGGATACCAAAGATGTCGGCATTGATTTCCAGGGAAAAATTATTGTCGGAAAGTTTGTTGAACGCGAACGGAAAACATACCGGCAATTGATGAATGAACACCTGACAAACGTATTCGGTGAACAATTTACTCCATACGGAGGATAACAATGGCACGTACAGAAATTCGAGTAGCAGGCTTTGGCGGTCAGGGGGTTATACTCAGTGGATACATTTTCGGCAAAGCCGCGTCGTTATTTGACGAGAAATTTGCAACATTAATTCAAAGCTTCGGGCCTGAGGCACGCGGCAGTGCGTGCAGTGCACAGGTGATTGTTTCCGATGAGCTGATAGATTATCCCTACATCAGGAAACCCGATATTATGGTGGCTATCTCACAGGAAGCATTTTCAAAATATAGCTATGATCTTAAACCGAACGGAATACTTATTACCGAAGAAAATATGGTTACCGTTAGCGGTGATATAGCTTCTATGTACGATCACTATACCGTTCCGGCAACCCGTATAGCAGATCAGTTAGGACGCCGGATTGTTATGAATATGGTCGTGGTCGGATGCTTTACCGCAGTGACCGGATTACTTAAAAAAGATGCCGTCATGAAAGCGATTGAAGACTCAATTCCTAAAGGTACTGAAGAATTAAATCTCAAAGCTTTTGAAAAGGGATACGAACACGGATTAGAATTAATTAAACAACGCAAAGAGCAGGTCGAAGAAAAGGCATGAACATGCAAGAATATCCAAAATTTTTCCAGTTAAAAAATCGTGAGCAGATAATGCTCAGATTAATGGTTCCCGAAGATGAAGAACGGCTTCTGGAATTTTTCAAAAAACTCCCGGAAGAAGACCGGCAGGTCTTACGTGAAGACACTACCGATCCTATGGTGATTAAGCGGTGGGTTCAGGAAATCGATTACAATAAAGTATATCCGGTATTAGCCGAGCACAGGGGACGTATTGTCGGCGATGCCACCCTGCATATGAAACAATATGGATGGCAGCGGCATATAGGAGAAATTCGAATTGTTATTGATAAAGACTTTCGAGGTCAGGGTCTCGGTAAAGTTATGATTCACGAACTTATCAATAAAGCCACCGGCCTTGGCCTTCACCACATACAGTTATCGCTCGTTGAAACGCAGGTAAAGGAAATAAAGATTTTTGAACGTATGGGGTTCCAAAAAATTGCAACTCTCCCGAAATACATAATAGATGTAAACGGTCATGAACACGATCTCATCATAATGACCACACGGGTATCGGATATTTGGAAGAAAATGGAAGAACTCATCCAGGAGACTGAAATCGACATAATTCGTGGAGTGCAATAATTTCACTCACCTGATATTGAATATACTTCAATAAATTGGTATATTTTTTCCCTGGTGAATCTCAAATTCTGAGATTTTCCGTGCTGGCGTAGCTCAGAGGTAGAGCAGCTGATTCGTAATCAGCAGGTCGGCGGTTCAAGTCCGCCCGCCAGCTCCAAAATCAATTACCCCGGTAAATCTCACAGCATAATTAACCTCAATCAGCATTAAGATAAAAATAGCTGCAGGATTTTGATATTCCCGCAATTCAGCTTTTTTATTCCTGCATTTTTCTACAGGTCATTATTCAAAAAAATGTATATATCAAAACTTAAGAGAATGGCATATTGTTTGAAGTATATATAGCCACAATGACGTGAATCGGAAATGTTACACCAAGGAGGGAGGCAATAGTGATTAAGATAGCAATAGTTTATTTAACAATAGCAATCCCGGCGATTTTTATCGGTGATTGTGCATCTCCGTTTGGATCAAGTGAACCGACGCAGCGAGAAGGGCTCGAGGTAAATCTCGAAGTCTCCGAAAATGTGTCACCGGGTGAGTCATTTGAGATTCATTATTCAATAACGAACACCAGAACTTCGGCTGTAGTTTTAAGAACCCCGCACGCTTGCCTTGTTGATATTGGGGTTTATAAAGATAATGATCAAATCCCCTTTCAGGGGACACCGCTTGTTTGTGCAGTTTTTGACGCCAGTCATAACTTTCTGTTCCGGCTATCTCCATTCGCAATTCGGACAAAGTATACTCAATAATCTCACGAAATGAGCGGGCTTCTTCAGGGGTAAGCGAAATTTTTACCATGGTAATCATCCTTTCTTCCGCATGAATATTAACGGGAAGAAAAAACATTCCCTCTATAAATTCAAACGTGAGGTGTATAGCAAAGCGTTCCCGTGTTTCATAGGTTATGGCAATGGGGGGATATGATCATTCCGGCTTTTCACACAATTCAGTTAACACGCCGTGGGTTGATTTCGGATGGAGAAACGCAATCCGTAAACCTTCGGCTCCTTTTCTCGGCTCACGATCGATTAATTGTATACCTTTTGACTCAGCTTCCTGTAAAGCTGCAGGAAGATTGTCTACGGCATAAGCGATATGATGAATACCTTCTCCTCGTTTTTCGATATGTTTTGCGATTGGTCCTTCGGGCGACGTCGATTCGAGCAATTCGATTTTCGTATCACCGACTTTAAAAAATGCAGTTTTCACCTGTTGATCTTCGACTTCCTCGATCTTGTAACATGCTAATCCCAGAACTTCCTCGTAGAATTTAATTGAAGCTTGAAGATTTTTTACTGCAATGCCGATATGTTCAATGTGTTGTGGTTTCATAATACAATTTACGTATTTATAATTGCTTTATTTTGATCTCGGTGCTCTGGCTTTAGCTATAGGGTCACATTTTCCTCATATTCTCCGAACACCTCCCGCAAGGTATCGCATATTTCTCCCACACTTGCATACACCCGTACCGCATTGAGAATGTATGGCATCAGGTTTTCATCGCCTTCGGCCGCTTTTTTTAGGGCACGTAATTTTTCACTGACAGCATTGTTGTCACGCTCGGAGCGTACTTTGTTTAAAAACGCGATTTGTTCCTCCTGCAATTTCAAATCGACTTCGTGCA
>PWXV01000052.1 GCA_003568415.1 Ignavibacteriales bacterium
ACTCACATAATTGCCCGTGCGCCGTAGAATGAAAAATGAATAGTTTACAATCCCGGTGGCAAATAATAGGATACGCGATAAAAAATCGATAGTAGTAAGTTCTCAGAGCTATTGCTTTTCATAAATATAATCTATAGATTTCCGGTACACAAAATGTCTTGAGGTCACCATGGAAACCTCTGATGACGAATCGAGCTCTATAATAGATTTCCACCCGGAAATCGCTGTTAACCAGTATAGACTGACGATAACAGATAGTACCCTGCCACTCTATATTATTCACACCGATTTACCTTTTCGCTATAATCTTGAAGTCAGAAATGGGTGGTTTTACCTATGATTGGCCAAACTATCTCCCATTATCAAATACTCGAAAAATTGGGCGAAGGCGGTATGGGCGTAGTCTATCGTGCCCACGACACAAAACTCGACCGCACCGTCGCGCTGAAGTTTTTACCCCCGCACCTCACCGCAACAGACGAAGACAAACAACGCTTCATCCAGGAAGCCAAAGCAGCCGCCGCGCTGAACCACCCGAACATCTGTACGATTCACAATGTCGATGAATATGATGGTAATCAATTTATTGTGATGGAATATATTGATGGCGTAACACTGCGCCAGAGGTCAGAAGTCAGAGGTCAGAGATCAGAGGTCGGAGGTCCCGCCTACGCTCCAAACAGCGGAGCTTCGGTGGGCAGGCAGAAATCAGAAACGTGGCAACCTGGAACCTGGAACCTGGAACCCGGAACGGCAATTGATTATGCCCTCCACATCGCCGAAGCCCTCGAAGAAGCCCACTCAAAAGGAATAATTCACCGCGATATCAAACCAGAAAACATCATGGTGGATTCGAAAAACCGGATAAAGGTAATGGATTTCGGATTGGCGAAGCTCAAAGGGGCGATGAATATCACCAAAGTGGGAAGTACCGTCGGAACGGTTGCCTATATGTCGCCGGAACAGATTCAAAGCAGGGATGTCGATCACCGTTCGGATATTTTTTCTTTCGGAGTTGTATTGTATGAAATGCTTACGGGACGCATGCCCTTCCGCGGTGATCATGAAGCGGCGATGCTGTACTCAATCGTCAATGAGGAACCGCAGCCGTTGTTATCCTCCATACCCGATGTATCATCCCAGCTTGAGAATCTTATTGAGAGAACACTGGAGAAAGACCCCTCCGACCGGTATCAATCGATGGAAGATCTGTTGAGCGATTTGAGGCGGTTAAAGAGAAAGACATCAAAAAAGGTTGCAATACCGGTAAGCACCGCATCAACTACATCATCTGTATCGGTTAAACAGCAACCTGCATACACACATACCCGGCCGGTTACCCGTTCTCCGATATTTTACAGCGCGATCATACTGCTTCTTGTAATTACTGTGGTAGCATCGTACTTACTATTCTTTCTTCCGGAGAAACCCGGTACTACATCTTTAAATCCTAATCGCATATTCGTCGCGGCATTTGAAAATCGTACGGGCGATCCTACGCTCGATCCTATCGGAAGATTGGTGTCGGATTGGATCACACAGGGAATATTACATAACGAGCTTGCAGAGGTTATAACGACAACCACCATGCTGCAGATGATTCAGCATGCGGGATTGGTCGGAGGCGGATTGGAAGATCGGACAAAACTGATCAAACTGGCGGAGGCAACGCAGTCGGGGATTCTGGTCTCCGGGATGTTTCATCAGGTTGGTGAAGATATACAGCTCCATGCACAAATAATCGATACGCAAAAGAATGATGTCATTCTGACGCTTGAGCCGGTACGCGGTCCGCGGAGCGAACCGATGAAAGCGATAAACGATCTGCAGCAAAAAATTATGGGGGCATTGGCGATTTACATTGGCCCCTCCGGTGATATCAGGACGTTTAGTGATCCGCCAGTCTATGAGGCATACATAGAATTTTTAGAAGGGCATAAGTATTATGGAAAGGATTATGAAAGAGCGTTTGAACATTGGCGGCGAGCCGTTGAAATCGATCCTGTTTTCATGCAACCAAAGTTATTCATGGCTGTCGGATATGGAAATATGGAGCGGTATGCGATAACAGATTCGATATTACAATCAATCGATCGCGAAAGACATCGATTATCCGCATACGAGCGATATTATTTGGATTGGTATACCTTTTACTTACTCGGAAAACGTGAGGAGTCGTTTGCAGCGCTTCTCCATATCGAAAGTATAACGCCGATGAGTGCAACGACAAATTATTTAGTCGGACGTAGTTCTCTTGGTCTCAATCGCCCCGCAAAAACCGTAGATACATATGAAAAAATGAATATGCCGGTTCATTGGATTGGCTATGCACCATTGTCATGGCGCTTCGGAGTCTTAAGCAGTGCACATCATCTTTTAGAAAGTTACCAAAATGAACTTAAAGTAGCCCGTGAAGCACGGCAATACTTCCCGAATAATTTAGATCACCTCGCTGATGAAGTTAGCGCGCTTGCCGCTCTTGGAAAAGTCGAAGAACTGCATAAAGTCATCGAACAAAGTAAAAGCATAGAACCTTCTGCCGGAAGTGTCGGTAATGTGATGCTTACAGCATCAATGGAACTGCGTGCACACGGAAATAAAGCGGAAGCATTACAAGTTGCGGAACAGGCAATCCGATGGTATGAAGATTGTGATCCCGAAAATAAGTCCGGACTCGCCGAAGCGTACTATCTTGCCGGACATTGGAGCGAATCATACAGTTTGTACAGGGAGTTGGCCGCAGACAATCCGGACAACATTGCCTATATGGGAGCACTCGGTGCATTGGCGGCACGCAGAGGTGACGAAGAAGAGGCGCGTCGTATTGCCGGCGAGTTAAAAAACACAGATCGGAAATATCTCTTCGGCCGGCATACATACTTACGTGCCAGGATCCATGCGCTCCTCGGAGAACATGCCGAGGCAGTCAAACTTATACGGGAATCTTTTGATCAGGGAAATGGATTTGGAGTGTACATCCATCGCGATATCGACCTCGAGCCGTTACGCGAGTACCGGCCGTTTCAGGAATTACTAAAACCAAAGGGTTGACCATGGTCGGACATACGATATCACATTATAAAATACTTGAAAAACTCGGCGAAGGGGGCATGGGCGTCGTTTACAAAGCCCATGATACAAAACTCGACCGCGATGTTGCGATCAAATTCCTCTCTGCAAGTCATGCCGCGACCGAACAGGATAAAACCCGTTTCATCCATGAAGCACGCGCCGCATCCGCACTCGAACATTCCAACATCTGTACAATTTATGAGATTGATGAAACCCCCGAAAGCCAGATGTTTCTTGTTATGCCCGCGTATGAAGGAATACCATTAAACAAAAAAATCGAAGAAAAACCGCTTGCCGTCAACGAAGCGATAGATATTGCTATCCAGATAGCAGACGGATTACAGGCGGCACATGAGAAAGGAATCGTTCACCGCGATGTCAAGAGCAGCA
>PWXV01000334.1 GCA_003568415.1 Ignavibacteriales bacterium
CGGTTTTACGGAGTGTGTCGTACTCCCAGCTATCACGCTGTACCGCTAACGAATGCATTTCTACATCGTGCTGATATCGCTGGTCGGCTCGAATCGCACGTCGTTCAATTCTGTCGCGGCGTGCTTCTTCACGGTCTTCTGATGACCGGTCACTGCCGATGCTTGCAAGCTCACCTGCAAGAGATAACACTTCGCCGGTTGCGTGCAACACCATATTCGTTTGTTCACTTGCATTTTCTCTCGAGCGTTTCTTGTCTATTGCAAGAAGCATCTCTTCGGGATCGATCGCATTGACCTGTTTTAATGCCGTTGCGTCGGGATGTGTAGGAGTAGCATTGAAAGCTGTGATATAAAATTTTTCAGGAGAAATGCGAACGGACTCTTCACTATAATTAACTATTTCTACATCGAACGAAATCATATTGCCTGCATGACGGTAATAGGCTAACGAAACAAGAATATCATCGACATCTGATTGAACATATTCAGCGCCGTAATAAAAGGTGGTATTTTTCTCATCCGGTGCAAGCCGGAATACCGGAGCAGGTGAGCATGCTACAATGAAGAGTGATAATAAAGATATAATAATAACGGATTTGAAAGTATTCATAGTCTTTAAAATAATTAGTTATATAGATGTAAGAATGTACACTTTATAATACGATGTTAATGAGATTAGGTTACACAATACGGCACCATACATGACAGGAAAGTCCAATCGATGAGAAAAGTTGAGTAAAAATTTTCGATGAAATGTCTTTGAAAGAATCAATGCACTTTATCTCGGTAAAGTGTGTGCTTGGAAAGCCCATAGCCATAAACTCAATAATAACAGCAGTATACATAAAGTCGTTTCACGTGAAACATCATTTTCCCCGGTTTATATGAGTATTTTGCTTTCCCTTAAAAATTATCTGACTTGCAATCTTGCTTCAAATGTGGGCTACTAATCTATAACTTAAAACAGGAAACCAAAAACTCGAAACTTCAAATTCATCACCCACGCATATACACCATCAGCACAGAGATATCCGCCGGTGTAACACCGCTAATGCGAGATGCCTGTCCGATTGAATGCGGGCGTACTTTCATCAACTTCTCCTTCCCTTCGGCTGAGAGAGAAGTAAGGTGTGCATAGTTAAATGAATCCGGGATGATCATCTTTTCGTATTGTTCAAACTTCTCAACCTGATCTTGCTGACGCTTGATGTATCCTTCATACTTGGTTTCAATCTCCACCTGTTCGAGTACTTCTCCTTGCGATAGAAATTTTTGGACACTACCATTTTCATTTGTTGACAGAAGCGCAAGTAAGCTGTTAACATTTAGTTCCGGTCGTTTCAACAGTTGCATCAATCGTTCAGAATGTTGTATCGTACTTGATCCGATCTCTTCGAGAAAAGGATTGATCGTATCGGGACGAATCGATTGTTGCTGTAAATATTCGCGCAACTCACCGATGAATCGTTCTTTCTCTTTTAATTTGTTGTATGTAGTTTCACTTATCAATCCAAGCTTATATCCTGCCGGCATTAGACGACGATCTGCATTATCCTGTCGCAATAACAACCGATGCTCTGCCCGCGATGTGAACATCCGGTAGGGTTCGAGCGTACTCTTATTGATAAGATCGTCGATCAATACACCGATGTATGCTTCCGATCGTTTGAGTGTAAACGGCTCTTCATCTTTTATCTTCAGAGCAGCATTGATGCCGGCTATTAATCCCTGCGCTGCAGCTTCTTCGTATCCCGATGTTCCGTTAATCTGTCCGGCAAAGTATAAACCTTCGACAAGCTTTGTCTCAAGGGTAAAATACAATTGGTGCGGCGGAAAGAAATCGTACTCAACTGCATATCCCGGACGAAGCATACGAACGTTCTCAAGCCCCGGAATTGTTTTCAATCCCTCAAGCTGTATCTCTTCGGGCAAGCTTGTTGAGAAGCCATTTACATACACTGTTGTATCGCCGTATCCCTCCTGCTCGAGAAATATCTGATGACGATCGCGTTCGGCAAAGCGGTTTATCTTATCTTCTATAGATGGACAATAGCGCGGACCGACTCCCTTGATCCTTCCCAGAAACATAGGCGACCGATCAAATCCCTTACGAAGTATCTCATGTGTTTTTGAATTTGTATAGGTAAGATACATCGGGATCTGTTCGTTCGTTATCTTCTCCGTCTCATGGCTGAACGGAATCGGTGGATTGTCTCCCGGTTGCATCTCTACTGAAGACAGATCGATACTGTCAAGATGAATTCTCGGTGGCGTACCTGTTTTCAACCGACCGGTTTCAAAACCGAGCTTCATTAAAGATTGTGTTAATCCGGTAGCTGGTTTTTCGTTATATCTTCCCCCCTCCTTTTTGTCTAAACCGGTATGAAGAACTCCATTGAGAAATGTACCGGCACAGAGAATTGCAGCTTTGCACGGAATTCTTTTACCTGATTTTGTTATGACTCCCTTGAGGTTTGCTGCTTTTCCGTTAGGTCCCTCCATGATGATATCGTACAGCATTTCCTGAATAATATCCACACCGGGAGCTTCTTTCATCCGCCGGGTTGCTTCGCGGGAATACCACGCCCGGTCGTTTTGACTCCGGAGCGACCAGACTGCGGGACCTTTCCGCTTGTTCAGCATCCGGAATTGGATCCCCGTCGCATCAGCGATCTTTCCCATATCACCGCCGAGGGCATCGATCTCCCTGACCAGGTGTCCCTTAGCGGTGCCGCCTATTGCAGGATTACAGGACATTCTCCCGATCGCGTCCGGATCCATCGTCATCAACCCGACGCTTAACCCCATTCGGGATGCAGCGAGGGCTGCTTCAATGCCGGCATGACCGCCTCCAACTACTATTATGTCGTATGCTTCTCTCATATTTACTTTAAATAAAATACAATTTTAATAATCATGTTTCAATGCTGTTACGTAAATAAACGCTTGGGTTTTAATGCACACACTGGCAAGCGCGAGGGTGTCCCCCTTGGCAAGGGGGACCACAGGGGGTCTCCGTTGCCACGATGCCGTAAACTTGAAAATCAAGCAGCGAGTATCCACCCAACGACCCCCTATAATCCCCCTTGTGAAGGGGGATGCAACCCGCAGGCCAGCCCAATGTCAGCAAAGCTATTCAATAACTCCGATTCCCTTCCAACTTCTTAATTTTCTCCTCAATCGTGAATAATACACCGTTTAAATTTCTATAAATTTCATCATTTTGAAATCGTAAAAATATTATTCCATATTCTTCAATATCCTTCTGCCGTATTATGTCATCCGCAGGTGCATTACCAATGAAATGCCTATCACCATCTACCTCTATTGCAAGCTTTAGTTCCGGACAATAAAAATCTATAACATAATTTTCAATGCCAAATTGACGTCGGAATTTATACCCCTTCATCTGCCGCCGGCGTAATTTGCTCCAGAGTATTGCCTCTGCCTTTGTCATTTCATTGCGCAGTTGACGGCGTCTGATATTTCCGGTTTGACGGTTGTAAATCCTTCCCATTTCAGTATGGCCGGAAAATTTTTATTTTATAAGATTAAACTTGAACCGGCATGTGCGATAGCGTCCCCCATGCCAAGGGGGATTCAACCCACTAGCCATCCCGATATCTATTAGAAAAAGATATTTAAACCGATTACAATGTGCGTTATCTATTTAAATTAACAATCTGCCTTCAGTGCTTATACCGGCACGTGTGATGGCGTCCCCCTTGGCAAGGGGGACTACAGGGGGTCTACATTACGACACAACAAAAAACTGAATGTTACGTTGCTATTGAGCACTTTACCCCCCCCCCGTCCCGCATGCCTTCCCGAGCTACAATTCATACGTTTCGATGAAGAACAATCAAAAAAATCCCAACTGTTCCCTCAATTCTCCTCACAATAATTACTAATATAACACCCCTTCCCGCACCCCACGTTCCACGTGAAACATTACTTCCCGATACAAAAACTCGAGAAAATGTTGTTTAAAATATCGTCTGTCGTTATCTCGCCTGTAATCTCTCCCAGGGAATCCAGGGCAGCGCGGAGATCGACCGAAACGAACTCACCACTTGCTTCTTGCTTCAGACTTTCGGTTGCAAGAGATAGAAGCTTCTTCGCCCTCACCAGTGCATCACGATGGCGGGAATTGGTTACCAGCACACTCCCCTCCTGATATGCTTTCCCGTCGGTTGCAAGATCGACCATTTGTTTCTTCAGTACAGCAACACCTTCTCCGGTTTTTGCCGAGAGTTTGACAAAAGGAAAATGTAATAATGTCCCGGTATTTGTAAATTGCTTCCCGCCGGCAATATCGATCTTGTTCAGAACTACAAGCGGAGCAACATCAAGGCCTTTCATTTTTTCAAGTATAGAATCTATATACTCAATATCCTCGTCGGTCATACTTTCCGAATAATCAATTATCATAAGAGCCAGATCCGCACGCTCAATTTGTTGCATTGTCCGGTTCACTCCTTCAGATTCTATCGGATCGTCGGTCACCCGCAGGCCGGCGGTATCGATCACTCTGAAAAGTATGCCGTCAATATTCAAATTCTCCTCGATGATGTCGCGAGTTGTGCCGGGAATATCAGTCACAATTGCACGGTTTTCCTGTAACAGGGTGTTCAGTATCGAGGACTTTCCCGCATTGGGTTTGCCGGTCAGTACGACTTTTATACCGTCACGATATACTTTCCCCACGTTAAATGATTCTATCAACTCCTGCAATCTGCATATAACCTTTTCAGCTCGCTTGATAAAATCTTCGCGACTTGCCAGTTCTATATCTTCCTCGGCAAAGTCGAGCTCGAGTTCAATTAATGAACAAAAGTTAAGTATGTCATTTCTTATTTCTGTTATTTCTTTTGAAAGCTTCCCCTTTAACTGATCGAGCGATGACCGGTGTGCCCGTTCGGTTTGCGCATGAATAAGATCGGCAACTGCTTCTGCCTGGGAAAGATCAATCCGTCCGTTAAGAAATGCTTGCTTGGTAAATTCACCCGGTTCGGCGTGGCGAGCACCTGCCTCGATGATACTATTGAGTATTGTCTTTGTAACAAGGATACCACCATGACAACTTATCTCGACAACATCTTCACCGGTATAGGAATGAGGAGAACGGAAAACAACGGCAACGACTTCATCTAAAGTTTTATTCCCGTGTGCCGGGTTGACAATATTACCGAACGCAGCAGTATGCGACGCCATATCCCTGATCCGTTTTGTTCCCTCAAACAAGCGTTCAACACATTCAAATGCATCCTTACCGCTGACCCGGATTACACTGATTCCCCCCTCTCCTACCGGTGTTGCAATAGCCGCTATTGTATCTTCCTGTCGAATCATTATTTCTTTCAGCTAACAAAATTTATAAAAGTGTAAACTTATAATTTACATATTGTTTTTAGATTAGGCAACACTAAAATCTTTAAAATCCAGCATTAACATATATCACCATATAGTTATATAGTAATGTTGCTCGGATGTTCATTTATTCTTGATTATTACTTACTCTGTTCGTACAATAGAGTCTGGTATTTAAACAAATTAATTGAAAACCTAAATGTCATTACGCATAAGCACATCGCCGCAGCCACATCCAACCAAGCTCGCCATGTTCACCGGTATTCTGGCGTTCTATACACACTATTTATTCACTAAATCTAAAAAATAATCGCAATGACTACAAAAGAAGTTCTCTCAAAATATTGGAAAAAAAATCTTGTATTCACCCCCACTCCTTTTCACAAGCTTGAAAACATCTCCCTCAATCTTGACTGCAATCTGTATTGTAAGCGGGATGATCTTACCGGTTTTGCATTCGGTGGTAATAAGGTCCGCAAGATGGAATATCTTATCGCCGAAGCGATCGCAAAACAAGCAGATACGATCGTCACAGTCGGGGCATACCAATCTAACTTTTGCAGAGTAACTGCTGCCGCCGCTGCATTCGCAGGTCTGGATGTTCATCTTGTGCTCGGGGGGAAAAAAGGCCCGCAACCAACCGGTAATTATTTACTTATCAACCGGCTTGGTGCTCATATCCATAAAGTGAAATCAGATGAATGGGATGACTGGGAAAACAAACGTATTTTTCTGGCAGAAGATTTACGAAAGCAGGGAAGAAACGTATATGAAATGCCTATCGGCGGATCTGTACCATTAGGAGCACTGGGGTATGTTGCGGCATTCTATGAACTGCTTGACGATTTCAAAAATTTTGACATTTCTCCCTCACACATAATCTTCGCATCGTCTTCAGGTGGTACGCATGCGGGATTGCTTGTCGGGAAATGGCTGAGCGGATGGGATGGACAGATCGTGGGAATCGGTGCGGCAAAGACAGGAGGGAAGCTTGCCGTAGAGGTCGGTGCCCTCGCAAAAGAAACGGCAGCACTTTTCAATGGTTCATTTACACGCGATGATATCATCGTCGATGATAATTATGTCGGAAAAGCATACGGTATTCCCACCAAAGAATGCGAGAGAGCAATAGACTATTTCGCAAATAAAGAGGGCGTTTTTCTTGATCGCGTTTATTCCGGCAAAGCAGCAGCCGGGATTATGGATTACCTGCAAAGCAAAAAAATCAGCAAAAAGGAAGCCGTGGTTTTTATTCATACCGGAGGCAATGTCGAATTGTTCTCATAACTATATGCAACATTTGATTATTTTGTTCGTATCTTGCAAAAGACAGTAATACATCATGTCCACAAACTCTCATAGGGTGATATTATGGCTCGCATACTGATCTTTCTCCCGATTATATGCGTATTGTTTACCGGTTGTTTCGGGACAGATTCTCCTTTTGTATACACTACGGTACGTGGTGATGGGAATATCAGAACAATCGAACGGGATGTCGGCCATTTCACGTCCCTCCGGATCACCGGTTCACACACAAGCGTGGTATACGGTGACCGTGAAGGTCCGCTTCGAATAACGGGCGAAGAGAATATTTTGCAGCATCTCGACATATATATCGATAATGACCGTCTTGTTATTACCTCGAAGGGAAATGTAAATCTCAGACCATCACAACGGGTTGAGATCGAAATTCCCGCAAAGCACCTTACCAAGGTAAGGGTTTCGGGATCTAACCGAATCGAATTACTGCATATCGACCGGGACTATTTCCACATTCATGGCAGCGGAAGCACCAGAGTTATTGCTGATGGATATGTCAGCGACCTGGAGGTGAGAATGTCGGGAAGCTCACGGCTCGATGCTGTTCATTTAATCACAGAAAACGCTAACGTCAGAACCAGCGGCACTTCCCGTGCAGAAATTCATACCGAAGATATACTTGAAGCACGATCGTCGGGATCCTCACGTATAAGATATTACGGTAACCCAATCGAGGTAACCGCTCAATCGAGTGGTTCGAGCTCCGTTCGGGCAGCAAAGTAAGCAGGGTAAACACTTTGGGTATTCTATTTTAAATTATCATACTATTGAAATGAACGAGCGTATTGTAATCATAACCGGATCGAATTCAGGTATCGGCAAAGCTGCGGCGAAAAGGTTTGCAGCAGAAGGATATCGTGTCATTATAGCATGTCGCGATATCGAGCGAAGTAAAAAAGCACACCGGGAAGTAATTGAAGCTACAAATAGTAAGAATGTGGATCTTATGCAACTCGACGTTGCATCGTTTGAATCTATCCGTAACTTTTGTACCGGGTACCGGGAACACTACTCAAAACTTGATGTCCTCATTCACAATGCCGCCTACTTCAACCACGGTGAGAAAGAGTATCAATTAAGTCCCGACAACATCGAAATAACGTTTGCCACAAATACCTTCGGACCGTTTCTGATGACATACCTCTTAAAGGATTCCCTCAAACAGTCCGACGATCCGAGGATCCTGACCGTGAGCACGACCAACATCAAACACTTTTTCGATCCAAAGCGGGAATTAGATATAGATGATCTCCACGGAGATAATAAAGACGGCAAACCGTATAATGTCTACAAACGGTATGGCGACTCAAAAATGGCATTATTGATGCTGACATTTAAAATGGCTGAGGAATTTAAAGGTGACGCCATCAAGGTAAACGCAGTGATGGTTCCAAACATACGCCAGGAACGAAGCTCGTTGAGAAAATTTAAATCGAAATTCTACAGATATATAGCCACGGTACAAAATCTTTTTGCCTGGCCGCCGGAGCGGATGGCAGAAACATATTTTCACATCTGTGCATCTGATGTGTTCAGAAATGTTACCGGCAAACTGATCAACATCAATAACAAAATAATGCAGCGAACCGAAATTCCACCCGGAAAAGGAGGGATTCCACTACTAAAAGAATTGATGCGTTTCGATACGTATCCGCGGTATGTTGAGAATAAAGAAATAATTGCAAAAGTATGGCAGGTAAGCAGGGCGGAAACAAATTTATAATAATGAGGAATAACTACAATGGACATGGAAGTAGACAGATCCGCAAAGGCATATGCAAAAGATGAAATTACAATCAATGCCCCCGGGAAAAGAATATACACTATACTCGCGGATATAAATAACTGGCCTGGCTGGCAGCACACTATAAAAAGTGCGCATCTGAACGGCGAGCCGTCTGAGGGAGCGGAATTTCAGTGGAACGCCGGGGGACTCAGAATCGTATCAAAACTCCATACCGTGAAACCGTATTCGGAATTCGGCTGGACAGGGAGGATGTGGTGGATACGGGCGATACATAACTGGACGATACGCGAGAAAAACGGGGGATGTGTGGTAACGGTGGAAGAATCCCTCAAAGGATTCCTTTCGGGATTGATGAAGAAAACACTTGTACAGGGAATGCGAAAAAGTCTGGAGGAACTCAAAGCAGCAGCGGAGGAAGGAGAGGATGTTACAACGACCACCGGTCCATAATAATAGGAATAAACCGGATGCACGGGAAATTATAAAAACCACAACGATCTGAATAACCGTAGTACAGGTATGCTCCTCATCCGGACTTTCATCAAGCCAGCAAAGGGTATAACCTCAGACAAATGGATTAAATTTTTGTTTCAGAATATTTTTTATGGGAAGAAAAAGAGGATTGGGAAGATCGTTCCACGCAAACCACTCCCATCGTTCACATTTATCGGGCTCTGTGACTCGGACTTCACCGGAGGCGTATTCAGCGGTCACAAAAAGTGTTACATAATGTTTCGCTTCCCGTTCGAATATATCGTTGGTGAAGGTTCTATGTCTAATGTTTTTAATTCTAATTCCGGCTTCTTCCTGCACTTCGCGGGAGGCACAGGTATCGATATCTTCGTTTAATTCCAGATGACCACCCGGAAAACTCCATGTACCCTCACCGTGGGAGTTTCTCCGTTTGCCTAAAAGGACTTTTTCATCTTTAATTACAATTACACCGACACCGATTTGGGGTCTTTTGTTTATTTGCATGGATTTAACTCTCCGGAAAAATCAATATACTCTATTCTAAACCACCTCAAAACGGGAGGATAAACATTATAGATTCAGAATCAATAAAATCACGGGCTTTATGTATTCATTATATAAATTAAATTATTTTAAAAAAACAAGCCGCTTCTTATTTGCTTCAAACCTTAAAATCCCCTATATTTTTACCCTGTAGAGATTTGAGGGGTTGCTGCAATACCATACGTTTCTCCGGTCATATTCCGGAGGATTATCAATTAACAGTACATACAGCCCAAAAACAATATATCGCTCATAATCCATGTTCTATCGTATAACGGCCCAAAATCTGGCGGAACTTTATCGTAAAGCTGCAGACCATTACGATTCACTTCCCGCCTTTGCTACCCGTATTACAGCACTTGAATGGAAGCCTGTTTCATATCGTGAACTGTATGAACAGGGTCTCAACCTTGCAACCGGTCTGATTGAGATCGGTGTCCAGGCACGGGATCACGTCGGACATTTCGGCGATAATCGCTTTGAATGGATATTAGCCGACTACGGAGTTCAGCTCTGCGGAGCCGCCGATGTACCGCGCGGCAGGGATGTCACCGATGACGAGCTTGTCTATATTATCAATCACGCACACATAGAGGTGACGTTTGTTGAGACAGAACTCCTTCAGGAGCGTATCCTCTATCTCCGTGATGAACTCCCGAATTTACGTGAGATCATTCTTCTCGATCCGGATGGCAAACCCGAACCTGGCGTTCGCTCACTCAATGAAGTAACAGCGCTGGGGGCTAAGCTCAGAGCCGAAGGAGACAGGCGGGCTGAGGAACGTATCAAAAACATTAAACCCGAAGATCTCTTCACGCTCATCTATACATCCGGCACCACAGGGCAACCAAAAGGCGTTATGTTGACGCATGCAAACATGATATCACAGGTGGAGTCGATACCGAGCAGACATTACTGCGCAGACCGCGTATTGTCCATTCTCCCGATATGGCATATATTCGAGCGGGTATTTGAAATGTACACAATCAGCTTCGGCGCATGTACGTATTACTCAAGCATCCGCACACTCAGCGAAGATCTAAAAAATGTTGAGCCGACATTTATGGGTTCTGCTCCGCGGTTATGGGAGAAATTACACGAACGCATTCTCAAAAACATACGTGAATCCCATCCCGTCCGCCGTGCATTGTTCCGCATTGCGTATTTCCTTGCCCGTAATTACAAAGACTCAATATATTTTCTCAGTGATAAAAAATTAAAAACCCGTCCGTTTGCAGAATGGAAGCGAATGCTCCTTGCACCGCTCCATGCTTTGCGATGGCTTCTTGTGGTCCCATGGTATGGTTTCTTTAATGCTGCAGTGCTTGAACGCATTCGTCTCGGTGCAGGCGGTTCGCTGAAGGCGACCGTATCGGGCGGCGGTGCGCTACCGATCGAGATCGATAAGTTTTTCAATTACGTCGGTATACCGGTCCTTGAAGGATACGGAATGACGGAGACATCGCCGGTGATTGCTGTTCGAAAATCGGATGACCTTGTCATCGGTACGGTCGGACCGCCGATTCCCGGCACCGATATCCGCATCGTGGATTATGAAACCGGCGAGCTCCAGTATCCGAACGAAAAATATCCCGATCAAGGACGCGGCAGAAAGGGCGAGATCTGGGCACGCGGTCCGCAGGTGATGAAGGGCTACTATCGTCAGCCGGAATTAACTGAACAAACAGTCCGGGATGGATGGATGCGGACAGGCGATCTGGGCATGATAACGTATAACGATTGTCTTAAAATACTCGGCCGTTGCAAATCGACCATCGTGCTTTCAAGCGGAGAGAACGTTGAGCCCGAACCGATCGAAATGCGGTTACAGCAAAGTCCGTATATTGATTACTGTATGGTCATCGGCCAGGATCAGCGGTTTCTCGGCGCATTGATCGTACCGAATCTGGAAGAATTTCGCCGGATAGGTTATCAAGATTACTCGTTCGACGATCTGGCAGAAAATACCAGGGTGCAGTCCCTTATACAAAAAGAAATAAAGAGCACGATATCGACTGCCAATGGATTCAAAAGCTATGAAGTAATACGCGATTTCCGGCTTCTTCCCGTCAGCTTCCAGGTTGGCGATGAGTTGACCAATCTTTATAAATTAAAACGTCATGTCATTGAAAATAAGTATTCGGATCTGATACGCAAGATCTATAAAATAGAACATGTGACAGTGGAACAATAGCATGCAATTCGATACCCAACTACTCTACGCAAGCGATCAAGCTCTCCTTGCACTGATGATCTTCATCATCATGCTGGGAATGGGTGCAAGTCTTACCATAGATGACTTCCGTGCAGTGGCACGACGTCCGCGAGGTGTTCTCATCGGTTTTATGTCACAGTTCGGCTTGATGCCCCTGGTGGCATTCACCCTTGTTATTGTATTGAATTTTCATCCAGCTTTTGCAATAGCTCTTATATTAATAGGTTGTTTACCCGGCGGTACGACCTCAAATATGTTTGCTTATTTCGCCCGCGGTTCGGTGGCACTGAGTATCTCAATGACAACGGCATCAACCGTTATGGCACTCCTTATGATGCCGATATTGCTTGAACTCTATGCTTCGGGTTTTACCCAACAGATCAGCGAGGCAATGCGGGCAGAAGGTGTGGAAGGTGAGTTTGTTATTCCCACAATGAATATCATTACTTCGTTGCTACTCGTGCTTATTCCTGTTGCAATGGGAATGTTTATCCGGAGGAAATGGCCTGACTGGGCGAAGACAGCCGAAGATACTGCCGGATTTATGGCAATCATTGTAATCCTGTATCTCATCGGTACGGCATTTGTGCGACACGGTGGACTCTTTCTGCAAACGCCGATTACTGTTTATATCGGTGCGATCTGTGTGGGACTTATCGGTTTTCTGTTCGGATACTGGTTCTCACGTCTCTGGGGTGTACCGCCAATCTTTCAACGGGCAATTTCACTTGAAACCGGTATCCAGAATGGCCCGCTCGCCTTTGCGGTCATCCTTCTCAGCTTCACCGATCCAATACAGAGTCAGATGATATGGCTGGCGATATTATATTCGACATTTATCGTTATCTCCTCTTCTTTTATTACGCTTTACTTCCGCAGGAAAGGAAGATTTGATTACGAAGTGCATCGCAATACGGTCATTCATAACCGGCTCTTTGGTGAAAACTATGTCACACATTATCCGGCAGGTTTTTTACCGAAGCGCATTGCACACGACCCGAGTCAGGGTTCTTCGCCGAGTCAGGTAAGGGAGGTAGAGAAAGTTTAGGGGAAATTGGTCCGATTTCACCGGTTAGTTGATTTTACTGAAAAAGTCCACTATATTTTCATAATAGAGTCTTGAAGCAAATTCCCAGAATCTAATATATATATCCGGATACACTCCGGAAGTTTATCATTAGAGCAACAACAATCCTCGCGGGTGACAAATAATTATACTACACCGGGTGTATTATTATCCTGGTATAAGTAATCAATCCCTGTCACATAACTAATAGGGAAGGAACCAACATGTCTACACGAACAGTCTTTGGTGTCATAATCATGCTATTGGTATTTGCTCAGGCGGGCTATGCGGGAGCGAAAAACGAGATACAAAAGTACTTTAACGACACGGCATTAAAAGTAGAAACAACCGACGACCCCACCGAAAAACGTGAAATCCTCAACGAGTCATTACAAAACATGACTTCTGCGCTTGAAAAAGTCCGGAGTATGCCTTTTATCTCAAAAGAAGATCAAAACGGAATCGATTATCTAAACGAATTACTACAGGAGAAACATAACGAGCTCACAGGAAGCAATGGTTTCACCCGTGTGCCTGATGCACAACTTAATGCCTTCTCTGTTTACGTTGTACAGTCTATGGAGCAAGCCAGCAGGACCGTTACTCTCAGTCTCACCACACTTCTTCTGATAATCATTATTGTGATACTCCTTGCATAATCGAATCGTCAGGAGCGAATAAAAAAGAGTGTTGGGATGCGAATACTACATACCATAACTTTCAAACCAACCACGCAACCATATCCGGTGTTCCTCAGGTATATCGGTTGCGTGGCATTTGTATTATTCCTGTACTCGTGCAGTACGGTTCCGCAAACACAGCTTAAAACACAACAAGATGATGACCCGATCGATTACTCTTTAGTATTTCTCATTCACGGCGACGGCGATTATCTCTACCACGATACCGGAGGATTTGCGAACAAGGCGGATGAAAAAGCTTTACAACGGGCACAAAGGGTTGCGGAACAAAATCCACAGGCCGAAGTATTCATCTTTCACCAAAAACCCCGGAAACATACTCTTTTCTTCTTTCCGCGACGTGACGGAAAACTGTACTACTACCGGAACGGCCGGTTACTCGCTGAAGAAAAATACCGCCGGAATCAGGGTGATTCACGTTTCGATCCTGAAGTGCAACTCTATCACCGGTTTCGTGCCAAAGAACATCCCCGGCCGGTTACCATGTTTCTCTACTTCGGTCATGATATTCCCGAGTTTGATGGTAGGGGATACGATGCATCCTACCGGAATGAAATTTTTACCGTAGATGATCTTGCCGGCGGATTGCGACGTTTTACCGGCGAATCCGGCGCGTTCGATCTCGTGGTACTGTCTACTTGTTTCAACGGCACTCCTCACAGCATCGGCACACTCTCACCCTATGCTCAGACCATCATCGCTTCACCAGATGATCTTCACCTCTCATACCTCGATCTTAAACCATTTGAGCGTCTTGAAACAGGATTGCGGGATGGAGATACGGAAGCATTTGCGAAAAACTTTGCACAGCATGCTTTTAACCGGCTGACAGAATATATTCACACATCGGTAGCGATAACTGTATACAATGTAGATCGCGTACAAGAATATGTGCATGCCGTAGACAGCGCGTATAATAAAACATTGACTTTGTTGGAAGAACTGAATCCGGGTTTTCCCGATTACATAGATTGCGGTGATGATTCTGCATACACATTTGACGGTATGAGTGACGGTGTAAAAGTTTTTTACCGACCGCCCCGCTTCGGACGTTTACAGAACAAACAGTCCCATTCCGGTTGGGGATGCCCGGTGCGTCCGGAGTAGAACGATAACCTGATTAAAAATCGGGCAGGCACATACAATAACGCATACACAATCATTCCCCGATAAATTATTTTGTTTATTGTATATATATGAATTAGAAATGATCTCATAGTAAACTCCCTTCGGCCCAAAAAATAATTTTCCTTTGACCCAATACAGAGTTAATAAATTATTTTTATTTACTTAAAATATTCTCCATAGTAGTTAATTCTTTGCATATATATGTAGTAGTAGAGTATCTTTACATAACCCACTTCTTTCATAAACCAA
>PWXV01000319.1 GCA_003568415.1 Ignavibacteriales bacterium
CTTTTTCAGTAGTTTTACTTTTTTTTATTCATTATTATATCCTCCATAAATTTGGAGAATATACGAATTGTAAACGATCTTATGAAACTTCGAGTGTAAACGATGTCATGAAACTCGGCAATTAACTATTAACAATATACACCAAGGGCGGATGCGCCTCTGGTGTATACTAATATCAACCGTTAACACGTAAACAATTACACTTGATGCAACAATGAAATATCTTTGTGCAATATACATCAACGAACAAAAACTAAACACGATGTCCGCAGATGAATACAACGATGTCGTACAAGCATGCTTTAATTATGAAGAGGATGTTAAAAAAGAAGGAAAGCTACTTGCAGCTGAGGCACTCGAACCGGTTCACACGGCAACAACCGTTCGGAATCACACGGGTAAACCCTCGGTAACCGACGGACCGTTCGCCGAAACAAAGGAACAACTTGCCGGTTTTTTCATGGTCGATGCAGACAACCTTGACGATGCGATCAGAATTGCATCCGGCATGCCGCAGGCACGGATCGGGAGTATCGAGGTGCGTCCGATCAAGAATTTGTATGAACATATACGCACATGATTGGTAAATCAAAATTCAGTTCCTCCGATAATGCAATCATCTGTCATAATCACCGGTGTCATTCATGAAATGCTCGGTATATATTGCAGCGAGTATCGACGGATTCATCGCCCGATCTGACGGTGATATTGAATGGCTTCATAATCCCGAATACGAATCGAAAGAGAAACCCGGATTAACGTACGAAGAGTTTATCGAAACCGTCGATGCAATTGTTATGGGCAGGAATACATTCGAAAAAGTGCTCACCTTCGGGTTCTGGCCGTATGAAGGTACGCCGCTCATTATTCTTACAGGAAAGAAATTATCCATACCGGACAACCTTCACGGTAAAGTACGGACAGAGGGTGGCGATCCGGTTGAGATCGTATCACGTCTGGAAGCAGAAGGAATGCAACACCTCTATATCGACGGTGGTAAAACGATTCAACAATTTTTAAAAGCACGATTGATCGATGAGGTCACAATTACCTGGATACCAATCCTTCTCGGTAGCGGAATTCCTTTGTTCAACAGTATCGGCATTGAAATACCGTTAACCCATCTGGAAACAACGAGCACGGATAACGGGTTTGTGCAAACACGCTTTCGGGTTCGGTAAAGAATCCATCACCATCGATAAATTCCAATTCGAAGGTAACAAAAATATATTTTCACCGTATACAGGGACATTACATTAATATTAACTCCGGAAAATAATGAAGCCAGTCGATACAACCGAACGTCTCGTTTATCTTGATATACTCCGGGGAGTTGCGATATTTGGAATACTCCTGGTGAACATGATGTACTATGCCCATCCGTACATCTATTATCAAATAATCGGTGAGCTCCCGTGGGAAGGCGTCGTCGATCGTATAACGGGTTATGCAATATATTTTTTCGCCGAGGGGAAATTTATTACGATGTTCGCGATGCTTTTCGGTATCGGCATGCTAATTCAAATGAACAGAGCCGAACAGAAAGGTGCAAACTTTTTCCCCCTTTATTTCCGGAGATTGATAATCCTCGCATTCATTGGCGCAGTTCATGCATTCCTTATCTGGATGGGTGATATCCTCCTCGCATACGCACTGATGGGATTTCTCATTTTATTCTTCTTCCGGAACCGCAAACCGAAAACGCTGATCAAGTGGGCTGTATTTATTCTGTTTATACCGTTTTTCCTATCGCTACTGATGTACGGATTTGCACCTACCGAAGCCGCAGTGCAGGATGCCGCGACCACCCCGGACCGGGAGCCGGCGCCCGAGTTACAGTATTTCAGCGGACTGATCGACCGTTCCTACGTTGTGTATGGTGAGGGTACTTTTGCCGACATCATGAGGATGAGGGCTATCGAAGTTGCGCTCTATTTTGTATTCGGAATTTTCTGGATGCCTGCTGCACTTGCACTTATGTTATTCGGCATAGCGATTGCAAAACGTGGTATATTACAAAATCTCAATTATAATGACTCGCTTATAAGAAATGTTTTATTATGGGGATTTATAGTGGGTATAGTGGGGAACGCATTGGCGCTTGCGGGATTTATTAAAACCGATCCGTCGAATTATAATAATTATTGGGGAATAGCACTGTACTTCGGCCGGGCGGTCGGCGGCCCGTCGCTGATGTTATTTTTTACAGCTGGTATCATTTATATGTTCCGGCACGGGTGGTTTTCCGGATTCTTTAATCGATTAGTATCGGTCGGAAGAATGGCGCTGTCAAATTATGTGCTGCATTCTTTAATATGCACGACACTATTGTACAGCTATGGTTTCGGATTGTACGGATCCGTGGATCCCTTTGCCGGGTTATTGTTAACAGTTGCGATCTTTATCGCACAACTCTTCATCAGTCCGTTGTGGATGAATTATTTTCATTACGGACCGCTCGAGTGGATCTGGCGGAGCGGAACATATATGGAATTGCAGCCGTTCAGGCGATACAACAAGTAACAATTATTCATTCATCATACAAATGTCTATCATCGGAAAACATATTCACCAATTAAGACTTAAGAGAGGATATTCTCTTCGTCAGACAGCTGCGTTTCTGGATATTGACGATACGCTTTTAACCGATATCGAAAACGGACGGCGTAACCCAACGAAGGATCAGATTATCATACTTGCAAGTTTTCTTGGTGCAAATGAAAAAAGCATGCTGATCGGTTACTTACGCGAATTTGCAGAACAGAAAGTAAAAGTGAGGGGGTCGTCAAAAAGGTACGATAATATTTCATGTGAGCTTAATCATCTCTATTCCGGGCAGATTAAAACTAAAATACATACACCGGCCTTCCCGTTACATAAATATATCGAAAGTATTATTTATTACAGTGGAGATAATAAGCACTATTCTTACAAACGAGTCCTCCCGGACGGCACCGTACAGCTTGTAATAGCACTTGATGAAAAAGAAAGAGCTCTGATATCTGATGGAAAATCCCGGCATACAATCTCATTAGAAAACAACTGGATTGCCGGAATCCAGAAACAATTCAGAACTTATTATTTGCATCCATACGAAACCACACTCACGATCCGGTTTACACCGGGTGGATTTTACGCATTGACGAACATACCTGCATCGGAAATTGAAAACAAGATCATAGATGCCGGCCGGATTCTCGGCCGGTCCATAGAATCACTCCGGGAGCGTATCGCAAGCTGCGGGAATATCGGAACAATGATCAAGGCTGTCGAACAATATTTTTTAAACAGGATTACAGAACAAAAGAACGATCATCGTATCGTACGGTATGTACTTCACAATAGTCATGTTCCCCTTCACCTCCTTGCACAGAAAACCGGATACTCACAAAAACACCTGATCCATCTTTTCAAAAAATATGTCGGAACCTCCCCCAAGTATCTTCAACGGATACGCAGATTTAACAGATCGTTGCTTGATATCCTCACAACAAACGGTGAGACAGACTTTTCTGATATAGTCTTTAACAACGGTTATTACGATCAACCTCATTTTATAAAAGAATTTAACCATTTCACCGGAATGAATCCCTACTCATACCTGGAATCAGGCAGCACATGCTCAAAACTTCTCCACCTTCCCGGTTAAAGGTAAATTTTTTACAATCGAAATAACGATAAGCTCCGTATTTTTATTCGGTATTAAGATTAATAAAAATCGAGCCGCAAGCTTTTCGTTGATACATTTTAAGAGAGGAACGAGCGACCATGAAGAAGGAATCATTACGGGATTATCTACCGGCGGCAGGGCGGGATTGGCTGCTGCCGCTCTATGATCCATTCGTTAAATTGTTAGGTTTTGACAGAATAAGGGAGATATTTTTTGCGCGATCCGGAATAAAAAACGGTCAACGGATACTCGATATCGGCAGCGGTACGGGCACGCTCCTGATTCATATTAAACGACTCTATCCGGATATCGAAGCGGTGGGAATCGATCCCGATGCGAATGCACTCCGACAGGCTGTTCGTAAATCGGAACGTGCGGGATACAGCATTCGTTTTGACCGTGGTTATTCCGATAATCTCCCCTACACGGATACATATTTTGACCGCGCACTCTCGTCATATGTTTTCCATCACATCGGAGCCGTAGAAAAAACCGGGATGCTTAAAGAGATCCGGCGAGTATTAAAGCCGGGTGGTGTATTTCATATGCTCGATATCGACTTTTCAAAGGAAAATAACAAACAATCGAACGGCTGGCAGGAAGATAACTCGGGCCCTCGCGTCGTTGAACTTCTGAAAAAATCGGGATTTACGGGAGTGGAAATTGCCGGCGAATATAGAACCTTCTTTACGGATCTCGTACATTATCGCGGAGAAAAATTATGAATATATCAATTTTGAAAAAAATACATTATGCTTCGATTGCAGTATTGCTTATGACAATAGTCCACCACATCTACGGCGGTATTATTTATAACACCCCTGAACGATTCGACGTCGTGTTTATCGCAGCGCCGGCCATTGTCATTCAGACAATTGCACTTGTCGTTTATAAAAATAATCCGAAAGCAACTGTCGGTAAAATTGCATCGGGATTCTTTTTTCTCAGTTCGATTGGAATTTCCATTATGCTGTTCGGCATCGTTGAAGGAGGGTACAATCATCTCGTTAAGATGGTGCTCTATTTCGGCGGAGCATCGACAGCATTGCTTGACCGGTTATATTCCTCACCGATTTATGTAATGCCGAACGATTACATATTCGAGATAACCGGTGTTGCACAATTCTTTATCGGCGTATATGCAGCATATTATGCCGCACTACTGTGGAGAGAAACCAGTGTCTGGAGAAGAAAAATTTATCCGTTGGAAAACTTATAACCATTCGACGGCGTTATATTCAAACAAACTAATTTGAATAACAAAATCCCGTAGAAGACATTAATGGATATCTTATCCGCCCATACTGATCTTATGAATGCCACACACAGTGGATTCGCCTTCCTTCTCGTTAACGGGATCGGATGGCTAATTGCAGGCATGGCCGCATTACTGGGAGGGCATTTCTTACCGTATAGCTGGCTGTATCAAACAAATTTAAGGAGCGGGGATTTACAGCCGGACCGCTGTTCGTTGGCGTTTCGTTAATAACCGGTGCGTTTTTAGTATACTGATGAAAATGAAGTATGGAATGATTAAATTGAAAAGCTTGCGCAATGAAGACATTCCGCAAATAATCGCCTGGGAGAGTGAGCGCGAAACAAAGGATTTTATCATTCCGTATAGCTATGATAAACATCTCCGGAATATGTCCGATCCTGCATTTATCTATCTCTCTATTGTAGAGAATAATACTATGATCGGTTTTATCATTCTTGTACTTGATGATGATGGGACAAGCGTTGAATTCAGAAGAATCGTTCTTGCGAGAAAAAATAAAGGCAGAGGACAAAAAGCCGTTACCCTGATGGAGAAATATTGTAAAACCGAGCTGAAGCGGACACGTATCTGGCTGGACGTGTTCGATTATAATGAAAAAGCCCGTCATATATACGATAAACTCGGATACAAACAATTCGACCGCACTGCATTTGACGGCAGAACATTACTATTATATGAAAAGGAGTTGCGTAGCTAACGTGAATATTCATTGTACCATTCTACTGTTAATTATTCGTATTGCAACATCTCACATTAATGCACAGGATTGGGAGGAACGTACCGATTGGGAACATTTCTTTACCGAAGCAGACGTACAGGGCACGATCGCCATAGCTGACGAGCGGAGAAACCGACACTTTGTTTTTAATACAGAAAGATCAGCAACCGGGTATGTTCCCGCATCAACATTTAAAATTCCTCATACATTATTTGCTCTTGACGCGGGTATAGTCGAAAATGAATTCCAGACCTTTAATTGGGATGGCATCGAACGACCATTTCCTTCGTGGAACCGCGATCAGGATCTCCGGTCGGCAATTCATTCCTCCACAGTGTGGGTATATCAATTATTTGCCAGGCAACTCGGCGAGGAACGGGAAAGCGAATATCTTTCAAAGATCGGTTACGGAAATGCCGATACCTCCGGTGGTATTGAACGCTTCTGGCTCGACGGCGGCTTGCGCATCTCCGCTCTCGAGCAGATTGACTTCCTGAAAAAATTGTACCGGAATACATTGCCGTTCAAAGTGGAACACCAGCGGCTGGTAAAAGATTTAATCATCATAGAAGCGGGACGGGATTGGGTTCTTAGCGGGAAAACCGGATGGGTATTCGATTTTGAACCGCAGATCGGGTGGTTCGTCGGATGGATTGAAACACCGGATGGTCCGGTATTCTTTGCGCTGAACATCGATATGCCGGATGGGGCGAACGATGTCACCAAGCGTGCAGCCATTGTGCGAGACGTTTTGCTATCACTAAGGACATTTCCCGATAATTAAAAATGTAGCAAGATTAAACCGGTACAACAGTAAAAGGAAACTCAGGCGGCATTTTCAAGAGCACGCTTAGCATCGTAAATATCGCATGAGATCTGGAGCTTCATCCAGAATTCGGGGGTTGTATTCAACACCCGTGAGAGCAGCACCGCTGTTTATGCAGTCATATCACGCCTGCGTGCTGAAACGACGTCCCGACTTGTCGGGATGCAGGCACGTTTTCCGTTTACAAGTGTATTGATACGCTGCACTGGTACTCCCATTTTCTCTGCTAACGCTACTTGAGACAATCCCATTGGAATAAGAAATTCTTCCCGCAGTATCTCTCCGTGATGAGTTGGTTTACGCTTTTTGGGTATCATAATTCGATATTTTAACACATTAGCATTGAATGTGCAAGCAACAAATAAAGTTTACAATTTACGAGTGTTTCATTTATGCAAGAGATTATATACATTATACAATAAATGAAATTTACAGGTGAAGAAGTAATGACAAAAGACAGAAAAAATAAAACTGATCCAGATAAAAACAAAATACGGGAACCGGAAACAGATTACAAAACTCTTAATGTTTCTACGCTCGACGAATTGAAAGAAATGCATCGTGAACACACCCGTAATCTAAGTCCAAAAGAAAGACTTCATTATCTTTACCGACTGAACGAAAATTTATACGGCTTCGACTTGTCCCGACAGAAGGAAAAATTACAGAGGGGTGAAATTGTTATAAGGATACGTTCATGAAATTCCTTCACCCGGAATTTATTGAAATAATAAAAGCGTTGAACGATTCAGACGCAGAGTATTTAATTATAGGCGGATATGCAGTAAATTATCATGGATTCGGTCGGCCTACCGGTGATCTGGATATATGGCTCAAACCTGACAATGAAAATAAAGCAAAATGTGTCACGGCATTTCGAAAACTTAAGTATAAAGAACACAGCCTTGAAAAACTTAGTACGCTCGATTTTGAAAAACCTCAAGTTTTTTACGTCGGCGAGCCGCCGCTACGAATCGAATTTTTAACGCAGGTAAATCTGGCAAAATTCGATGAAGCCTGGGAAACCAAGGAAACTTTATCACTTGAAAATGTTACCATACCGGTCATTAATTACAAACATTTAATCCTTACAAAAATAAACACCGGCAGAACACAGGATAAACTCGACCTTGAAGAACTGCAAAAAATTAAAAAAGAAGATAATAGCAATTAACGACCTTTGTAAGTGAACTAATTCTCACCTCTCTTTCGTTACTATCATAAATCGCTCGACCACACCCAATAAAAACAGATGTATCTCAACAACACAGATATCAACACCGCCATCGAGGAAATCTACCGCACCGGCTCCCGCAAAGTCCTCGCAACGCTTATACGCCTGCTTGGCGACTTCGAACTTGCCGAGGAAGCGCTCCACGAGGCGTTTGCCGCAGCAGTGGAACAGTGGCCCCGCGAAGGTATCCCGGACAACCCGACCGCGTGGCTCGTCTCTGCCGGCAAATTCAAAGCGATCGATAACCTGCGAAAACGAAAACGGCATACAGATTCGGTGAGCAAAATTGCTCTTGAATTTGAAAATGAAACAGAGAAGGACGAAGACTGGTATAAAGAGGGTATGAAGGACGATGAGCTCCGGCTGATCTTTACCTGCTGCCACCCGGCGCTGCCTGCCGACGCTCAAATTGCACTTACCTTGCGTGAGGTGTGCGGACTCACCACCGAAGAGATTGCGCGTGCATTCCTCACATCTCCTTCTACAATCGCACAGCGTATTGTCCGCGCAAAGAGAAAAATCCGGGATGCAAATATTCCCTACGAAATCCCCGCTCAATCCGATCTCCCCGACCGGCTCGATTCGGTCCATCGTGTCATATATCTGGTGTTTAATGAAGGATATTCGGCCTCGGCCGGTGCATCGCTCACACGAACCGATCTTTCATCCGAAGCGATACGTCTGGGAAGAATACTCATAGAATTGTTACCCGATACCGAAGCAATGGGACTTCTCGCAATGATGATATTACATGAATCCAGACGACCGGCACGAACTTCTGATAACGGCGATTTAGTCTTATTGGAAGATCAGGACCGTTCACTCTGGAGCAAAGAGTTAATCAAAGAAGGAATCGAACTTGTTAACCGTGCACTATCATCGCGGAGATTCGGACCGTACACAATTCAGGCGGCGATTGCAGCAGTACACGCCGAAGCTCCTACGGCAGACGAAACCGATTGGGCACAGATAGTCGGGTTATACGATGTACTGCTCCGCGTCGAACCCTCACCGGTCATCGAGCTGAACCGCGCCGTAGCAGTTGCAATGCGCGACGGCCCGGAGGAAGGATTAAAACTAATCGATGCTATTCTCGAGCGCGGTGAACTTTCCGACTATCACTTGATTTATTCTGCACGCGCAGATATGTGCAGACGGCTCGGGAGAACCGAAGAAGCACGCGAATCCTATAGACGGGCGCTCGATCTAACACAGCAGGAACCTGAACGAAATTTTATCGAACGCCGAATGGAGGAATTAGGAGAATAAGGTATCAATCGTTTTACAAACCGGGATAGCCCTGCATCTGATAATTCATCTCATCCAGAAGCACTCCCGGTTCAACCCGCATGGTGTATCCGTAATCTTCCAAAACTGATAAACCGTACAACTGATACAGACCTATAACCGACGGCATTAATTCAACATACAAGTTGAACATATGACGTATCGTTTGCAGGTTGGTGAAACCGGGATCCTGTGAAAAATTGACGATCATCGCGTCATCCAGTTTTTCCAATATAGACTGAATCGTATATACATTGGATAGTTTGTTTGCACTTTCGAATGGAATATCTTTGATTATGCCGGTCATAAGCGCCATCTGATACGCAGACGATCGGAGCATCGGGGTCATTGCGCCGCGCCAACCCTCAATTTCATATCCATACATTGATCGGGCTCTTTCACGATCGATTGCGGCAACGCTATCGATCTTTTCAAGTATGGCGTAATAATAATCGAACGAATTGACTATTTGATTATGATTATAACTCATCTCCGCTGCAATTGTCTCCAGGACATTATCGGCAATCTTGCGGTTGTTTCTGTTCTCCCGCCACTCATTTACGGTAAAGCCGAGAAGTACACCGATGACAATCGCGCTTATCTCAAGAAAAATCAAAACACTCAGCGGTATGTTTCGCTCACTTAGTACTTTTGTTCTCTTTTTGAACCGCAGCATAACTGTTCTCCCTTTTAAAAATTAAGCAAGTTATGTACTATTTTTATATTATGCAACATATGCTAAAATATATACGTATATTTGAATGATTAAATTCAAAATCATTATTTTAAACATCGATGAATCTTATAGAAATATCACAGACCGGCGAACCGGCAAAGCCAATCAACGGACTTCCCGCAATTGCCGGGGATGTCGGAAGTAATTATGCCGCAATTTATAAAAAAACGGGATACATCCGGCCGTGGACCGGCTATGTCGCCGTAATCGATTCGCAATGCATCGGTACTTGCGGATTCAAATCTCCTCCCGAAAACGGGCGTGTGGAGATCGCATATTTTACTTTTCCGGAATACGAAGGGCGCGGTTACGCAACACTGATGGCTCACATGCTGCTCGAAATGGCACGGATTACCGATCCACATATAACGGTCATTGCACAAACGCTGCCGCAAAAAGGTGCTTCGACTCGCATCCTCGAAAAAATCGGTTTCAAGCTGACCGGCAGCATCCATCACCCCGAAGACGGCGAGGTATGGGAGTGGGAATACACTGAATAGATATTCAAGCTGCAACATTTGCATCCTTCAATCGTATATATCAAACGCCAATCGCTCTGTAAAATAGTAAGGAGGAAAATATGACACGGCTTTTCACCATTTTACCGGTACTGCTTATACTTTTATTGGGATGTGTGTTTCCATATCAGGAAACGATCCGCGGCAATGGTAACATCGTCACAGAAGAACGCGATGTCGGACATTTTACATCGCTGCGAATTACCGGCGCCCGGTCGACGGTAGTGTACGGCGACCGCGAAGGTCCGATTCGCATTACCGCTGACGAAAACCTTCTTGAATATAACGAATCGTACGTCGAAGACGGCCGTCTCGTTATCACAACAACGGGAAATGTTAATCTGCGGCCGACCCAAAGAATTGAAATCGAAATACCCGGCAAACATCTTCAAAACGTAAGAGTATCCGGCTCGAACCGCATAGAATTGTATCATATAGATCGGGAATGGTTCAGGATAAGAGGAAGCGGCAGCACACGGGTAACGGCAGCCGGGTATGTCGGTGAGTTTGAAGTGCGCATGTCGGGAAGCTCGCGGTTTGATGCGGGGGATCTGATAGCAGAACGCGTGACAGTTCGGACGAGCGGCTCCTCACGCGCGGGTATTTATGCTGAAGAAGCCATCGAAGCACGGACATCGGGTTCGTCGCGTGTGAGCTATTACGGGGATCCGGAAATTGTAGAGATCAACTCATCGGGATCGAGCAGGGTGAGGGCAGAACGATAAGTTACTCGCAGCTGCAATCGTATACCTCCTGATCCCATAACGTATCCAATAATAGTTTTTTGTACTCCTCGTACGGACGTACCCCCTTGACAACTCTGCCGTCGAAGTCGATCGTCGGAACGCCCCGGATTCCGAGCTTGCGAAATGCTTTGAGATGATCGTTCTTCACTTTATATACTTTATCATCTTCCGCCAACCGGTTCAATTTGTTATCCTTCCATCCGATCCGCTCTGCTATCCCGGCCAAAATGGGGATCAGGCCGATATTCTTCCCTTCGGTCCAGTATGCACGATACACCTCGCGGTGGAATTCCCATCCGCATCCCGCTTGTTCCGCAAGCAATGTTGCCGCAAGCGCATACTTTGTGTTCGGATCGACCGGAGGGAGAGAGAGTTTGATCTCTACCCCATTCTTGAGCGACCGTATATCCTCTATTTCCCGTTTAATTTCGGATTTCTTCTCAGCGGTCAGAGGAATACCCTCCCGTGGCAGATGAGTCTGCAACTCAATGCCGCGGCGTTCAATTGGTTCGAAGTAATCGAGCTCAAGCAGATGAAGCCGTTCCGATACGAGATAAGAATACGGACATATGTAATCGTAATAGAAGTAAAACATAATTCCTCCCACAGAATTATAAATCCTTTTAAAGTATCGGTTACTAACGGTTAATATCGGTTACTAACGGTTGTTATCGGTTGCTTGCAGGCGTCAATCATCAACGCAACCGCTTGGAACCGATAGCAACCGATGTTAACAGATAGTAACCAAAGTACTTATTACACCTCAATCATCTCATAATCCGGACAATCGACGCGAAGATCCGGTTCTCCAAGCGGTTCGTCGATGTATGCACAGTAATGCGGCTGCGTTGAATTTTTATGAACATTCGGCCGGAAGTACGAACAGGTAACGCACATTTTTGCAATGCTGATCAATTCGTTGTGTTGAAAGCCGGAAATGATCGAGACAAGCGATCGTAAGAGTACACCTTTCTCTTCTTCATCAAGTACTTCAATTTGTTGTTGCAGGGTATTAGCCCATAGCGACAACTTTTTTGCGAGCCGCTTTCCTTTCGGTGATAACCGGATATAAACCGTACGTCTGTCATCCGGCTTTCGTTCACGTACCGCCAATTCCTTATCCTCAAGCGACGACACCGCATCGCTTACCGTTGCCGGTGTAAGCTGAAACCGTGATGCGATGTCGCCAATCGTCCATTCACTCTTTCCTTCATACAGCAATGCAACCAGAAATTGTATCTGTATCGGACTTAATCCGGTCTGTTTGCTTTCTTCCCAGATTAACGTTTTCAGTACTTCCGATATACGTTCGAATCCGACCGCTATTTTCCGGTCGATGTTGTCCTGATTTGATGAGTCGAATATGGAATTCACGTATTAAAATTCTCCCTCTTTGATATAAGGATACGTCCAGATGATATCCTGCAATATAACACTTTTCTGCCACGCCTGGTACATTTTATCCACGTCTTCCGGACTGTGTCCTTTCTTCTCAAGAAACGAACGAATAGTATATGTAATAGGATATATAAACGCAATCATATACCGGTAATGGATAATCGGTACCGATTGCACGCCGTCGGTTTTGTTCTTTTTTGTGGAATGATGACGCAATCCGACTTCGTACATATAGTCGAGCCATACCTGATCGTACTTTGCGGCGCACGTACCTTTAATCCATTGTCCGAATCTCACCCTGACCTTATCCAGATATTCGCCTACCGGCTGCCCGTTCTCCGATGAAAAATATTTTACAAGATGTTCATTCGATCCGACAAAATTATACCACAGATCGAGCACATCGTCGATTTGATCCTCAAGCACTTCTCCCGCCATATTGAGATACTTCACGTCCTCGTCGGTGAAGAGAACGGTTTTCTTGAGCAATTCGAAATCCCCCATCGTGACAGGGGACTCCGGAACATCCATTGTTCCATAGGTGTAACCGCTTATTGCAGTGGTGGTCGCCATAGTTTCCTCCCGTTATATATGTGAGCGATACATTAATTAGGACTCCTAAATAATGTAGGCCATAAAATTTTAAATGTCAAGAGCATATGCTACGTTCATAAAAATAATTCAACCAAAAGGTTGACATTTAAAATTCAAGATATTATATTCAACCACATGGTTAACAATCACTCATACGATCTTGATGCCGTATTTCACGCCCTGTCGGATCCCACTCGCCGGGCGATGGTCCGTCAGCTTGCAGAGCATGAACGCACGGTGAGCGATCTCGCATCGCCGTATGATATGTCGCTTGCGGCTGCATCAAAGCATATTCGCGTACTCGAACGGGCGAAACTCATTGAACGCACCGTACGCGGGCGTACACACATTTGCAAATTGAACCCAAAAGGACTTTCCAGAGTGCACAAATGGCTCAGCTATTATGAGCGGTTCTGGACCCAAAAACTGGACGCGCTCGAAACTTTACTTGCTGAGGAGGATAATAAAAAGAAATAAATTCAGGGAGGACTTATGAAACAACCCGCCGGCACGATTTCAACCGACGGAAACACAGCGACCATTACTTTTGAAAGGCGCCTACCCCATCCGGTCGGGACCGTGTGGACTGCAATTACCGATCCCGCACAACGGGAAAGATGGTTCGGCCCGACATCACTTGAACCGAAAGAAGGCGGAAGAATAGAAACAATTGCGGAAGGACCACCGGCTCCTGCCGAGGTAAGGAAAAGCAAAGGGATAATACGGGTGTGGGATCCACCGCACACTTTCGAATATGAAGATGACTCACCGAATACCGGGAAAACAATCATCCGTTTTGAATTAACTACCGACGGTGATACAACGATACTTCGTCTGATCAATTCCGGATTGAAAATCCCGGATGCCCGCGGTTATGCTCCCGGATGGCATGCATTTCTTGATCGTCTGGAAGCACTTCTCGATGGTGGTCAACTCCCCGGGTGGGGTGAAATATACAGCACGATGCAACCGGAGTATTCAATGTAAGTAAACTCTTCTTTACAAAATAAAATACGGGAGGAAACCAGATGAAAATTAAACAGGCGTCACCTCTGAGGAAATACATCGTTATATCGCTCGCTGTCCTTTTTTCAATTCATCTCGCAACAGGTCAAACAACGAACGAGAAGATCACCACTTTCCTTATGTTCGAAGGAAATGCGGAAGAAGCGGTCAACTTTTACGTTTCGCTGTTTCCGGAATCGGAGATCGTCAACATAACCCGCTACGGACCCGGGGAACAGGGCGAAGAAGGGAGCGTGAATCATGCAACTTTTACGCTAAGCGGACGGTCCTTTATGGCAATCGACAGCCCCGGGGAGCATCCTTTTACGTTCACCCCCTCTATATCGATTTTCGTACAATGCGAAACCGAAGATGAAGTCGATATGCTGTTTGAAAAACTGTCGGAAGGCGGTGAAGTCCTCATGCCGCTCGGCGAGTATCCGTTCAGTGAAAAGTATGCATGGGTTAACGACCGGTTCGGTGTATCATGGCAGTTAGCATGGCAGTTGCGTGTGGGGCAAAATGAAGGCGATATTACGGACAATTCAAATTCACTGTCCTTGGACATCAATATCAATGCATCTGCAGCAACGGTTTGGGATGTCATAACGAACCCGAAATATGCCAAAGTTCTCGGGAGCGAGTTTGACGAAAATGCTTTTATAAAATCCGATTGGCAGGAGGGATCTGAAGTTCACTTTGTATATGAACCGGACAATGTCGCAGCCACGGGAATCATTACGGAACTTGTTGAACACAAACTCATTAAAATGGATTATGATTTTGATGGGTTTGCTTATAA
>PWXV01000322.1 GCA_003568415.1 Ignavibacteriales bacterium
ATTCGTAACGGCGACATCTATGCACGCGGTACAACCGATGATAAGGGACAGGTGTTCACCCACTTTAAAGCCGTTGAAGCATATATGAGGCAGAATGGTAGCTTGCCCGTTAATCTCAAAATGGTTATCGAAGGGGAAGAAGAAATCGGTTCGGCTAATCTTGACAAGTTTGTGCGTGAAAACAAAGAAAAGTTGAAAGCTGATATTGTCCTGATTTCGGATACGGCAATGTATGCCAAAGGTGTGCCGACAATTTGCTACGGATTGCGCGGTCTTTCTTACTTTCAAATTGATATGGCCGGTCCGAATCGCGATCTGCATTCGGGTTCGTTCGGTGGTGCGGTGCAAAACCCCGCTCAAGCACTTGCTGAAATGCTCGCATCATTGAAGGATAAAAATGGTAAAATCAAAATCAAAGGATTCTATGATGATGTGCTCCGGCTTACGAAGAAAGAACGTGAAGCATTTGCCAAGCTGCCGTTTAATGAGAAGAAGTATGCAAAACAACTTGGTGTAAAAGAGCTTTTTGGTGAGAAAGGATATAGCACCCTCGAGCGTGTATGGGCACGGCCGACATTTGAGATAAACGGAATGTGGAGTGGTTTTACCGGCGAGGGAGCCAAAACCGTACTTCCATCAAAAGCCCACGCAAAAATTAGCATGCGCCTTGTCCCGAATCAGGACTCGAAGAAGATAGCACGATTGTTCAAAAAACATATCAAAGAAATAACTCCGAAAAACGTTACCGTTGAATTACACGAAATGCACGGAGCCAAACCCGCCCTTGCACCTATCGATAGCTTTGGCGTACAGGCAGCAACCGAAGCATTGCGAAAAGGATTCGGCAAAAAGCCGCTCTACCAGCGTGAAGGTGGTTCAATACCAATAGTCGTTACCTTTCAACAGATGTTGAAAGCAACTCCGGTGCTGCTCGGATTCGGTCTGCCGACAGATAATCCGCACTCACCGGATGAACATATGCATCTTGAAAACTTCCACAACGGAGTGAAGACATCAGCTTATTTCTTCGATACACTTGCCGAAATGAGCAATAAAAAATGAAAATCTATACACGTACCGGTGATGAGGGAGAGACATCCCTGTTTGGGGGTAAGCGGGTTTTAAAAAGCTCCTTACGGATACACGCGTATGGGACTGTCGACGAACTCAATGCCATTATCGGTGTTGCGATCGCATCATCCGATAATGAACCTCTTATTGCGGTATTACAGCAACTGCAAAAAGAACTCTTCATAGTCGGCGCGGACCTTGCAACACCGCTTGGTGTATTGGAAGCGAAGACGGTACGTATTAAACAAGCAGATAGTGAGCGGCTCGAGCAAGAGATCGACCTGCATGAGAAAGAACTCGAGCCGCTGCAATATTTTATTCTTCCTGGCGGTACGCACTGTGCCGCTTCATTGCATCTTGCCCGGACTGTATGCCGGCGTGCCGAGCGTGAAACGTTTGAATTATCAAAGCAGGAAGAGGTTAATAAATATGTACTTCCATATTTAAACCGGTTATCTGACTTGCTATTTGTCCTTGCACGGGTTGCAAATGTTCGTGCAGGTCAGAGTGATGTACCCTGGCATCCGGATAAATCCTCACCATCATAGTTGCACTTTTCATTCTAGGCATGCGTTAATATAAATAGAAGAGAAAAATAAGATGTGCGTAACAAAATGTACTATGAAAAAGTTTCACTGAGTTGCTTTTTACATATTACCTTTGTATCTTGAACTAACTTTTTAGGTGTACCTGCATGAATAAACCGCACGCAATAAGGATGTGATCATATGCTTACAGAGTTTGGTTATGTTTTTCTGTTTTTGTTAATCGGGATAGTATTTGTTGCAGGTGGGTTATTTGCAGCGTGGCTTCTACGACCGAACAGACCTTCCTTTGAAAAATTGACTACCTATGAATGCGGTGAAGATCCCGTTGGCAATTCCTGGATACGTTTTAATATAAGATTTTACGTGGTTGCATTACTTTTTCTTATTTTTGATGTGGAGGTTGTATTGTTATTCCCGTGGGCAGTCGTCTACCAGGATTTTGGATGGTATGCTTTCGGTGCAATGGTGGTATTTGTCTCACTCATCTTTATCGGTTTTGCATATGAATTAGGAAAAGGAGATCTCAGGTGGGATAAACCTGAACCACGTATTCCGCGTTACGAGAAAGGAATTGGTGTCATTGAAGAGAAGGTGCGGCAACAAGAACGCGAAGAAGTCGTTGCCTGACGATATGTGATACAATAGAAACCGGAGTTTAGTATGGGTTTGCTCGACAAGAAATTTGAAGATAGTAACATAATTATCACTTCTCTCGATAAAGCGTTTAATTGGGCACGCTTATCGTCAATATGGTATATGCAGTTCGGTTTGGCTTGCTGTGCCATTGAGATGATGGCGACCGCTGCATCCCACTATGATTTCGACCGGTTTGGTATTATTCCGCGTTCATCGCCCCGTCAGGCCGATGTGATGATCGTTGCCGGGACGGTAACAATTAAAATGGGACCAAGGATAAAGCGATTATACGAGCAAATGTCCGAACCGCGCTATGTGATCAGTATGGGATCATGCGCTACCTGCGGAGGTCCGTATTGGGAACATGGATATCATGTTTTAAAGGGGGTTGATCGTGTGATCCCGGTCGATGTGTATGTGCCCGGATGTCCGCCGCGCCCCGAAGCGTTGTTGGAAGGATTTTTAAAACTACACGAAAAGATCCGCTCCGAAAGTCTTGCAAAGAAAAAAACTGCTTAATGAATCAGTAAACTTCAATGTAAATCCATCAGAAAATGTAAATAGTAGCACAGATGAAAGCTCCCGAAGAAATTTATGCGATTTTAAAAGAGAGGTTCGGAGAAGAGAAGATTGAGTTTAAAGAAGACGGAAAAGTAGTACCATGGATTATTGTCACACCGGATGCAATAAGAGACGTTACGAAATTTTTACGTGATGATGACGATCTTGATTTCGATTATCTGATGTGTCTGAGCGGTGTGCATTATCAAAAAGAGAACACTCTCGGTGTTACCTACCATATTAATTCCACTCGTAAGAAACATTCACTAACATTAAAATGTATTGTCCCCGAAGATAACCCGCATGTGCCTTCGATTGAATCGGTCTGGAAAACGGCAAACTGGCACGAACGGGAAGCGTACGACATGGTAGGTATTATGTTCGATGGGCACCCGGATCTCCGGCGTATTCTGTGTCCGGATGACTGGGATGGATATCCGTTACGTAAAGATTATAAAGTACAGGAATATTATCGCGGTATGAAAGTACCGTATTAAAACAGATTATTAAGAGTTCTCGACTATGCCTGAATTACGAACCGAAGAAATGGTCATCAATATGGGGCCGCAGCACCCGTCGACACACGGTGTGCTTCGTGTGGAGCTGGTTCTCGAC
>PWXV01000340.1 GCA_003568415.1 Ignavibacteriales bacterium
AGGATTTTCTATCTTTGAATAGGTACCGCGAGGAGCAGGGACAGAAATTGTTTGCAAATCCCCGGAATGCCGCTGCCGGCACACTGAAACTGCAAGACTCAAGAATTGTCGCAGATCGTCGATTGAGATTCTATGCATATCAATTATTGGGAGAGGAAATCGAAAGTGGTAGTCATTATGAACGATTGCAGATGATGCTTGAGATGGGATTGCCGGTAAATAAAAAGTTTTCACGTTGTCAATCGATAGAGGATGTCATATCATTTTACCGGGAAGAGGAAAAAAACCGTGAAGAGCTTCCGTATGAGGTAGATGGTGTTGTGGTAAAAGTTGATTCGCTCCGGCAGCAGGACAAACTTGGCTCAATTGCGAAAAGTCCGCGGTGGGCAACGGCATATAAATTTGCCTCGCGAAAGGCAACAAGTAAAATAAAAAATATTGTGCTGCAGGTGGGGCGTGTTGGTACCATTACACCCGTCGCCGATCTCGAACCTGTTTTGCTCGGCGGAACGACCGTTAAACGAGCCACCCTTCATAATGCGGATGAAATAGGGCGGCTCGATATCCGGGTGGGTGACACGGTTATTGTTGAAAAGGGTGGAGATGTTATTCCAAAGATAACCGGAATTGAAAAGGATAAGCGGCCGAAGGGAACAAAGAAATTTACATTCCCCGGGACATGTCCTGTTTGTAACTCCAGAATTAAAAGGCTTGAAGGAGAGGCAAATCACTACTGTTTAAACACAGAATGCCCGGCTCAAATCCGGGGAAAATTACAACATTTTGTCAGCCGACAGGCAATGGATATTGACGGACTCGGTGAAGCGATTATAGATCAGCTCATAAATAAAAAATTAGTTACAACACCTGCCGATTTGTATGAGTTAAAAAAGGATGATCTCCTGTCGCTTGAGCGAATGGGTGAAAAAAGCTCGACAAATCTTCTCAATGCGATCGAAAAGAGTAAACAACGTCCGTTTGAAAAAGTACTTTACGCTATAGGCATACGTCACGTTGGGGAAGGAGTTGCCAGGGTATTGGCCGGAGAATTCGGTTCAATCAATGTATTACAAAATGCAAGTGAAGAAGAATTAACTGCAATACGGGAAATTGGTCCGCGGATTGCACAAAGCGTTGTGGAGTTTTTCAAAGAAAATAATAACGTTGAAATGATTGAACGTCTGTCGAAAGCCGGGCTTCAGCTTGAATCAAAACAACCCCAAAAAAGTAATCGGAAACTTCAAGGCAAGACATTTGTATTGACCGGTGCGCTTGAATCCTATACTCGTGACGAGGCGAAAGATTTAATTGAATCACTCGGTGGTAAAGTGACCTCATCAGTCAGCAAAAATACGGATTTCCTGATTGCGGGTACCGATGCCGGTTCAAAACTAACCAGAGCCCGCGAACTTAACATACAAGTATTACAGGAAGATGATTTTTTAAATATGGTGAAAGAATAATAACTACATGCTAAAATCATTACGAAAGTATATCGGTATCAGTTATGGTATCGTATCTGTGCGGTGGTCCAAGGATACTCAACAGGAGTTAACAAATTTTTATTCGACATCAAAAAATGCCCTTGTGATTATGCCGGAAGATGCACAATCATCCGAGTTTGCCTTAACAGTTGTAAAGTTTTTGGAAAAAAAATTCCACGGACAAAATTGTATTGTCATTGCCTCAACACATTCGGCTAACCGTGTGAGCCAGCATACCATCGCGCAGGTTGTTCGGGTCAAAGAAAGTGATATGAATTATTTCTTTCTGCCAAAAAAAGCATTTGTAAATCGATTCACAAAGCGTAAATATGACCTTGTGATCGACCTGAATTTTGGATTTGTACTTTTTGCTGCATATCTTAGTAAAAGAATTGCTTCACGATATCGGGTAGGATTTACAAAAGATTACGGAGATTATTTCTATAATATACAATTCCGGTATGGATCCGGTCAAAATAAACAAACAGCATATAATTCATTATGTGAATTTCTCGAAAAATTTTAAGAGTGAATCTATGAAATTTGATGTACAGGAAAAAAACGGAAAACTCATACTTTCGCTGTATGAGAAAAGACTCGATGCAAAACTTGCACCCGACCTCAAGGGTGAATTCCTGATAATCTGTACTTCAGCAATTAAAGAACTAATTATTGATCTAAGTGAAGTACAGTTTTGTGATAGCAGCGGGTTAAGTTCATTGTTATTCGCTGAACGTCAGATGCGTGAAAACGGAGGTGTTGTAAAGCTTGTCGGTTTAACCGATAATGTCGCATCATTGATAAAAATATCACAATTGGACCGTGTTTTTTCTATCTATACGACTGTCGATGAGGCAATGACCGGAGGGAAAAAAGAAGAGAGATAGGGACATGCAACATATAGTTTCACTGACCTGTGCTGTGGTATTTTTGTTTTTTGCAGTATCGTGTACACCGCGAACAGGTGAAATGACAGGTCGGAATGGTGAATTTTACGAAAACGAGGAAGGAGTTTTAGTAGTGCCATCCCGTGATAGGCGAATCGAATTGCTACGGGTTAACCGGCGCGATGTACCTGAAACCGTTGCCCGGTGGATAGATACAAGCTTGTTGTTATCAGTTACCGGATTTGCCGATACAAAAGAACACGGTGATACCACATATATTCTTGTTGCACGGGGACAGCGTCCGACAGGAGGGTATGATGTTCGAATTATGGATGCTACGAGACGATCAGAAGAAGTTATTGACGTAAGAGTCAGGTTTACACGACCACCGCCTGATGCGATGGTAACACAGGTGATTACCTATCCGCATGATATTGCCGCGATCCGGCTCACTGATATTTCTGTAAACATAGTACCAGCAGGGAATGACCGTCCGTCACGTGTTACCAGATTACGGGGCATTGATTCACTCGGAGACATTCGGGTATCGTCAAATTCTATTAAGGTATTTGATCCTGCACCAAACTCGGAAACTGCAAGAGTATTCTCATTATCAGGGGTTGCATTAATTCCTGATGGCAATGTTTATTACAAAATTATCGATAGCGAGAACCGGGTGCAAAAAATTGGCGGAACACTCACTGCGTCACCGCTTGACTGGGGATATTATGAGACAGAAATTGAGATCCCCGGAGATATACCTGACGGTTCCTCATTTCAACTTGTGTTATTCCGATTTGATGAGGCTGCAGGTCGTGAGACAGACCAGGTTACCATACCGCTAACAGTACATAACACATAACGAATCGTTTATTTGTTTATTCAATGAAACCGCGTTGTATTCTCTTCGATGTCGATGGAACACTAATCAATACCTGGGACCTTTACATGGAGGTGTACTGGAGAACCTTACGTCATTTTCAAGGCGATCACATTACAAAAGAAAAGGTGATTGCAATGAGACCTACCTCAGAATTACATTTCATACGAAAAAATATCGGTGATGATAGACTTGAAGATGCGCATAAAGTAATGATGCACTATTATGAGCGTTATCATGATGAATTGTTTGGTGGAATCTATCGCGGGGTGCCTGAATTATTGCAAGCCGTTCGTAACGAAGCTATCGCTATCGGAATTGTGACCGGTAAATCATCACACGCCTGGCGAATAACCTCATCAAAAGTACTATTGGGTGAGTTTAATATCATTATAGTCGATGATGATGTAGAACACCCAAAACCTCATCCGCATGGTATCCGGCAAGCAGTGGAAACTGTGGAAGCAGCACCTGATGAAACAGTATACGTCGGTGATACTGTGTCTGACTTTATAGCAGCGCGGGATGCGGGAGTACGCGGATTGCTTGTCCTCTGGTCGAAAAATGATCGTGAAAAACAAGCATTTATTTCCCGTGCCAAAGAGAGCGGTGCCCGTGATTTTTTCGAACATCCCGATGAACTTGTTCAAGCTCTACTACATTAGGGGATATTACCTATATGAATATCCCCGTATTGTAAGCTATTTATGGCTGCAGGCCGTATTTACCCGGTATAGTATCGAAATAGCCGGTGTATGACCAATCATGAAGCTGGCCACTGGAGTCAATTTTTGCTCGAACCACACCATATTCGTGTGCAGAAACACCTTGTATTGTTACAGATTGTTGGTTAATAGTAGTTAATTCGAATGTGCCAAAATCGGTGTGGGCATATTCTTCAGGAAGCGTAAACCCTTCAAAAGTACCCCGTTCAACATCATCGATTTCGCTCGAGTAATAATCGAATGCAAGTGATCCGATCACCTGCATATGCTCTACTATTTGAGTCCGGTTTTTTTCAATTACTGCGATATCATCGGTTCGACGGGCTATTATAATTATTAAAGCAATGATGACGATGACGATGATAACAGTAATAATCGTATTTTTAGATTGCATGATGATCCTTCCTTTCCTGCTCCCGTGAATTTACCGGGATATTCTATAGATTGTCACAGCAATAAAATTACGCAGTATAGCGTCTCATTGTTTGGATTACAACGTAAATATTGAGTATTGTGTACGGATGGTACCGGCAGTTTATATTAACATTGTAGGTATGATTTTCCGAACCCCTCCTTTCAGTGAACAGGGTTGCAGAAGTAGTATAAAAATTTTTTTCACGGATTTCAATATCTTCAACACACAAAAATTTCAATTGTCTTGCTTCTATCGCTCATTTTAGTGATATTACTACTTATGAGTATTTATGAAAAAATGCAAAATATTCGCAATGCTGTGAGGGATTTCGATTTTAATACCAGCTTAACTATCAAGGTTTTGTTAGTTTTAGCGCTGGTGGTTATCACCGTATTAATGTTCCCCCGGGGTGAATCAATCGAATTTGAATACCGGATAGGATCGATTTGGGGAAGTGACGATATTATCGCTCCGTTTTCATTTCCGATTTATAAGGATGAGCGGCAATATGAACGCGAGAAACAGGAGGCCGAGGAAGCAGTCAAATGGGTCTTTAGACGAGAGGATCGCGAGGCCGAACGGGTCATAGACGATTTGCGCTCATTATTCGGGCAATTAAAGGTTGCTATTGATTTTGAAATAGATTACCGGGCGCGAGCATCAACAAGGCGACGCGATGCGGATTTACGGCAGCAGCTTGAACAGGATGAACGTATTCTTGAAGATTTTAAAAGAGACTTATCTGTGCAATTCAATACCGAGGAGTGGGAAGCATTGATACGTTTACGAGAGGGTGAAGGAACGGGAGAAATAACATCACTTGTAGAATTACGATCAGCGATAGAGTCATTGCTCAGAGAATATTTCCGTCGTGGTATTATCAGTAAGTCAAAATATGACATTGAGCATGAAGAGATTGCCTTGCGGCGCAATGCCGACGAAATTATTACTCCGGTGGATCGTTTCTATGATATATCGGAGGTTAATACTGCATTCGAAGAAGCAATGATCGAGCAATTTCCCGACAATGAGGCAAAACAAGGTGCCGCATTAAAAATCGGGAGTATTCACATCCGTGCAAACATCATTTTCGATGAAGATCAAACAACCCGCTTACAGGAGATAGCGCGCGAAGAAGTGCCGCGCACTATCGGCTTTGTGCTTGAAAACGAACGTATTATCAGCCGACACGAACGGATTACCGAAGATGCAAAACTTCGGCTCGATTCGTTCAGGCGCGCAAAAGCCGAACGGGGAGGAACTATTAATCTGTGGTTACAGTATGCCGGAAAAGGTTTACACGTCTCGATAGTGTTACTATTGTATGGTGTATATTTCTTTCTGTTCAGAAAAAATGTTTTTCATAATAATGCAAAGCTGGCGCTTATTGGATTAATTATTCTCATGCAGGTGTTTTTTGCGTATCTTACCCAGGCGGTAAATGTCGATGCACCCGTGGAGTATTTAATCTTAGTTCCTGCCGCAGCAATGCTTTTAACGATAATGTTTGATTCCCGTCTGGCTTTTTACGGTGTGGTAACCATAGCGCTCCTTGTTGGCGGAATTCGCGGGAATGATTATACCATTATGCTTGTCTCGGTTATCGGTGGTGCACTTGCCGCATACACAGTTCGTGATATTAAACACCGGACACAAATTTTCAGGTCGATGCTGTTCATATTTGTTGGCTATGCACTTGCAATAATCGCACTCGGATTGGAACGCTTTGAAACACCGATGGAAATGGCACGGGAAGTAACATTCGCCGGCGCAAATGCATTGATTTCACCTATCCTTACATTCGGGTTATTAATTTTCTTTGAGCGGGTATGGAAAATAACAACGGACCTGACACTGCTTGAGTTGTCCGATTTTAATCATCCATTATTGAAAGATTTATCACAAAAAGCTCCCGGAACATTCCATCATAGTTTGGTAATGGGCAGCCTTGCCGAAACTGCTGCAGAAGTCATCGGGGCCAACACTATTCTTGCACGGGTCGGTGCATATTATCACGATATCGGTAAATCATTAAAGCCGGAATACTTTATCGAAAATCAGATGGGCTTTAAAAACCGGCACGATAAGTTGACACCCCGCATGAGTTCCCTTATTCTGATCTCGCATGTTAAAGATGGTTATGATCTCGGTAAAAAACACGGATTGCCGAAAGAAATTCTTGAATTCATACCTATGCATCACGGGACTACTTTGATATCCTATTTTTATAATCGTGCACTTGAAAAGAAAAGCGATAACGATGTGATCAATGAAGACGATTATCGTTACCCGGGCCCGAAACCTCAAACAAAAGAAACCGGTATCGTTATGCTGGCGGATGCAGTCGAAGCAGCTACGCGCTCGATAAGTGAACCGTCAATTGCAAAATTGAAGGCGACCATCGACGGCATTATTAAATCACGTTTCGAGGAGGGTGAGCTTGATGAATGTGAATTGACGCTTAAAGATCTTACCAATATACGAGAAGCATTCTTTAAAGTGCTTGTCGGTATACATCACCCCAGAGTTAAATACCCCGGTCAGGGTGAGAAAGAAAAAGAGGACGAACGAATTGAACAGGAAAAATTAAAACAGTCGAAAAAGGATTTTAGCGAAACCGGAGCTATGCCGCCTGAGGAAACGACCGCTGATCCTAATGTAAAAGAGTAATTAAAAATCTACCTTGGTGCCCTAAACTGTATGCAGGAATTGCAGTCTTATGTTCATTATTTGAAAGTCGAAAAAGGCCTTTAACAGAATACATTGAAAAATTATAGGCGGGATCTTGATTCATATACGCAATATCTTGAATCATCGGGTATTACAAATTTTTCAGAGGTTACTGAACAAGATATCTCCCGGTATATATCGAAGCTTAAAGCGAAGGGATTGGAAACAGCAACAATAAACCGGGCACTGTCTTCAATTCGTGGATTCCACACATTTCTGTTTGAAGAAGAGGGAGGGCAGTCGAATCCTGCAGAATTAATCGAAAGTCCGAAAAGTACACGAAAATTACCCGATACGCTGTCGGTAGATGAGGTTATTTCACTTATAGAAAATATACCGGTAGATGAATCGGGATTATGGATACGCAATCGTGCAATGCTCGAATGTTTATATGCTACAGGAATACGGGTGTCAGAGCTTGTGGGGATAACCCGGCAACAATTGATGACACAGGAAGGGGTACTGCGGGTGCGTGGTAAAGGTGGGAAAGAACGGATAGTACCGATCGGCCGAATTGCTCTTGAGTGGATTCAGCGGTATCTCACCGAAAATCGGCCGGGATTAATAAAGCAAAAGCGAACAAACGATGTGCTTTTTTTAAATCGACGCGGTACTCCAATTAGCCGCGTCTCGGTATGGAATATAATACAGGAAGCTGCAAAGAGCGCTGGGCTAAAGAAACGGATTTATCCGCATATATTGCGGCACTCATTTGCAACGCATATGCTCGAAGCCGGTGCAGATTTACGGGCAGTGCAGGAATTACTCGGACACAGCGATATTTCAACGACACAAATTTATACGCATATTGATCGTTCATATTTAAAACAGATTCATATACAATATCATCCTCGTCCATGACTGATTTTTTACTAATATTACCAATACTGTTGATTTCTGTAATCGTACACGAAGTGGCGCATGGTTACACTGCATTGCGGCTCGGCGACCCGACGGCAAAACGAGCCGGCAGGTTAACGGCAAATCCGATACCGCATATAGACCTGGTGGGATCGATACTGGTTCCGCTGGTTTCGGTGATCGTTGCCGGCCGGGTTTTTATTGCATGGGCAAAACCTGTACCCGTTAACCCCGCAAACTTTAGTAATTTCAGACGTGATGATATTCTTGTGTCGATTATGGGACCGGCATCGAATATAGCACTTGCTTTCGTGTTCTCGGTAATTACCGGCATAGTATTAATGCTATCACAGGGTGAACTATCCGGAACAACTGAATTTTTTGTTCAATTGATGGTAAATGGCATATATTTAAATGTTATCCTTGCAGTATTCAATATGTTGCCCATTCCTCCGCTCGATGGATCGCACATTCTTGCTTCTGTACTTCCTCAGGAACTCGGTGATAATTATCGCAGAATCGGATTTCTCGGGATTTTTATTGTATTACTCCTCCTGAATAATCCGACATTCAGAGGGATATTTATGACTATCATTGAAACCGTCGCATCCCCATTTGTTTTTATTGTACAGTTTTTTGCAGGTTGATAGTATATGTATTTTGATAATTTACCACAGGACAGAAAGATACTTATTCTATCGGAAGGGAAATTTGGACAATTAACTTCAAAAACTGCCAATGCTGTCATTCGATATCAACCAGAAACTGTTGTCGGTGTAATCGATAGTAAACATCGGGGAGCAACTGCGCAAAAAATTATCGGGTGTGGTGGTGATATACCGGTCGTTGGAACGCTTGAAGAGGGAATGCAGTTACAACCTAATATTCTGCTCATCGGAATTGCGCCCGGTGGCGGTAAATTATCCGGTGACTGGATCCCGTTGTTAAAGCAAGTGCTTGAAAATAAATTACACATTATAAGCGGTTTACATACTTTGCTCTGTGATATACCAGAGCTGATTGCGGCCGCACGTGAATACGGAGTTGAAATTGTAGATTTGCGAAAAATTCCGGATGAGTATAATGTCGTTGCCCGGGGATTATGGGAACAACGCAAACCAAAAACAATTTTGACTGTCGGTACTGATATCAATATTGGTAAGATGACTGCATCGATAGAGATACAACGGGAGATGGAAAAACGAAACCATAACTCTGTGTTTGTAGCCACAGGGCAGACCGGAATTATAATAGCCGGGCGCGGTATTGCCATTGATGCTGTTATCAGTGATTTTATAGCAGGATCAATTGAACTTGAAATAGAGCGATCTACGCAACCGGATACGGAATACTTACTTGTTGAAGGGCAGGGTTCACTAACCCACCAGGGGTATTCGGGTGTGGCGTTAGGATTATTGCACGGTACTATGCCTGATGCAATGATCCTGTGTCATATCGCAGGCCGTGATGTCGATCAAGATTATAGAAAACCTTTTCCCGATTTAAAGAAACTCATTGATTGGCATGAGTCCTTGGTTGAATTTTATAAACCCACAAAGGTAATTGGTATAGGAATTAACAGTTGGGGATTATCGGAGCGTGAAGCACTAGATGCTGCATATAATTATGAAGACCTGACCGGCTTACCGGCAACCGATCCGTACCGGTTTGGAGCGGCGAAATTGGTAGATGCAATCGAAAAATATTTTGCGGAGCGTGAGGGTATATGAAAGAATACAATGTTGCTGTCGTCGGTGCGACAGGATTGGTAGGTAGAAAGATGCTGCAGATACTGGAGGAACGTGATTTCCCCGTCAGGGAACTTTTACCCCTCGCATCCGGGCGGTCTGCAGGCAAAGAGATTACGTTCAAAAACAAACCCATTAAAGTCGAACTGCTTACTCCGGATGCTTTTCGCAAAATAGATATAGCACTTTTTTCTGCCGGCGGATCGATCAGCAAAAAGTTTGCACCGGAAGCGGTCAAAAGAAAAACAACAGTTATCGATAACAGCAGTGCTTTCAGAATGGAAAGGAAAGTACCGCTTGTCGTCCCCGAAGTAAACCGGGAAAAAATATTCAAACATAAAGGTATTATTGCAAATCCCAATTGCTCTACGATACAACTGGTGGTGGCGTTAAAACCGCTGTATGAAAGGTATGGCATAAAACGTGTGGTTGTCAGCACCTATCAATCGGTTACCGGAGCCGGTCAGGGAGGTGTGGATCAGCTCGAAGCCGAGCTGAAGAATCAAACTCTTGAAGAGAACACCTTTCCATATCAGATAGCATTTAATGCGATACCGCATATCGACATTTTTATGGATGATGGCAGTACGAAAGAAGAATGGAAGATGGTAAACGAGATAAAGAAAATCATGGATGATAAAAAAATTGAACTGACCGCAACGTGTGTACGAATACCGGTTATAGGTGGGCATAGTGAGGCAGTCAACGTGCAACTCGGGAAAAAATTCGAATTAGAAGATATACGCAATTTACTTCACGACGCACCGGGTGTTACGGTTATAGATGATGTGGAAACAAACCGGTATCCTTTGCCGATTTTAGCTGAGGATAAGGATGACGTATTTGTCGGTAGAATTCGGAGAGATCCGAGTATAAAAAATGGCCTGAATATGTGGGTGGTCTCCGATAATCTTCGTAAAGGAGCGGCGACCAATACAGTGCAGATTGCCGAGGAATTGATAAAGGGAAAGTGAAAAATTATGGATTACTTACGATATTTTAACCTGAACATTGATCAACAACGACAGCTTATCATATGGTTGAGCGGAGTGTTTGGTTTATTACTTGGAATCATTTCACTCTTTCTTATCGAATTACGGAGGGGCATAGATTCCTGGTTCCAGCTTGTTATTATTCTTTTTGGAGTGGGAATTTTTGTGATGCTTTGTAATGCGGTAGTGGAATGGCTATTCAGAAGACGAGGAGGTGTAACCGGTCTCGGTTCTAAATTCTGGTTTTCGGTGGTCATAGGATTTCTAGTTCTGTCCATAACTGCTGTCGGTTTAGCTGTTTTAATTTAGAATAGTATGAAGAATAGCATAGGTATAGTCGGGGGAGTCGGTCCGTATGCCGGGATAGCATTGCAGCAGGCAATATTGCGTTCCACGCGCGCCAACAGTGATCAGGACTATCCCCCGGTACTGAGTATAAGCGCACCGCATGCCATTTCAGACAGAACTGAATTCTTGCTGGGCAATACCTCTGTTAACCCCGCGTATGAAATAATTAATCAAATCAAAACACTTTACGCAACCGGTGCACGGTATATCGGGATACCGTGTAACACAGCACATGCAAACCCGATTTTTTCGGTTATCAAATCAGGAATAAACGATTTAAAAGATATGTTTCTTGTCAATATGGTCGACGAAACATTCAAAACGATAAAGGATAAAAATCCTGACAGCGGGAAGGTTGGAGTCCTTGCAACAAAAGGTTCATATAAAAGTGAATTATTCCCCAGCTATGGATTGAACCATAAGTATGAAGTTATTATTCCCGAAGACGAGCAATTGCAGGACGCTGTGCATCGCAGTATATATGATGATGAGTATGGAATAAAAGTATTAGGTTATTTACACGAACATGCGAGAGAGCACCTTGATTCAGCATTTAACTTCTATAAAGAGCTGAATATTACAATAGTGATTTTAGGATGTACGGAATTATCGGTTGTTTTTAACGGCGAATCTTATCGCGAGATTACCCTTGTCAATCCTATTACCGCACTCGCTAAAAAACTCATAAAAATCCAGCAAGATAACTATAGATTATAAGTATCAGAGGGAGGAAATATGAATAAAAATATGAAATGGTATGCAATAGTACTATTATTATTTGCAATGGTTGTCAACCCCGTTGCTGCCGACGAACCTTCCGGCATTACAATCGAAGAAAATCTTGAAAAGGCAAAGACTATTCTTACTCAATATGTTGAGGAAAACAATGTACCCGGCCTATCTGCAGCGATAGCGGTCGACAATGAATTACTATGGTCTGATGGTTTTGGTCATGCCAATCTTCAGCACATGGTCCCTGCGGGGTCACATACGGTATACCGGATTGCGTCAATCTCCAAACCGTTCGCTTCAGTACTTGCAATGATGCTCGTTGAGATGGGCGCTCTCGATCTTGATTTGCCGATACAGGAGTATTTACCAATATATCCTGGAAAACGGGGGGCGATAACGACGAGGCATTTACTTACCCACACATCGGGAATTCGGCATTACCGGGGCGATGAATTTTTGAGCAATAGACGATATCGGTCTTTGCTGACACCTCTGGAATCATTTGCCGACGACACGCTCCTGTTTAACCCCGGTGAAAAATATTCATATTCGACATACGGCTATACGCTTGCAAGCGCAGTAATCGAAGCAGCTGCCCGCACGCCGTTTCTCGAATTGCTTGAAAATAGAATTACGCTACCACATGAGCTGCCTTCACTTGCGCCTGAAAAATCAGAGATGGTAATCCCACACCTTGCGTCTTTTTATATTACCCGGGATGATGACACATACAATGCTCCGTTTGTAGATAATAGTAATAAGTGGGCCGGGGGCGGACTGGTTGCTACCGCAGAAGATCTGATTCATTTTGCATCTCAACTATTGAAAGGTGATATACTCCAACCGGCATCCCTCGAAGAAATGTTTACGCCTCAGGTAACAACCGAAGGGGATACGTTAGATTATGCACTTGGCTGGCGCATCGATGAGGATGAAGAGACCGGTAAACGTGTTATATGGCATACCGGAGGAGCAATGGGAGGGGGCGGAGTCCTTTTCTTTTATCCGGATGAAGGTGTGCTCTATGCATCGCTCGCGAATACGCGGGGTGTGCAGCATCTTGAATTGGCAAAAGAAATTACACGTTTGTTTATTGGAGAGTAGTATCGCATAATAGTGTAGCTTATATTTATTGAAGATAGTGGTTGGAGTATGAGTATATGTTTATTAAAAAACCTTATGCACAAATAATCCATAAACAAAAAAAGCCCCGCTCTCCGGGGCTTTTTAATTTTTCAACGACGCGTGGGTGCCTCCATTAGAGGGGAGGCACCTGTTGCGTTACTTGACCTTCACATCGATCGACTTCGGAATTGCTTCCTCCGCTTTCGGGCATGTGATGGTCAAGATACCGTTCTCATAGTTCGCCTCGATCTTATCGCTCTGAACGGTTGTCGGCAGTGTGAATGAACGCTGGAATGTACCGAACCAACGCTCACTGCGGTGCAGGTTCAGGTCTTTCGGATCCTCGTGCTGCTTTTTCTCACCGCGAATCGTGAGGATGTTACCCTGCATCGTGATTTTTACATCGTCTTTGCTGACACCCGGCAGCTCGACGCGAACCTGATACTCCCGCTCATACTCCGCTATGTCGATGGCCGGTGTCCAGCCTGTGCGATAGTAGTTCCCTTCATCCTGCATACCGCCACGGAAGAAGGTATCAAACATCCGGTTCATATCACGCTGCATATCAAAGAGATCTGTTGCAAGATCGCTTGTGGGATTCCAACGTGTTAATGCCATATTTGACACCTCCTCTTATTAGTTAATGGTTTACGGTTAATTATTTAATGGGGATTTCCCTTGGTTTAACAGCTTCATGTTTTTGTAACGTTATTGTTAAAACACCGTTGTCATACTCTGCGTTGATCTTTAAACGGTCGATCTCTTTACCAAGTTGAAATTCGCGTTCATAAGTAGTCGGAATTATTTCGCGTTTATGCAGTTTAGCGTTTTCTTGATGATAATCGCCCGTACTTCCCTGAATACGAAGTGTATCTGCATCAACTTGTAATTTAACAGATTCTTTATTCACACCCGGCATATCAACATGGACAGTGTACTGATTTGCCTCTTCCACTATGTTTGCCGGAGGAACGATTCGTCGTTCATAAAATGACCGTGGTTGTATCGCTGATTGACTTTTTTCCGGTTGTTTCATTATTTCTTTCCGTGTCATCAGATGCTCCCTTTTTTATTTAATTCTGATTTCACGTGGTTTAATTGTTTCAGCTTTCGGTAACTCAATACGAAGGATACCGTCTTTCATTTCTGCTGAAATTTTGTCCGCTTCTATTGCATGCGGTAACTCTATTGAACGGGTGAATTTACCGGTACGGATTTCATTTCGTATCCAGTTTGAACCTTCCGGCATATCGTATGGCTTGCGCTCGCCTGAAATTGTCAGGTAACCGTTCTCAATTGAAATTTTCAGGTCATCTTTGCGAACACCAGGCATTTCCGCAATGATGACACTTTCATTCTCGTACTCTGCAAGATCGAATCGCGGATAGTGTCTGGTTCGTGATACCGGAAATGTTTCAAACATATCGCCAAAAACATTCTGAATGTTTCGATCAAAATCCACGATATCATTCAACCATGGATTTGTTGCGGGGTAATTTCTGACTCGTACTAACATAGCCAGTCCTCCTTTTGAATGTATTTGTTAAAGTTTATTAGGTTTTTTCACAATAGGTATATAGCAACTGGTGTGCCAAAGGTATGGTGAGTATGTGTCGTGTAGATATAAGTGGTTGAATTATAATAAGATACGGGTGCAGTCGAGGTTTTTTTATCTGGTATTAGTATCTGCATTGCTGTCATGATGACGGTGTTGTGCTGACTGAACTGTCAGGACGACTGCAATTTATGACAGATGAATCTGAAATTTTTTCAGATGGAATATTG
>PWXV01000295.1 GCA_003568415.1 Ignavibacteriales bacterium
AGATTGACAAATTTAGTGCCTTTCACGGTTCTGCCATCTTTGACATCAAGGCACGGAATAATTCTCTTTGTTAACATTATTATTTATTTGTTAATTGTATTTTTCCTTCATATAATGCTTTTCCTACGATCACACCCGAGACACCGGTTTTTTCCAGCAGTGCTATATCATCGTTCGAAGATACTCCTCCTGATGCAATGATTTCGTAATCAGGAAATTGTTTGCATATTTCTTTGTATAATGAAATATTAGGTCCGGTAAGCATCCCGTCTCTGCTTATATCAGTGCAGAGAAATATGCTCGCGCCAAGATCGCCAAGTCTCTTCATTATTTCAACCGGATCATTTTTTATTGTTTCTTTCCATCCGCTGTGTGCAACCTCTCCGTTCTTAACATCAATTGCTATTACAATGCGGTTATACCCGAACAGCTCAATCCACGCCCCGATCGTATTGGGATTCTTCACGGCAATACTGCCCACCACGACACGCTCCACACCTGCATCGAATAACCGGGATGCATCATCTTCTGTTCGTACTCCTCCACCTGCCTGTATATGAACATCCCCTTCAGCAACGATCTTCCGGATCACATCGTAATTTCGAAAAGAACCATGTTCGGCTCCCTCAAGATCCACGACGTGTATAAGCGAACAACCCGCATCAGAAAATTCCTTCGCGACACTCCATGGTTCATCATTGTATATAGTTTTTTGTTCGAAATCTCCCTGCTTCAGTCGAACCGCCTTACCTTCATATATGTCTATTGCCGGTATAATCAACATAAGTCAATAAAATTCCTTAGTATCTGAAGTCCCTGATTACCTGATTTCTCCGGGTGAAATTGCACACCGTAGAAGTTATCTTTCCGGATCGCAGATGAAAAGTATGCTCCGTATTCTGTTGTGGCAGTCGTTTCATTTACCATCGGAGCATAATATGAATGAACAAAGTAAAAGTATGATCCTGATGGAATTTTAGCAAATAGAGGATTCTCACTCTTCAATTCGACCGTGTTCCATCCCATATGCGGTATTTTTAATTTTTCTGTTGTCTCGTTCGTAATGAAACGGCGAATCGTACCGTCGATGACTCCGAGACAGGTAGTATCACGTTCATCCGACCGGGTAAATAAAACCTGCATCCCGAGACAAATACCGAGGAACGGGACCTGAACTTCTTGCAGCCAGTCGACCAAACCCAGCTCACGAAGTGAAGTCATCGCGCTGTGTGCCTCTCCGACACCGGGTATGATGATTTTTTTTGCCTTATCGAGCTGCGAAATTTCATCTGACACAATGTGATCCGCTCCGATAGAGTCAAGTGCATTACATACCGATGTGATATTTCCTGCTTTGTAATTAATTACACCAATCATAATATTCCCTTAGTCGAAGGGATCGCTTCCTCTGCACGCGTATCGATCCGGACTGCGTCTCTCAAAGTTCGGGCAACTGCCTTAAATATTGCCTCGATTTTATGATGATCATTTCTTCCGTCAAATGATATATGGAGATTTGCCCGCAAGCCGTCGGCAAATGCCCGGAAGAAATCTTCTACGAGTTCGGTCGGTAACTCACCAACCCGCTCCCGTACAAATGATCCCTCAAATTTAAAAAACGGTCGTCCGCCCAGATCGAGTGCAACCTGTGCCTGTGCTTCATCCATCGGTAGCACAAAACCATAACGTTCAATACCTTTTTTATCGCCGAGTGCTTTCCGAATACATTCACCTGCTGCAAGTCCTGTATCCTCTATTGTGTGGTGTTCATCGACGTGTAAATCACCGCTCACGGTTATGTTCATATCAATTAACGAATGTTTGGCAATCTGCGCCAGCATATGGTCGAAAAACCCGATTCCGGTTTTTATAGAATAGGCCCCGGTTCCGTCGATATACACTGAAACAGCTATATCCGTCTCGCTCGTTTTTCTATTAACTGTTGCCGACCGGATATTTTTTATGATGAAATTGCACGCATCCTGAAAATCGGTTGTCAAATAGTCAGGTTGCACAGTACCAGCCGGAGTATCATCGATCGAATTCGTTTTGAGCAGAATTGACTTGCATCCGATGTTTTTTGCAAGCTCTACATCCGTTACTCTGTCGCCAACGACGAAGGATTTTTGCAATTCGGGATTATTCCTTTGTAGGAAATCGGCCAGTAGTGCAGTACCGGGCTTGCGACATTCACATGTATCTTCCGGCATATGCGGACATATAAATACTCCGGAAAAAGTAATACCTTCACCTTCCAGTATCCGGAGTAATTTATTCTGTACACGATCAAAATTTTCATTCGGAAATGATGGGGTCCCGAGTCCATCCTGGTTGGTTACCATAACAAGGTGAAAACCTTTTTCAACCAGCCGTCGTAAGCCCGTAATCGCACCGGGAATGAACTCAAGTTTCTCAAGCGAATCAACCTGTTCATCAGCCGGTTCACGTATAATCGTTCCATCACGGTCAAAGAATACAACCTTCATTCGCCGATCCCTTCCATCGCTTTAATAAGTGCGTCGTTCTGCTGCGGTGTACCTACGGTGATACGGATGCAACCGGTAAGTTTCGGTTGGTTGCTGCGGTCACGGATGATAATTCCTTTCTCGCTTAATTTTGAATATACCCTCCGGGCATTGGTTACCCGTATGAGAAAAAAATTCGCGTCTGAAGGGTAGATTTGTTTTACGAACGCCAGTTTTCCTAGTTGCTCAATCAATCTCTTTCTTTCCTCCCGGATAGTGTCAACGATCTGTTTTCTTTCGGATTGTACAGCAAGCGCTTTCAAAGCCAGTGATGCCGATACAGAGTTTACATTATAAGGAGCTTTTACTTTTTGTAAATATTCAATAACAGAAGGATGAGCAACACTATAGCCAACCCGTATCCCGGCTAATCCCCAGGATTTAGAGAATGTGCGCATAACCACAAGATTTGGATACTCTGCTATATGTCGTACCATTGATTCTGAATCAGCAAACTCGACATATGCTTCATCAACAATAATTAAAGCATTGATTGCACTACAGATATGAAATATATCCTCCTCCGATAAGAGATTACCTGTCGGATTATTCGGTGAGCAGCAGAAAACCATCTTAGTGTTGTTATCCACCTGCCGCAGTACATTCTCACGATCAAGCTGAAACTCATCGGTGAGTAAACTTGACTTTACCGGAACATTGTGAATATCCGCTGATACACGATACATGCCGTATGTTGGTTCCGGAATTATCACATTATCGATAGCTGGTTCACAGAACACACGGAATAACAAATCAATTACTTCATCGGATCCGGAGCCGATAAATACATTTTCCACCTGCATATCATTGATTTCTGCCACCCGTTTTCGTAATACAGATTGATACGGGTCTGGATAGCGATTAAGTTCA
>PWXV01000235.1 GCA_003568415.1 Ignavibacteriales bacterium
GGCTATCTTGTTAATTTTAACGTAGTAAATATCGGTGATGGAATAAACAGATTTATTTTATAAGAAACATAACCACAAAAACCCCGCATACAACACGGGGCAGGCACGAAGACACAAAAATTATATCTTTAGTGTTTTGGTGTTTTAGTGGTAAAAAAAATTGGGAAAGGGATCTCTATGAGCCAAAATAATTCACCGGATGTAATTTATCTGACCAGAAAGCGTCTCCGCGAGATTGAGGAGGAGTTGCACGATTTGAAACTGAACGGGCGGAAACATGTCGCACAGGATATTGCGGAAGCCCGGGGACACGGTGACTTAAGTGAGAATGCGGAATACGATGCTGCGAAAGAAGCGCAACAGCATCTCGAGCGGAAGATCATGCAGCTCGAAACAATCCTTTCGAAAGCTCGTATTATAGAAAGCAACGATCTGCCGAATGATAAGGTCTATATTCTCAGCCATGTTACGCTTCAGGATACCGAGTCCGATGAGACAATGACCTATACCCTGGTCTCGAATGAAGAAGCCGATTTCGACGAGGGAAAGATCTCGGTCAGTTCACCAATAGGTAAAGCTCTTCTCGGACGCGAACTCGGGGAAACGGTTAAGATAAAAGTACCGGCGGGGGAGATGGAATATAAGATTTTGGAAATAAATAGATAAATGGGGTATGAATTCGAAACGGTATGGAAATTCGGATTTTTGTATTGTATATTATTTACAATGGAAAAAATAGTTAAAAAATATAACCTGACAGATAAACAACAGGAAACAGACAACAGGCTCTTCTGGCAACAGCAATCAGTGGAGTATAAAATTGAAGTGCTTGAATCGCTTCGCGAAGATGCAATTAAATTAGGATTATACCCTGACCACGATGAAGGTAAGCAAAGACTTCGAAGACTTCTTCGAGTTACTCAACAAAAATGATGTCCAATATTTGGTCGTAGGTGGTTATGCATATGCCATACACGTAGAGCCTCGATTTACCAAGGATTTGGATATTTTTATTAAACGTGACAAGGATAATATAGGTAAAATACTACACACCCTTCATGAATTTGGATTTGGTTCGCTCGATATATCGGAGAATGATTTTTTAGAACCAGACCGGATAATCCAACTTGGTAACCCGCCATTGCGTATCGATATTTTGACATCCATTTCCGGTGTAGAATTTGATGAAGCTTGGAGCAGTAAAATAAGGGGGAGGTATGGATCACAAACTGTGTATTTTATAGGAAAAAATGAATTCCGCAAGAACAAAAAGATGAGTGGCAGGAAATCAGATTTAGAAGATCTTGATAAACTCGATAGCTTGTAAATTCTCATTTTAAAAAATAAAACGCCTGCTCATGCCAAAAAATCTCGAACTCAAAGCAAAATTTCCGAACATAAAACGTGCCGAAGATATTGCACGTGCAATAGCCGAATCAGATCCCGAGGTGCTCGAACAAACCGATACCTATTACATCGTTCCCCGCGGCAGATTAAAACAGAGAGAGAGCAACGGCAAACAAGCCGAACTGATATGGTATGATCGTGACGAAGAAAGTGCCGACCGGTATTCTGTATATGAACGGGTGCCGCTTGATAACGCACCGGGATTCATTGCTATTTTAAAGCAGTCACTCGATGTGGATGTCAGGGTTAAAAAACACCGTACTGTCTACACCTGGAACGATTGTCGAATTCACCTCGATCTCGTAGAACAACTCGGACCGTTTGTTGAATTTGAGGTTATGGAAAACCACCGCAATGATGAGAAAGAGCGATTGAATTTTCTTGTTGAAAAATTTGGCATTACCGATCTGGATATTATCAATTGTTCATACGCAGACCTCATACGTACGATCGATAGAGAAGATTAGTTCCTATTCAAAATTCAATGTAAAGGCGAAATTATTTTCGCCTGCGATTTCAATAGAAATCGCTCTTTCGTTTTTCATCAAAGCACCTTCCCCACCGATTTTATAAACAACTGATGTTACGCACAATCGAAAAAGGTTCCATAAAACTCTAAATCCTAATGACCTAAATCCTAAACAAATCCAAATGATCAAAATCCAAATGCTAAAAACTTCTCAATTCTACGTTTTTGAAAATTTTGTCATTTGAATTTTGGTATTGTTTCGGATTTCGGATTTAGTGCTTAGGATTTTCAATTTTGCGTAACATTAGTAAATAACTCAGACCGACTCCGATTTATCATCGTGACCATAAGCGATGCCGGGGGTGTTTTTCTGTGATAATTATCACAAATAGTGAAAAAATCCCCGATTTTAGGAACCCGTTACCGGGGTGTTATTGTTTTGATATCATATCTACTCGAAAAAAGATGTATTTCTAATCGAATATGGGGGCAGTTCTACTGTTCATTGTGCCGCCTGGAAAATGTTAGAAAAGGTAATCTGTAATAAGAGAGGGGATCTATGAACAACACTTCAAATGACGAACGCAAACAGTACCAGGAAACCGCAAAAAGTGAAATCAACCTTCGCGATATAATTGCAACTCTTATACGGGGTAAATGGATCATACTATTGGTGACCTTACTCGTGTTTAATATTTTCTTCATCAGGACATTTTTCGAAGAACCTGTCTATGAAGCAGAAACAACGGTGTTCGTCGGTGATGAGCAGCAAGAGATGCCGATGGATTGGGGACAGGAAGCGAAGAATATTATTAATGAAATTGAAGTTCTCCAGTCGAGGAGTTTAGCGAATGAGGTCGCCGATGTGCTGATGGACATGCAATATCTCGACGAGCATGAAAATAAAGTAATACCCATTCTCGCAAATATTGATGATGAGGGTGAGTTCGTTTCGATGGCATCGGAAGATGCGGTTGCCGGACGGCTGCAAAGCGCTACCGACTTCGCACAGGTCCCGGATTCCGACATCATTGAAGTACGGGCGAGAAGCGAAACCCCCGAAGAAGCGACTGTAATTGCAAACACCTATGCTGAAGTTTATAATCAGAGAAATTTAGAGGGAAGCCGCGCTCATACAAGTCAGGTCAGAGAATTTCTCGAATCACAACTCCGTGACCGGGAACGTGCCCTCAATGAAGCTGAAGCATCCTTACAGCAGTATATGGAACAACACGGTGTGGTCGGAGTCGATGATGAATCGCGGCACGTCATAGACCAGGTTGCCCAGCTTGAGGCAAGAAAAGAAGAACTGCAGGTAGATATTGCTTCGGCTGAACAATCACTCAGCGCAATGGAAGAACAGCTCGCCGAACAGGAACCGGAAGTTGCAGAAGCTATAACATCGGCAGATGATCCGTACATCAGTCAGGTACAGGAACAGATTGCAGAACTGGAAGCACAACGCGATCTCGTCATTTCCCAAAATCCCGAGGCGGTGGGACAGCAGCAATA
>PWXV01000154.1 GCA_003568415.1 Ignavibacteriales bacterium
AAAATATTCCCGGTAACTATAGAGAAAATAATAAATGATAAAAGTTGGTCTTTTCGGCATTGGGTTGGACACCTATTGGGGACAATTCGAGGGGTTGCATGATAATCTGATACATTATCAAAAACAAATTAAAAACAGGATCGGTAGTTTCGGTGCGGAAGTTGTTGATGCCGGTATGGTGGATAATCCTGACAGGGCAATGCAAGCTGCCGAACTGCTTAAAAGCAGCAATATCGAGATTCTGTTCCTTTATGTATCTACCTACGCGCTGTCATCAACGGTATTGCCGGTTGCCAGAGCCGTAAAAACTCCTGTCATTATTCTCAATCTTCAGCCTGTTCCACAACTCGACTATGATGCGTTTAACCGGCTCGGCGACCGGGGAAAGATGACCGGTATCTGGCTCGAACATTGTCAGGCCTGTGCAGTTCCTGAGATTGCCAGTGTTTTCAACCGGTCCGGAATAGAATATGATCTTGTTACCGGTTATTTAAACGATGAAACGGCCTGGAATGAAATCAAAGCATGGACGGAAGCTGCCCGTGTTGCCCGTGTTATGCGTAATAATCGACTGGGTGTTCTCGGACACTATTATGGCGGTATGCTCGATGTTTATACAGATCTGACGAAACAATCCGCCGTATTCGGAACCCATATCGAGTTGCTCGAGATGTGTGAACTTAAAAAGTATCGTGATGAAGCAACCGATGCCGAAGTTCAATCTAAAATCCGGGAGTTCTACACGGCTTTTGATGTTGCCCCGGAATGTGATACCGCCGAAATTGAACGCGCAGCACGGACTTCCGTGGCATTGGATAAATTGATTAAAACCCATAAGCTGGGTTCAATGGCTTACTATTACGAAGGTGAAACGGGAAACGAATACGAGAATATCGTTACTTCGGTAATTGCAGGAAATACATTGCTCACCGGAAAAAATATTCCGGTGGCCGGTGAATGTGAGGTGAAGAATGCACAGGCCATGAAAATTATGGACGAATTTGGCGCAGGAGGTTCTTTCTCCGAATTTTACCTGATGGATTACGAAGAAGATGCGGTGCTGCTCGGTCACGATGGACCGGCACACTTTGCAATTGCCCACGGGAGAGTAAAACTGGTCCCGCTGCCAATTTATCATGGAAAACCCGGTAAAGGACTTTCAATTCAGATGACCGTCAGGCATGGTCCGGTTACGCTCTTATCGGTTGTTGAAGGAAAAGATGATATCTTTCTGCTCGTTGCTGAGGGCGAATCTGTTAAAGGTCCCGTGCTTAATATAGGCAATACTAATAGCCGGTATCGATTTTCTCCAGGTGCACGTGAGTTTATTAATCAGTGGTCCAAACAGGGCCCTGCACACCATTGCGCTATAGGGGTAGGCCACATCGCCGGTAAAATTGAGAAACTTGGTAAAATTCTGGGATTGAAAGTTGTAAAGATATGCTGATAATGATGCTTATCACTAAATGATGAACAGGTAGAACAGAAAAATTATTATAATTATGGCACATATCGATAGGCAGCGCTATTCCGAACCTGGGAGCATATGGGATACCTGATGTTACAACTCTCAGTCGGTATCTTCAAAACAGGAATAATAGTATGAACGATAAAATAAAAAAAGATATTAAAGATATATTTATTGAGTATTTAGATGAAGAACTGATTACCTCAATTATTTCCGATATTGAGCGTATATTGGTTGATTCAGAAGGTGCGGTTGATATAACTACAAGAAACAAAAACGATAAAAAATTAAAGTATCAAGGTGATTATTACTTCACACTAAAGCGAAAAAAGAATAATAAAAATATTTTATATGGAGGAATAGTTACAAGGTTTAGCGGGGATAAAGTTCCGGCGGTTATCCTGTCTGATAATAATCCACTTTTAAATATGCTCTCCGGGGAGAACATTGTACCTATAGCATCATCGAGATATGCCGGGAAAAAGGGATTGGTAATAAATAACCATACTATCAATGCCGTATATGATAGTATTGTTCACGATGTAGTCAGACATATTCATCGGGATGTCGGTGATGTAAATAGTATAAAGTATCATCAAGAATTGGAGAAAAAATATCCAAACTATAGTGCCCCTGATTATAAGGCACCGGAATATCACGATAAAAAATCTGAAAGAAAATATAAGGGGTGTCCTCCGGTCATTCCCGTTATCGTATCGATCATTGCAGCAGGTATACTGGCTTTTTTACTGCTAAAAAAAGGAAAGGAATAATCAAAGTTAAAAATGCTAACTCAAAAATATAATTGGATACTTTGTTTATTGTCATTTATTTCTTGTCTCCTCGTAATGAATCTGTCGTATTCTCAGGAGTTTCAAAATCCGGGACTTTTGTTTGAGTACGACCGTGCATACACGGAGACAACCGTTCTGAAGAGTTATGAATTGGAGAGAAATTATATTACGCTGAACCGGGAGATTTCGCCAACGCAATACCGTGCGGGTGACAGAATAACTATAGAACTGAACGGCTCAATGCAGGAATTTTCTATCCTGCGTGCAACGTCGTATGTAGACGGTACATATTCTATTTCAGCCAGAGGCGGCAAATCGGGTCGTGATCAACTTCTCATCACATTTGAAGAAGACAGGATGGCCGGATCTATAGTAAGCGGCCAGGCGTTCGACCAATACCACATCAGACATGACACCGAGCAATCCCGGTCTTATATTTCGAAAATTGATCCATCGCAATTGGATCACCTGTCCTGTGGAGTAGATGGCGGTGATTTTCATATCCACAATTCCACCGGTATCGGCATTGTGAATACCGAAAGGGAACATTTCCCGAACGTATCCGCAATGGCTTCTACATTGTCGGATATGATTACAATTGATTTGATGATCGTCTATACCGACGCTGCCGAAGAGTGGGCAAATGATTCCGGATTTGGATCGATAAACGCGGTTATAGCACAAGCGATGAATTTGTCTCAAAACGCTCTTGACAACAGCGATATCTACATTGATCTGCGATTGGTTCACGCACACAAGACCGATTATGATGAAACTGCTGTAGATCCCGAGGATGGCGGTGTAATTCATCTGAGAAGGTTTACCGCATCTACCGACTTTAATCCATTTGGAGACGGGTTTGACGGCTATATGGAAGAGATACACAATTTGCGTAATGAATACGGCGCAGACCTGCTTGCTTTATTTGCAAGTGAACCCGGTACCGGTGGTAGAGCCTGGATTCTAAATTCACCCTCAGGAAGACCTGAACTTGGCTTTTCGATTAATAGAGTACAACAGATGGGAAGTTCATATACCCTGATTCATGAAATCGGTCACAATCTCGGTAATGCTCATGCAAGGGATCAATCCAGCGCTCC
>PWXV01000106.1 GCA_003568415.1 Ignavibacteriales bacterium
CGGACGACCCATCATCGGGTGTCGCCGCAGGACGTGAACAGCCTCGGCGATCAAACCGATGGTCTCGGAAGCTGCCGCCGGATCGGACTCCAGAAGAAAATCCGTGAGTCGTTCGAGATCGACAAGTGCGCGTTCGGAATAGATCAACGCCGCCAAGACTTGGCCTTTGGTCGCGCCGGCTTCCCCCCCGCGACGCGCGCGGCGAGATAGGCGTGAACCTCCTCCGCGTCGTAGCCCGTGCCGCTGGCCAGCGTCTCTTCATGTGCCGCCTGAGCCTCTCTCAGAAAGCGATCCCGTTGCTCTGCCAGCGTCGCGGCCTGCTCGATGGCATCGACCATGAACGCGTGCGGGGAAACTCCCTTGGCCCGCGCAGCGGCAGCGGCCCGCTGCTTGAGGCTATCGGGCAATTTCAATGATGTTGTCGACATTCTCGGCCCGTCGCGTTTCGAGGTGACAACAAAGTAGCACCTGCGAAGGGGAGTGCACAATGCGGTGCAGAAAACAGGGTGTCGAGCCAGTCGGCAAAGCCTGGAGGCCCATTTCTGGGGCCGAAAACCTGCGTGCAAACGCAAATCACCCCGGCAACTGCGCCAGCGCCCGCAATCGGCGATCGGTTTCGATAACCGGACGCCATAGCCAGTCGCGACAGCGCCTGAGGATGAGACACCGGTTCTTTGCAGCCCGACTTGCTAAAATGGTACCGAATTCGGTACTCTTTCGAGGACGTAGTTTGGTAACGCGGAGTGCGCCACATGACCCTGATGCCCGCCCAAGAAATCAAGCGGCGAGGAATATCCGCCGTTGACGAGGCGCTTGCGCTCGGACCCGTGCACATCATCAAGAACAACCAACCGCAGTATGTCGTACTGAGTGAGTCCGCCTATCGGGAACTGCTCGAGGCACAGGAAGAGGCGGCCATCGCGCGGGTTCGGGCGTCTCTCGAAGACGCGGCTACAGGCAGAGTGACCCGCCACGCTTCCGCCGAAGCTCTGCTCAAGCATCTGGCGGATTGAAGCCGATGCCGTGGGTTATCCAGACCACGGCTGCATTTGATCGGCAGGCACGCAAATTCCTCAAACGGCATCCAGACCTCCGGGCGCGCCTTGCGGACGTGCTGGTCTTGCTGGAGCGAGACCCCTTTGACCTGTCACTTCGGCTACACGCGTTGACTGGCAAGCTCGAAGGCCTGCAGGCTGTGCGCATCAACTACAGCAACCGCGTGGTCCTCCGACTAGAGATCGAGGGGCAAGAGATTCTTCTGCTCGATATCGGAAGCCATGACGCCGCGTGAATTCTGGCGGCTCAGATAAGAGAGCAGTCCTTCCACCTCATCTGCCGTGAAGAACCGCTCTTGGCCCTCCTTGCGCTTACCGTGATTAAAACTCTGTAGGTTCTCCCGACGCGACTTCAATGTTAGCCGGTACTCCGGTGACTGAAGAGCAGCATGCTGACGACGCCATGCCGATATTTTTGCTTTCAGCGCTGGACTTACATCTGTCATATCACATCCCCGGCCCCGATGACGACCCTGGCCCCGGTCGTTTCTGAGCCATCGCCTCGTCGAGGTCTACTTCTTCTCGTTCGCGCTGTCGCTGCTCGTACCGTCGAGCAGCTTCGATAAGGCGTTCATTTGCTTCGACAGCAATCTGTAATTCGCTGTCATGGTTTCCAAGCGCGCCGTCAAATCGTTCAAACGCAGATCTAATTGCTTTTCGCGCTCGATGTATTGCGCTTCCAACCGCTTCAGCGAGTCGAGCAAGAGTCGTTCTGTTTCCGTCATCGGTCACCACCTCGGGTACAGGTCTGCGCGCCCTGGTGGGCGTGGGCGTGGGCGTGGGTGCGGGGGCCTCGGCGGCCGCTGCGGGAACCGATTCCGGCTTCGCGCGCCGGTGGCTTTTCTGAAACTGCTCGGCCCGCTTTTTGATCGCGGCCTCCATGGCCTCACGGGCGCTTTCCGCCTTCTCCGGATTCGGTTCGGAATCCGGCTTCCGAAGTCCCTGCCGAGCCACTTCCGCATCGAGGATCAGTTCATCGGCCATGGCCGCGTCGAAATCCTCGCTGTAAATCGGGCCCTTCAGCCGGAGCGGCTTGGCGTACCCCTCGATACGAACGGAAACGTAGTCCTTGCCCTTCCGGGTGATCTTGCCCAAGCCCTCGAGCGCCGCAATGACGCCAGCACGGTCGCGAATGCGGTCGGTCCCGGCCCCGGCCAGCACTTTCTTCATCAGCCTGTCGGTGATCTGATCTTTCTCGCGGCCGCGCTCTAGCAGATCGTGCAACTCGGCACCGGCCTTCTGCACCGGCCGCCGACGCGCCGGATCGTCGGGCCGCGCCCAGCCGTTCGCGTAGTTGTACATGTCGCGCAGCGGATCGAAAGACTTCTGCCACCCAGGTGGCGCCGGGTTGTAGCTGCGCCCCGTGGCGAGGTCGACTCGGGCGATCAGGATATGAATGTGTTTCGAACCATCCTGATCGACATGCAGTACCGCCGACCAACTGTATTCGTCAGGTTCCATGCCGGCGAACGCCATCTGCCCGAAGTCGGCCAACACGGCCTTGAGATCCCAATCCGAGGGATCGTCCTCTCGCGTCCAGGCGACCACGGCGCTTGAATACCGCCACTTGAACGACAGCGAGTCGGCCACCGTGGCCACGCGATGCATGTCGCCAAGCAGGGGGCGCACTTCGGCGCGTTCCTCGCCGTTGTGGTCATGTGTGCCGAGCAGATAATCGGCTGCGCGTCGGGCGCTCCCAGCGCCGTGCGCCAGGAACTTAATCATCATCGGCACGGCCCTCCGGATCAGTCTCGGGATCGGAATCGAGCAGACGCATGACGTCACGGTCCAGCGCCGCCAGTTCGACCAGGACCTCGACGGCCTCGACGCCAGACTTGCGCGTGTTCGCCCATCTGGCCAACTGGTTCACGTTGTTCCCGATCCGGGCCACCTCGCGAACCAGCGCCGGGTCCGCGGTCGGCGCAGGCCCCCGGGCGGGGGCAACCCCGCGACGGCGGCGCGTCGGCCGGACCTCGATATCCTCGGCATCGGCAAGGAGTTTGCGCGCCAAGTCGGCCATCCCAACCCCACGCGCAGCCGCCTTCGCACGCACGGCCGCGAGTTCGTCATCGGTCATCCGGATGGTCAATTCGCGCGTTCGCTTCATCACGTAAATCCCGGTGCCCTTGAGGGGGGTCAAGGGGGGCGCAGCCCCCTTGCCAGAATCCTTGGCCGCCTCGCTTGCGAGGGGGTCAAGTAGGCTGGCTAATCTATAACGTACCATACAATAGATATAGACCGTGCACAGGAATATTTCGCAGAAGGAACACCTAGTGGGCCATGCGGAAAGTTCGGTGACTATGGAG
>PWXV01000185.1 GCA_003568415.1 Ignavibacteriales bacterium
ACACCACCCGATGCGTACATCATCTCCGTATCTGCAAACCCGAGTGAGGGTGGCACGGTCGGCGGGGGTGGAACATTCGAGCATGGCGAAGAGATCACCGTTACCGCATCACCGGAAACCGGATATTCATTCGTTAACTGGACTGAGGATGGCACTGAAGTAAGTTCAGATCAAAATTATACGTTTACCGTAACTGACAACCGTCAACTCGTTGCTAACTTCAAATTCAATCTACCTGACATACCCCAACTTGTCGCGCCACCAGACGGTGAGACCAGTTTATCTCTCACCCCCCACTTAGAATGGGAAGAGGCTGACAATGCCGACACATACCGGGTAGAGGTTGCTACCGATGATGCATTCGGGAATATGGTTTTCATTGCTGATGGGCTAACTGCAACCTCTGTTGAAGTAGAAGATGGCCGACTTTTACACAATCAGCAACATTATTGGCGGGTTCGTGGACAAAACGATGGAGGTCCGGGCGAATGGTCGGATATATGGCGATTTTCAACACCCGATCGTTTTTTACAGTTTGTAAATCCTTCACAGAGTACGGTTTGGGAGGAGAATTCGATACAGACTATTCGCTGGCAGAGTCGCGGGGTGAACATACTCAGAATCGAGTATACTATTAATAACGGCTCAAATTGGGATATCATAGCAGATACTCTCGATGCATCAACCGGCAGCTTCGAATGGACCGTCCCCCCGGTCCCCACCACGGAAGCCCGGCTGCGTATCGCGGATCTCGAAGATGAAAACACCACTGCAACAAGTCCTGTTTTTTCAATCTATCCCGTCAGAATATCGATCGAGCATTCAATGATGTTCGGCGATCCGTCTTCGGTAACAAGCTACCGGATGGTAGGGTTGCCGGGGAACAATAATATATCGATGTCATCGGTTATGAGCGGCATTGCCGGAACCGACTGGACTGCATTTCACGATGACGGCAGCGAAGAGGACTACCTGATCGAATACGACGGCTCGAATGCGTTCAACTTCCGTCCCGGCAGAGGGTTCTGGATAATAAGCCGTAACGTATTTAATTATCAGGGCAATCAGAATGCGGTCGAGCTTAATTCCGATAACGCATACGAAATTACGCTGCACAACGGATGGAATATCATTGCGAATCCATTCGATGTAGAGATAGAGTGGACTTCAGTCCGGGCGCAAAACGATATTACCGCTCCGATATGGGGATTCAACGGTTCGTTCAACCAAAGCGGGACTTTCCAGCCGTACCGTGGATATTATTTCCACAATGACGGAAATCTCGAATCGCTTTCAATACCTTATCCAGGCGGAGGAAGTCAGTCAAAAAAAGTCCCGGCATTACCCGAGATTGCTCACGATCTGAAATTTTCTTTGACAAAAAACGGAATCTCGTATTCAGACATTGCGATCAATATTGCAGAAGGATATGACGAGCACATAAATCGTTATACAATCTATGCCCCCCCATCCGATTTTGAGGAAGCGAGTATCGGGATGCGGGACGGACAGATTCATACGGAGGTCAGGAATCCATCGGATGAAGGATATACATTCGATATACGGATACGTATGCCGGAAAATAAAACATATACGCTCAATATAGACGGCGCAGATTCATTCGACGGATACGAAATATCACTTGTTAACCGGCGTTCGGGCAAGATCATTGAGCTGCACAGAAGAAACAGTTTCGAAGTATCGGCCTCATCCGGCGCCGAACATTATAAACTCATTATCGGGAGCGAACGTTTCACACGGGAAGAGATACAAACACTCATCCCGGACAATATGGCATTATCTCAAAATTATCCCAACCCGTTCAACCCGATCACAACCATCGAGTACAGCATCCCGCAGGAGAAAGAAAATGTACCTGTCACGATTGAGATCTTCAACGTTCTCGGTCAGAGAGTTCGAACACTTGTCAGGGATCGTCATACTGCCGGTTTTTATTCTGCCGAATGGGATGCACGCAATGATCATGGAATAAACCTCCCGAGCGGTGTGTACATATACCGCTTGCAGGCAGGTGATTATGTGGAGAGTAGGAAGATGCTGTATTTGAAATGACATTCGACACTAAAACCCGGACCTCATCGAAGGCTTGAAATTTAGCATGGGATTTCAATGTATATAACCTCTCTTTCAATTTACATTACAGGAGTCTCTCAATGAAATTAATGAAAGTAACCAAGAACCTCGGAATGCTCTTGTTGGGCATCTGGCTCATCCTTACCGGACTCATACCCCTGCTCGGTATTAGTTTTTCAGGACTGGGTACCTTTATGGCTATCGTTGCCATTGCAGCAGGTGCCTTGATTCTCATGGGCAGGTAAACGCGGCCACTGTATAACAAGCGCTTGAAGCTGACGGATGCGGCCAGGTAGGGTAGACATGTGTGCAAAAAATAAAAATCTTACTCCGTCATTTCGGACTCATTTCTGTATTTGTTTTTATTAAAATACTATACCACATTTAGAAATAAAAATTTGGGAGAATCAAATTATAACATGGAAAATAATTCGAGAATTACGATATTCCTAACAGATAATTATATTGATATTATCGGTTTACAGGAAGAAATTGATAAATTAAGAGTATATACCGATGTAAATATTGAAAAATCAGAATATCCTGCTGCACTCGGTGAATTAGCAGGAATTGCAACTGAAATATTATTATCTAAACCAATTCAAACAGTTGCAAATGCTGCCCAAGTTGGTACATTATTATGGACTATCATTAAGATTATAAAATCTACAGGTAAAAGTATATATGTGAGTAAAGCAATTTCAAGGTTACTTATTTTAGCTAAATTTAATGACGACCATAATAAAGAAATAGATTCTAAATTAGATAAGATGAATGATTGTGTAGAATGGGGACCAATGACTGTATCAAATACTACAGGAGTATTATATGAATGCGAGAGTCTCAAATATGATGCAATTGGACCCCCTGCATATTTTATGGCTATAGCACTTCCTATTAAAAACAATGTTACGAAGATGGTTTGGTATATAATGAATAATGAGGGTGAAATTTGTGCTACTTGGAATACTCAAACTAAAACCGACAGACTTCCAGATTTTTTAAAGAAAGGTGAGGAGTAATCTCACTGTAAACGGCGCTTCACTTGAGACAACAACGGCTCATCGGTCTGGAAACTGCGGAAGAACGGAGAGTGAACCATCTTCTCCTGGCTGATATAAAATCCCACCTAAAGAGAAGGAAAGATGACGGTGCGATCGAGGTTTTTATCAGGTCTGACGGGAATATAAAAAGAACCTGGACCGAGATTGTTAACCAAACCGACCCAGGTTCGAGTTTTCGGGCTAGTTGGCTCC
>PWXV01000312.1 GCA_003568415.1 Ignavibacteriales bacterium
CCTCATGGTTACTGAGTTCAGCATCGAGCCAGATACCGAGCATCACTTTCATATCCATATCATTCTCTCTGATTATTCTCAATACCGCTTCGGAGTTTTCCCGTGAATCATACAAACGGATGAGCCGGAAATTTGAATCCTTTGTCAGTATTTCAAGATCTTCGAGAATTTCTTCGTCGGACGGGTTGACCGCTCCGTCTCCACGGTCGGGATGCTGTCCACTTCTGAAACCGGAATAAGCAACTGCTTTTACTATTCCTTCAATTAAATCATCCTCACTTTGCCGGAGTGATTTTTGGGGGTTCTCCGCCCTTTGCAACCCGGATAAACGATAGTTGCTCCACACATGTCCCGGATTAAACGCAATTGCCTCTTCAAAAGCTTCCACGGCTTGTTCGTTTTTCCCCAAACCTTTGTATGCCAAACCCGTTAAATAAAAGTTTATTGCATGCTGTCTGGCTTCAGACTCTCCGCCTTCAAACTGCAGGAAAAAAGCACTGCCTGTTTGTGACTGTGCGCGTTCCAGCATTCCCTGTAAAATGGTTTCAGCTTCTTGTGCCCTATCTCTCTTTCGCAGTGCAAGTGCCTGATAATAAAGATATTCCTGATCTCTCCCCCATGTTTCCGAATCACTCTTAATGCAATTTTCATAAGCGGCAATAGCTTCCTGCTCATCACCCATTTCTTCATACACAACGCCTATTAAATAATGAAACTGAGCCCATCGTGGTCTTCCAAAACGTCCTACCGGATAATCCAGCGCCGTTCTAAACAGACTCAAAGCTTCGTCATACTCTCCGTCATCCATATAGGTCAGCCCTTGTAATACAAGCGCATTCAGATACGTGTCCTGCATTTCCCGTCCGCCTTCAAATTGCGGGAACACATGATTATTAATAATATCCAATGCTTCTTCATACTTACCAACTTCAACGGAACGCGTGGCAAGACGCAGCAAGGTTTCGGATCTTCTTTGGACGACGTGTTCATTTTCTTTTAGCAATGCATATTTTGTCTGTGACGATGCTCTGTTTTGTTCATATAATTTATCCATCTCAAATAATAAGCGGGGATCATCGCTGTTTACGGCAATCGCTTTTTCCATGCTTTCAACTGCTTTTGAAATATTTTCTTCCACTTCTTCATAGCCAAGCGCCAGGTTCCGGTGAATAATATAAAAAGAATCATTCCTTTGACGCGAAATTTCCCAATATTCAACGGCTTTTTCCGGCTGATGTTCATACAACAGATTACCCAGGTAGTAGGGAGCCATGGCATCTTCAGGATTCATTTCCATTGCATGTTTTAATACATCAACTGATTCCCTTCGATAAGGATAACAATAGGTATGATCCAATTCAGCGGCTCTGGTGTAATATTCCATTGCTTTTTCGGGCTCGCCCTGCTGATAGGAATAATACCCCAGATAATAATAAAGCATCGGGTAGGTTGCATCTTTTGGTTCAAGCCGGGCAAGAACATCTGCCGCCTCTTCTATAAATCCGGCGTTGGAGTATTGTACCGCCAATTCCAGATACGATTCGTGTTCATCCCTCATGATTTCAGTTAATTCATCCAATGCAGCATTGGCCTTTTCCTGATCACCTTATTGTTTAAGAGCAAGAAACAGTTCATTTCTTGCCTTATGATTTAACGGATCTTTTTCGATTACGGCTCTTGCCTGATCGGCAGCTTCATCTATCCTATCAAGTTTTCTCAAAATCGCGGCTTTGAGATTTAATGACGGGAAGTTATTACTATTTGTTGACATAGCCATGTTGATATGCTGAAGAGCCAGTTCATAATCACCGCGCTGACAATCGATTTCCGCCAGTTGATAATACGCAGGCGTATGCCATGCATAATTCCACGAAGCATCATACAAATAATCATACGCCTCCCCCAATCTGCCTTGCGCTTTGAGGGTGAAGCCAAGATAATATTGCGCTTCTCCGTCTCTGGACCGGGTGTAGTTTTGAGTGATTCTGTCGACTGCTTTCCGCAATCTGTACTCTGCCTCTTCCCAGTATTTATTTTTAATAGCCCGGATGCCGAGTTGTGTATTGGTCCGGTAATCGCCGGGATCTCTTCTCAGCGCCTCCATATAATAGGGCACCGGATCGATGGAAGCATTATAAAACTGATCAAGTCTCAAGCCGGTAAGATATAGCTCTTCAACAGTTTTAATTTCTTCAGGGGATGCCGGAGGCGTGAGAGGTTCAGGCATTTCCTGATCTTCAGGACCAAAATCGGCGGGTTTATAAGCAAGCAATTCCGTGCCGCTGTCACTCAAAAGCAGCAGTTCCAGATCATCCTCAGTAACAGAAACCGGCAGATTAACTGAATTTGAATACGGTTTTGCCGGACTGATTTCAATATTGTTTTCATATAAAACAGCTTCTTCCGTCTTCAATATAACACGGGCATTATCATGAGGACTGGTGGTATTCAGGCGTATCACAACCTCGCGCTCGGAAACCATCTCCAGATTAAGTGCTCCGTTGACGTTCGCATATTTCAGCCCGCCCAGATCACGAACGGGAAACCAGATCATCGTTACGTCTTTACCCTCATAGGGTTGAATCCAACTATAATCCGGCTGATTGTCGGTATATGAACCGGCCATGAGTTCTAAATAATGTCCGTCATCGTCTGTCAAACTATCATTGGCTCTGTCGCCGGCAGGATTATTACCCCATGCCCAGAATTTCATTCCGGGTGATACGCGGTGATTGCCAATCCATACCGTTCCGGCTTCTTTTCCATGATCATATCCGGCGAAAAAATCTTCTTTGGGATCCCATGAAAAGAAAGACGATGGAACACCAATATTTTTCCACATACTGATATCAAGGCCGGTGTAATCAAAATGATTGTAACGCCTGTCGGCAATGGGCCAGGTCGTCATCTCCCGTTTTGAGTGCTGGGTAACATACTGAACCGATGGAGGGAAAATAACCTGATACGTGGTATCCACATGCACAGATGGATTTGCCCAGAATAAAAATGAATTCACAATTGGTGTTGGATTCATCGGGCGTATTGTCATCTCAACAAGAGAGGAATTCGGATATACGGTATAACCAATCAAAATTCTCATCCGGTGCCGCTTATCTGTATTTGCGATCCATATCGTTTGGCTGCCGTCCTCATTTGATTGAATAAGGTAATCCATTGGCTGGACAGTATTCGGACCATGATGATGAGGGAATCCCCAGGCATTGGCACCCGATATCCAGTACCCGACCATTCCGATCAATGAAGGTTTGATCACACTTTGCCGGTAAAACCAGTCATAATTATTGGTTTTATCCTCAGCATAAAAAATGCGACCTCCCATGCCCGGCA
>PWXV01000215.1 GCA_003568415.1 Ignavibacteriales bacterium
ACCGATAGCGTGTTCACTCAAAACCGGGAAGTATTCCTGCGTGCTCGCAGGCGCCAGTTTGCTGTCGAGATACTCACTCAGTCGTTCTATCGACGGCGCTTCGTACAGACATACCGCTCTGCTCAGATCTGCTGCGGGTAAAAACTGATGAACGTGCAGATCATCGGGAAGCGGAAACACATCTTTGGCACACTCCTGAAATTTTTCAGGATCATGAATTTTATGTTCGATTGCTATAAACATATCGACCTCCGGTTATTTTGAATTATTATACCTATTAATTACAGTGGTAATATACAATCCGGCACAGGTGATTGCTTTGCTTAAAAGGTCAATATTTTTGTTTAGCGGTTATTTGACCTGTTCATAGTGCTTTTTGCTGTATTGAAGAGGTGTAACATCAAATTTTTTTCTGAATGCTACGCTGAAATGAGAGACATCCTTAAATCCGCTGTCGAGACTGATTTCGGTTACCGATTTATCGGTATGCTCGAGGAGATATTTCGCTAAGTCGAGACGTTTTTGAATCAGCCATTTTCCCGGAGTGGTATTAAATGTGTTTTTGAAATCTCTCTTAAATACCGACAGACTTCGGTTGCTGAGTCGTGCATACTCTTCCAGGTTCATCGGGTATGCAAAATTCGACTCCATGACTTCCTGCAGCGACGGCTTACCGGTTTTACACAATCCGGCAAAATAACTGCAAAGTTTTTTATCGCCTGCCTGGGTAGCAACAAGTATTATCAATTCTTTGAACTTGAGTTCAATAAGTTTATTATCGGGCGGGTTCGAACTTGAAAGGTAACTTAGAAATGAGTGGAAATATGTCGTGAGCAACTCATTAGGTTTAATCGAAAAGAGTGAATCCCAACTGCTCTGTTGATCCGTTTCAACCAGCTTGATACGATTTTCCAGCAAAATCGATCTGATAAACGAATCCGGAAAAAACATTACCAATGCACAAAATTCATCGTCGAAATACTGGATGACGGAGTGAGCGCCCTTTCGTACAAACAGACAGTCTCCCTGCTGAACAAGAATTTCCTGATGAGCGGTAAACCATTTCTTCTTGCCGCTGGTCACGTAGATAAAATAATTCTGCTGCGACCATATATCAAAACGGAATTCACTCAACGGGCACCGGTACTCTGCAAACAACACATCATTGATTTTGAGTCGTTTGACAGACGGGTTCTCTTTTATGAAATCGTAAAAGTTTTCCATACCCTTCGATATTCAGATTGTTGATTTAACTATTGTCTGTGTACTCAGTGTAAAACCTGAAAAGATCCGGTTGAAACCAATAATAATCAAATTAAGACCATAAAATTTCAATGTCAAGCAGTGTTACCTAACATTGAAATTACGGGGATATAGTTGATGATATTTGTAATAAAAACGATAAAAATTAATAGTCCTGAACCAGAGGAACCGCTTTATTTTTCCGTACGTTGTTTAGGTTACCAATGAAGGTTTTCCGTGTATGGATGAAAGAGATTAAAAGTTTTTTTGGCTTATATATATAACAGAGAAATAATCAAACACATCTCACAGTGCCGTTATGTTATTGTGTTGATCGGTCATCATTATGGACGCTGAAAAAATAACCATTCAGCTGCTCGGGACATTCGGGGTCATAAAAGACGGGAAACCGGTATCCTTTCCTTCCTCAAGAAAAACCCGTGCATTGCTTGCATATCTTGCCGCTACGGGAAAACCCCAGCTTCGCGAGCATCTCTGCGATTTGCTCTGGGACGGACCGGCCGACCCGCGTGCAGGACTACGGTGGAGTCTTACTAAACTCCGAAATATTTTGAATAACGGTAAAACCGAGAGAATTAACGCCGATCATCAATACGTCGGCTTTAAGCCGCTCAATGCCGAAGTCGATCTGCTAACGGTTCAGAAGCTGACCGGCACATCACCCGAGTCAGCATCCACAGAGGATCTCCGTAAAGCGGCGGAATTATTTCGTGGTGAATTTTTGGAAGGATTATCGTTGTCAGAATGTTACCGCTTCGATGTATGGTGTACCTCCCAACGTGAATATGTTCATCAATTACATGACAAAATTCTCTCCACGCTAACCGAACGTTTTCAGGATGAGCCAGACGCGGCGCTACGGTATGCACGTGAACGTCTCAATATTAACCCGTATTCTGAAGCTGCATATGTCGACCTGATCCGGCTGCTCGGTGAGACTGGCCGCATTCACGAAGCGGTTAAACAGTATGAACGATGTAAAAAAATGCTCGCCGACGAACTCGATTCACATCCCTCCCCCGAACTGGAATCGGTAAGAAAAAAGATCGAAGGCAGGGTTTCCGTCGTACCGGAGACGGATATAAACATTCGAAAACAAAGATTTTTGTCGACGCTCTCATTTTCGCTTGCGGGAAGAAAAAAAGAGCAAAAACTTATAGAGAATTTTATCAATGAAACACTGTCAGGATCGACATCAAACATTCTGCTCTTTTTAGGTGAGCCGGGTATCGGCAAAACACGTATGCTTGATGAATGTATGGATCGTATTTACAAAGAAGATGGAATTGTTTTAACCGGAAGGACATTCGATATAGAGGTCGTGCGACCTTACGGTCCCTGGATTGATGCATTGCGAGACGTTCCCCGGTCATCTATCTCACCGGATATACGAAAAGATTTAGCTCCCCTCCTTCCCGGTTTAAGCACCGAAACATCACCTGTCGAAAAACGTAACCGTATTTTTGATTCGGTTGTGAGGTTACTTGACGATCTCGCCGGACCAACCAAACCGCTTGCGGTGATACTTGACGATATTCACTGGATAGACGATGCCTCTGCCGCTCTATTTCATTATATCGTAAGGAACGTAAAAGAAACGGGAATATTGTTTGCCTGTTCCGCCCGGAGCGGTGAACTCGAACAAAACAGAGCAGCACATACATTGATCAACATACTACGGAGGGAAGGCCGTATTATCGAACACAATCTTTCACCGCTATCGCTGGAAGAAACCACTGCATTAGTCAGTACCATCGACAACACACTCGACGGGTCGCATATCTATTTTGAGGGGAAAGGTAATCCTCTTTATTCGATTGAGATCGCACGCTCGGATACACATGATAAATCCGTGCCATCAAAAAATCTGGAGCATCTCATCGGCGACCGGCTTGCGCGACTCTCCACTCAAACGAAAGAAATAATACCGTTCCTTGCATCGCTCGGCCAGACATTCAATACGAAAACACTTGAAGTAGCCCTGAACCGGCCTTTCGAGAATATATTATCTTCTCTCGAAGAACTTGAACAACACAGTATTATACAGGTTGCCGGATCGAGCGAATACTCGTTTACACACGAACT
>PWXV01000328.1 GCA_003568415.1 Ignavibacteriales bacterium
CTCGAATCGTGGATGCATTAATCGATGAGCAAGTTCACCGTCATTGGTTATTATGATTGCACCGGTTGAATTACGATCCAGTCTGCCGACAGGGTAATACCTCCCGCGGAGCGACACAACATCCATAACCGTCTTTCTTCCGCGTTCGTCTTTTACGGTTGTAATAGTATCTTTCGGTTTATTCAACAAAACATATGTATATTTTTCCGGTAACCGCACAACTTCACCGTCTACAGCAACGGTATCCGTTTCGGGATCGACGCGTGTTCCGAGTTCGGTAATAACTTTACCGTTAATTTCGACGCGTCCCTGTTCAATAATTTCATCGGCGTTACGGCGTGACGCTACACCACAATGCGATAAAAATTTATTCAGCCGAACATCTTTTTGATTATTTTTACTATCTTGTTTTTCCACTTTTTCCATCCTCGCTCGGGTTGCGCTTGTTCGACAGCCTGTTCGCGCTCTTCTTTAATAATTTGTTCAGGAACCGGTTCATCAATAGATTCATCGGTCGTTTCTTCAGCTTCTTCGTCAATCGTTTGTTCCTGTACTACTTCTTCATCGTCAGATGAGTCGTCATCGATTACTTCAACAGTATCCTGCTCATCTGAAATTTCTTCAGGTATTTCTTTCTGTTCTTCTTCCCGGTCATGGTCTTCTGCTTCCATACGGTCTGGTGTATCATCGTCCTCGGGAACCTGTTCCACTTTTTGTTCTTCATCAGGTTTTGCTTCTTCTTTACTATCTTCTTCCGGTTGAGTCTCCGGTTCTGTTCTCGATTCGGGCTCCTGTTCCGGTATTTCTTTCTCTTCAGGTTCGGGTTCTTGCTCAGGTTCCTGCTTTTTTATCGGCCGGTAATCCGGTTTGAGCGGGATAATCTTGGCCGTTGCATTTTCAGAAAGCGGATGCGGTTTACGTTCGCGTTTGTGCCCGATTTCTTCCTCCTCTTCCTGTTTTTTCTTTTCCAGCTCGAGCATACGCTTTTCAACTTCGAGTTCGGTCTCACCGATCAATTCTTCTATTTCCCGCGGCTTCGGAAGTTCTTTGATAGAATTCAATCCAAAGTGGATCAGAAAACGGTTTGTTGTGCCATACAATAACGGCCGCCCGGCCGATTGCTGCCGACCTACAATGCTGATAAGGTCTCTTTCAAGCAGCGACTTCACAATGTAATCTGAGTGTACGCCGCGTATTGTTTCAAGTTCAACTTTTGTGATCGGCTGTTTATATGCGATAATCGCCAGGGTCTCAAGTGCCGCCTGCGTGAGACGTTTTCTTGATTGCTCTTTATGCAGCTTACCGACAAATTTCGATACATCGCTGTTTGTTGCAAAAATATAACCGCCGGCAATTGACTGAATCCGGTACGGTTTACCTTCCTCTTCATATTCACCGTTCAATTCATTGACGAGCACCTGTAATTTTTGCGGTGTTAGACCGGCTGCTTCCGGTGAACCGTTGGACGATTCACCTTCCACCAGATCACGAATCTGCTTTGGTGTCAGCGGCTCATCCGCTGCAAAGATCAGTCCTTCCACTATATTTTTTAGTGATGTATTCGTTTTGTTATCCATACGCTCAAAACTTACGACGCCTTCTTGAGGATTATGAAATCTTCGTAGGGTTTTGTTTGTTCACAGGATATTTGATTAGCCCGAACCATCTCAAGAATGGCAATAAACGTTACAACTATTTCGATTCGCCGCATATTTGAAATGAGCCGGTGAAAATCAAGTTTCCCCTCTTCATCCAGCCGGCCGTGTATTAAATTCATTTGCTCTTCAACCGTAACCGGAACTTTTTCAATATCGTGATGCCTGATCCTCGGCATTTTATCGATAGCGTGTTTAAAAGCAGAAATCAAATCGAAGAGGGTGACGTTTTTCATTATATATTCTTCGTCTTCTTCTTCGATTTCGCGCTCATCGTACTTAAAGTTTGTCCGGTTATAATGTTTCGTCTGCCGTAATTCCAGACGGGCGAGCTTGTACGACATTTCCTTATAGCGTTTATATTCAAGGAGTCGCCTGACAAGCTCAGCACGCGGATCCTCTTCCTCTTCCTCACCTTCTTCATCACGCGGCAATAACATACGTGCTTTAATCTGCATCAGGGTTGTTGCCATGACAATGAACTCACCCGCAACATCCAGATCAAGCATCTTCATAATTTGTATGTACTCCAGAAATTCCTTTGTAATACGGGAAATCGGGATATCGTAGATATCGAGCTCATCCCGTTTCACGAAAAACAAAAGCAGATCGAATGGTCCCTCAAAGTCCTGGAGTTTTATTTTATACATAGTTTCGTATTACTCACCGATAATTCCCATGTTCATCGCTTTGTGCACATCGTGCATAGTATCCTGCGCCTTCGTTCGCGCTTTGTTTTCGCCTTCGTGCAATATATCTTTTACTTCAGAAATATTGTTTTCATAATGCGAACGTTTCTCGCGCATCGGTGCAAGTCCCTCAATGATTTTTTCCGCACATCTCGATTTACAATCCACACAACCGAGCGAACCCGATTCACATCCTGTGCGTACTTCGGGCACTTCTTCGGTATTGAATTTATTATGATAGGTAAATACAAGACATATATCCGGTCGTCCCGGATCGTTTCTTCTTACTTTCTGCGGATCGGTTACCGCAGTACGCATTTTCTTCTTAATCTCGTCCGGTGAATCGGCTAACAGGATAGTATTACCGACAGACTTGCTCATACGTTTTCCATCGAGGCCCGGCAGCCTGGCAAACTCTGTCAACCGACCTTCCGGTTCGGGGAACACATTTCCGTATAATGTATTGAACCTCCGGGCAAGCTCCCTGGTAATTTCAATGTGCGGCATCTGATCTTCACCGACCGGGACAACCTCTCCTTTATACAATAATATATCGGCTGCCTGGAGTACCGGATATCCAAGATGCCCGTACGCAATGGTCTCGAGTTTAAGATCCCGGACCTGATCTTTTAACGTCGGATTCCGCTCAAGCCGTGATGTTGTTATGAGCATTGACAATATCAGGTGTAACTCTGTATGTTCTTTAATTTGCGATTGTCTGAACATCGGACTCACTTCAGGATCTATTCCCGCAGCAAGCCAATCGATCACCATGTCAATGGTGTAATCGGTAATATAGGAAGAATCCGGGTTCGTGGTTAATGCGTGATAATCAGCAACAAGATGATAATTTTGAAATTCCGTTTGGAGCTGTACCCAATTTTCAAGAGCACCGACAAGGTGTCCGAGATGTAGTTTTCCGGTGGGGCGCATGCCGGAGAGGATAATCCGTTTCGATTGCATCGCTTGAGTTGTCATAATGTCCTGCGATAATGAAAGAA
>PWXV01000250.1 GCA_003568415.1 Ignavibacteriales bacterium
ATAAGTATTTTATCGGAATCGATTCGGATGGTTGTGCCTTCGATACTATGGAAATTAAACATAAAGAATGTTTCATTCCCAATATTATCAAACACTGGAAGCTTCAACCGGTATCAAAATATACACGTGAAGCAGCAGAGTTTGTAAACCTCTATTCGAAATGGCGGGGGATTAACCGATTTCCTGCGTTACTGATGGTTTTTGATCTTTTGAGAGAACGAAAAGAGGTACAAAAAAGAAGTGTTGCTATCCCGGAAGCCAACGAAATACGGAAATTCATCGATTCGGGACTTCCGCTTGGTAATCCATCCTTGAAAAAAGTTGTGGAAAGTAATGGCAACCCTGTATTGAAACAGGCTCTTGAGTGGAGTGAGGCGGTTAATGCTTCAGTCGCCGATATGGTAACTGGTATTCCTCCGTTCCCGTTTGTACGTGAGAGTCTTGAGAAACTTTATGCGCTTGCCGATATGATGGTAGTTTCTGCTACACCGACGGAAGCATTAAATAAGGAATGGAGTGAAAATGGCATTGATACCTATGTACGGGAAATTGCCGGACAGGAAATGGGTTCCAAAAAAGAACACCTCGCACTTGCAGCAGTTGAAAAATATGAACCGGAACATATTCTTATGATCGGTGATGCGCCGGGAGATATGAAGGCCGCAAAAGCGAACAATGCACTGTTTTATCCGATAATGCCCGGTGAAGAAGATGCATCCTGGCAGCGTTTTTATGAGGATGCCGCCGATATTTTTCTTCAAGGAAATTATGTGGGTGAATACGAAGAGAAATTAATCCAGGAATTTCTGAACCATCTGCCTGAAAAACCGCCGTGGAAGTAAACTTTCAATGTGTTACTAATACGATTAATCATAAAGATATATGGTCAAACAAAGAATCACCCAACAGGAGACATTAACCGGACAGGAGCTCAGAGAATTCATCGCCGATGCCGCTGCGGACATGAAAGTTGACGGCAAAAAAGTGCTTGCCATTATTCCCGATAGTACTCGAACTGCACCGCTTCCTGTTTTCTATAAGATGTTCCACGAAGTTCTGGGTAACCGGGTAGAATCGCTCGAATATCTGATTGCGCTCGGCACGCATCAATCAATGTCGGAAGAAGCTATCGACCGTTTTCTTGGTAGAACTGATAATTCGATTCCACGATACAAAGTTCATAATCATCGGTGGAATGATCCCGAACAGCTTACACAGATTGGTGTTATAGAAAAGAAGGAAATCGAGAAAGTATCCGGAGGTTTATTCGGCGAAGATGTTATTGTTCGTATTAATAAACTCATTTTCGATTATGATCATCTTATACTTGTGGCACCGACATTTCCGCACGAGGTAGTCGGCTTTTCTGGCGGGAATAAATATTTTTTTCCCGGAATATCCGGCCCTGAAATTCTGAATTTCTTCCACTGGCTTGGCGCGGTCATAACAAACAAAGAGATTATCGGAACAAAATATACCCCCGTTCGGCAGGTCGTGGATCTGGCTGCATCGATGATAAACGTTCCGCGGACATGCTTTAGCATGGTTGTGAAGGGGAATGGACTCAAAGGTGTTTTTATGGGATCACCTGAAGAAGCCTATGAATGTGCCGCAGATCTATCGGCAAAAGAACATATCCGGTATGTCCAAAAACCATTTAAAAAAGTATTGTCTCGGGCGCCTGAAATGTATGCCGATGTGTGGACAGCCGGGAAATGTATGTATAAACTGGAACCCGTAGTGGCGGACGGAGGACAGTTGATCATTTATGCGCCACATATAACGGAAGTATCCTATACGCACGGTGCAATGATCGACGAGATCGGTTATCACGTGCGGGATTATTTTCTCAAACAAATGGATAGGTTCAGCCATATACCCCGTGGTGTACTTGCGCATTCAACACACGTAAAAGGAACCGGAACATTTGAGAACTGTGTAGAACGGCCGCGAGTTGAAGTAATTTTAGCAACCCGTATACCCGAAGAACGATGCAGGAAGATAAATCTGGGGTATATGGATCCCGATTCGATCAACATAGACGCGTGGAAGGACAGAGAAGAGGAAGGATGGTTATACGTTGAAAAAGCAGGTGAAATTCTTTACCGGTTGGAACATGAAAATCGTCGCAGATAAAAATATTCGGCTTGTCCGGGAAGCATTCTCCGGATTCGGTGAGGTTGTAATGCCGCCCGGAAGAGATATAACCGCATCGGTAGTACGCGATGCCGATATCCTTCTCGTACGGACGGTCACTCACGTCAATAAGAACTTATTGGAATCCAGCTCGGTGAAGTTTGTGGGAACCGCGACCATCGGATTTGATCACATCGATGTATCGTATCTTGAGAAGAATGGTATCGCTTTCTCGCCTGCTGCGGGCTGCAATGCGAATTCCGTTGCAGAATACATTATTGCATCTCTGTTAATCTTAGCGGAACGTTATGATTTAAATCTTCAAGATTTAACTCTTGGCGTTGTCGGTGTGGGGAATGTCGGGGGCAAAGTTGTTGAGAAAACGCGGGCATTGGGGATGGAGGTCTTGCTAAACGATCCTCCGAAAGCACGTGAAAGAGCTGCCGGAGGTGCGGTTTACAATCGGCAGAATAAAAACGGGTTTCCTGAATTTATTTCCTTGAAAGAAGTTCTTGAGAAATCAGATATTGTTTCGATGCATGTACCGCTTACCTTTGAAGGTGAAGATGCAACAGATCATATGGCAAATCTCGGATTCTTCAATAAAATGAAGGATGGATCATTCTTTATTAACACCGCACGCGGAGCGGTCGTCGATACTCACGCACTGTTGCATGCACTCTATCACGGGAAAGTGAAAAGTGCGGTCATTGATGTGTGGGACGGTGAGCCGAAAATTCCGGTGACCCTGCTCGATTGCATTGATATCGGTACACCGCACATAGCCGGATATTCACTCGACGGGAAAGTCAATGCCACCAGAATATTGTACGAAGCTGCCTGTACTCATTTCGGAATACGACCGGAATGGCATCCCCGTGAACTTCCCAAGCCGCGGTATCCGGTTATTACTATCCCGAAAAGCAGGACCGGCAAAAAATCAATTATGGGATATGTGGTGAATAAAGCATACGATATTCAACGTGACGATCGCGAGCTTCGGAAAATGCTCAATCTTCCTGCAGATGAGCGACCGGCGTATTTTGATCGATTGCGGAATATATATCCGGTGCGTCGGGAGTTTCATAGTATGACCGTCTGTACGAACGAAAATAACAGAAACGTTGAACCGGTCTTAAAAGGACTCGGTTTCAGGTTGAATTTCAAACAGAGAAGAAAAGAAAGCAAAGCGAAAA
>PWXV01000180.1 GCA_003568415.1 Ignavibacteriales bacterium
AAACAAACACTCAAAAGTGATTATCATCGGTTCGGGGCCGGCTGGATTCACCGCAGCTATATATGCTGCCCGTGCTAATCTGGAACCGATATTATTTGAAGGATCACAACCCGGAGGCCAGCTAACGATCACGACCGATGTGGAAAATTATCCCGGTTTTCCCGATGGTATACTCGGTCCGGAAATGATGGATCAATTCAGAAAACAAGCGCAGCGGTTCGGTACCGAATGTATTTTTAAAGAGGTTACAAAAGTAGATTTTTCGGAACGGCCGTTCAAGCTTGAAGCGGATGATGATAAATACACAGCAGATTCAATCATTATATCAACCGGTGCATCGGCACGTTTGCTCGATCTTCCGAATCGTGATAAGTATATGGGATATGGTATATCGGCATGTGCAACGTGCGATGGTTTCTTTTTTAAAGAACAGGAAGTCGCCGTGGTTGGAGGCGGTGACAGCGCAATGGAAGAAGCAACCTTCCTCACCAAATTTGCGAAGAAAGTAACCGTAATACACCGGCGTGATGAACTACGTGCATCAAAGATAATGCAGGAGCGCGCTTTTAAAAACCCGAAGATTGATTTTATCTGGGATACAACGGTGGTTGATGTGGATGGTGAACAAAAGAACGGTCATTCGGTATTAACAAAAGTCAAATTGAAAAATCTCAAAACAGGTGCACTTACAGAAAAACCGTTTACCGGTTTGTTTTTTGCTATCGGCCATATACCGAACACGAAGATATTCGAAGGTCAGCTTGAAATGGATGAGCAGGGATATATCATTACCCAACCGAAAAGTACCAAGACAAATGTACCGGGTGTTTTTGCCAGCGGTGATGCACAGGATAACTACTATCGTCAGGCTGTTACTGCTGCCGGTACCGGCTGTATGGCGGCAATCGATGCTGAACGTTTTCTGGAATCCCAGGAATAAATACTCAATAAATTCGATCGCATTTCACAGTCGTTACGATGGTTCTCGCTTGTGGAATGTATATTTAACCGGCATAGAGCCGGGAACCATCTTTCGATCCCCGCGACCAAATTTTTCCCATCAAACTTCCCCGGGGTGGCATCTTCACGCCTAAAAACATTGAGGAGACGCGAAAAAATCCCTATATGATTTTTATTAATTTTTGCCTGTTTTTTATTGTTTCCTGAATAGCAGGTGGGTATCCTCGGGGTATATTTAATTTGACATTCTATAAAACTTTTCTTATAATTGATTGTTTATCAATAAGTTACAAGAGGTATAAAACCGTATGGCTTTATCGAGATCGGGTAAATGGGCGCTCGGTATACTGGGCGCACTTTTTATTTTGTTTATAATTTTCTGGGTATTTATAATCCTTTTTATCTCGCGGGTGGACGATACCACGCGAATTGGAAGGGGTGATAATGTTGCAGTAGTGGAAATAAACGGAGTTATTACAGATTCTGAAAAGGTTGTACGTCAAATCAAGCGGTATAGAGATAACCGCAACGTATATGCCATTGTTCTGCGGGTAGATTCTCCGGGCGGTGGAGTTGCTGCAAGTCAGGAAATATATGAAGAGGTAAAAAAGACAGTTGAAAACGGCAAACCTATTGTTGTTTCGATGGGAGCTGTGGCTGCAAGCGGCGGTTATTATGTCTCACTTCCTGCATCATCAATAGTTGCCAATCCCGGAACTATAACGGGAAGTGTAGGTGTGATTTCACAATTCTTTCATATCGAAGAGTTATTTGATAAGCTTGGTATTGATGTTACAACCATCAAGAGCGGTCGTTTTAAAGACAGCGGATCAAGTTTTCGGGAAATGGAAGAATTTGAAAAATCGTACTGGCAGGATTTAATGGATGATGTGTACGAACAGTTTGTTACTGCAGTAGCATCTGCCAGGGCGTTCGATCTTGATCGAGCTTATGAATTGGCTGAAGGAAGAATCTATACGGGACGTCAGGCATACGAGATCGGTTTGATAGATACTCTTGGTACCTATGAAGATGCGATTCGAATTGCTGCTGATCTCGGCGGCATCGTTGGAGATCCTGATATTATTCGTGAACGACCCCGAAGAACATTTTGGGAATCATTCTTTACATCGATAGTCGGTGATTATAGCGATATAAAAGATGCATATCTAAAATTACCTGCTGTTCAATACAGAATGCCCGAACCAAATAAATAATAAACCACATAAAAGGAGTACTCACATTGACAAAAGCAGATATCGTTGACCACATAGCTTCCGCTACCGGTTTAACAAAAGTTGAAACCGAAGCAGTCGTGGATGGGTTTATTTCGACGGTAATCGAAGCATTAAAAGAGGGGAACAATATTGAGATACGTGGGTTCGGTAGCTTCAAGGTTAAGAAACGAAAAAGTCGGATTGCCCGCAATCCGAGAACGGGGGAACAGGTAATTGTTGATGAACATTACGTCCCGATATTTAAAGTTTCAAAAGACCTGAAAAACACCGTTGATCAGAACATGAAAAAGAAGGAGCACGCAAACGCTTTATGACAGGTTGTATTTGTGACAGAGGAGGATATGTATGAAACCAAAATTGATTTGTGCTGATTGCTCAACAGAAATTACCAGAGGGGATAAATTCTGTTCATCATGCGGGGCAAAAGTTGAATGGGAGGATTTTGAGCAGGCAACCGGTAAACAACAAACCGTTGAGCAAAAAGAAACTCCTCCCGAAGAAAAGAAGCCGGAACCCAAGGCCGCCGTGACACATATAATGTGTGATGTGTGCGGATATAAAAATGAACCCGCATCATTGTATTGCGAAAGCTGTGGTGCCAAACTCGAAGAGGCGCAACAATCAGCAACGCAAACAAAAACGGCAGCGTCAGATAAACCTCCGGCAAAACATAAACAACAAAAAAAGAAAAAACGAACACAAACTCAGCAAGTATCTTCCGGTAAAGTGATTTCAATCGCTGCGGCAATACTGCTTCTGGGATTTGCTGCGTATATATTCGTTATCGACCGTGAGGCAAGCCATACCCACGATCCTGAGCAACCGGCCGGTATGGGTGGTGGTGAAATGGAGCAGGCCATAATGCAGGAGATCGAACGGCTCGAGCATGAGCTTGATCACCATGACCCTGAGAATGAAGAAGCAATGCTGCAGCTTGCCAATTTATACCATGACGTCCGGCAGTTTGATAATGCCATTCGATATTATAATGAATATATCGAACGAAATCCTGACAATCCCGATGTTCGTGTCGATCTCGGCATTTGCTATTTCGAAGCAGGCAATCCCGATCAGGCAGTTGAAACGGTCGAGCAAGTCCGTTATGATTTCCCCGAACATCAACTCGCTGCATTTAACCTCGGGATTATTTACCTGAATCTTGGTGAAGTTGAGCCGGCAAATCGGAATTTCGAAGAAGCATACGAAATAAATCCGAACAATCAAACCGGACAACGCGCTCGCCGGATAATCGATGAACATACATTTTGACGATAATTAGAATCCATATAAATCTAACAGAGGAGAAACTACATGCCCAGTGGTAAAAAACGCTTGCGCAAGAAAATGTCAACCCATAAGCGCAAGAAAAGACGAAAAAGAGATCGTCATAAGAAGAAGAAATAACGCGCTATCATTTGCAATGCTGTCCGGTGAGGTGTAATTTCCCGGGCAGCAATTACATTTCTTTTTTATAAATTCCAATTTCCTATGAAAAGTATTGCGGTAAGTGCAGTATCATTCCTGTTTATTTTCACTGTTTTTATCGGTAATTCGTTCGGCTGGGGATTTCAGTCACACCGGAATATTCATACAGCGGCAATTGATGGAATGCCGGCAGCAATTAAACCCTTTTTTGAGAAACACCGTAATTTTCTGATCGAAGAATCTGTAACACCCGATAGACGTCGGCGCCACGACCCCACGGAAGGTCCTAATCATTATATAAATCTTGATCTGTTCGGTGACTATCCGTTTGAAAATTTTCCGCTCGAGTATAAAAATGCCGTAAATCAATTTGGAGAAGATTCGCTGCAAAGTAAAGGTCTTGCCGTCTGGCGCGTTGCAAATTGGTACGATAGTCTTACCGTGGCAATGGCAGAGCAGGATGTCGATAAAATTCTTCGTTTTGCAGCAGATCTGGGACATTATATTGCTGATTTACATATGCCCCTGCACACAACATCGCATTATGACGGTCAATTGACAAATCAACGTGGGGTTCATCGTCGTTTTGAGACGGATTTACCGGAACGATACGACTCACGCTACTGCTGGAAAATTCCGGAAGTTAGATTGATAGAGGATCCGCTTCAATATACTTTTGAATTTACACTTGAATCATACCGGCTGATTGATGAGCTGTATACTGCGGATATGAAAGCTCGCGATGGAATTCCGGAGAATGATCTGTATACTATCGAACGCCGGAATGACAGGCGGATATATATTTACAATGACAAATATTACGAACAGTTCCACAAGGAACTCAATGGAATGGTTGAGGACCGGCTCCGGCTGGCAACACAGCGAATCCGTGATTTATGGTATACTGCCTGGGTCAGAGCGGGAAAACCGGAATTACTTTAATTCTAAGCTTGATTTTTGAAGTTTTTTTTGTATTTTTATCACTATGTAACTCTTGCTTTCATGTTTCGAACCGACCTATTCCGCTAAAGAGTCGGGGCGGGGCGAAGGATGGAAGGAAGGGGGGATATACAAGCAGCAAAGTCATAATCAATGTAGTACTAACAGAAAGGAAGGAATATTATGGCAAACGATGGAAACACAGCAAAAGGGTTCCTGTTCGGTCTGATTGCCGGTGGTGCTCTTGGTGCAGCGCTTGCATTGTTATATGCCCCGAAAAGCGGACGCGAACTTCGGGACGATATTAAAAAACGTAGCGACGAGTTGGTTGAGGATGCCGAAGAGTACATCTCAACAGCACGGGAAAAAGCGGTTGAATTGATCAACGACGGTAAAAAACGAGCAGATACGATGATCAACGATGCCCGTAAACGTGCTGAAACACTGCTTCAGGATGCCGAAAAAGTACTCTCCGGCGCGAAAGAGAGGGCTAGCGGCCTTGCCGGCGAGGGCGAAAAAATCCGTGATGCTATGAAAGCAGGTGTCGATACATTCAAAGAAGAGCGGTCAAAGGAAAAATAAACCTATGATCGCCTAGTATCGTAAATCATTGATCAGCCCTCTCAGGATTTCCCTTTGAGGGCTGGTTTTTTCTATTCCTTCTGAATTAAACTTACCGGAGAGACAACGTGGAATTTACCATTTATGCAAATATTGCGATTACTCTCGGTTTCCTGGCGTTTGCTGCATTATGCATATATTTAATATTCGCAATTTCAAAATTGCGTGAATCATTGAACAAAACCCAGGAAAATATTGACGATATTAGTAGAAGTGCAGTCCCCTTATTTGAAAATCTGAATGCCATTACCGATAAAGTGAAAAATATTTCTGAAAATGTCGATGAAGAAATTACCATTTTAAAATCATCGGTGGAATCAATCCGTGAAGTAACCGATGATATATTATCATTTGAAAAAAAAATTCACCGCGAGATTGAAGGTCCGGTAATGGAAGCATTCTCATTTGTGGCCGCACTCGTCAAGGGTGTAAAAGCCTTTGTTGCGAAAATGAAAGAATAAATAGTTTGCAGTATTAGAAAATAAATGATGATTAGATAATTAATTCAAAAGGAGGTTCTTTTGGCTAAGGGAAAAGTATATGAACCCGCACATATCCGAAATATTGCACTTATCGGACATGGCGGGTCAGGAAAAACCAGCTTTGCCGAAGCTGCTCTCTACATATCGGGAGCGACCAACCGGTTAGGCAAAATTGAAGACGGCACCACCCACTCCGACTATCACCCAGACGAAATTGAAAGACAGATCTCGATAAATACTACGATGTTGTATGCCGATTGGAATAGTAATAAGTTTAATATTATCGATACACCCGGTTATCCGGATTTTATCGGTGAGGTGAAGTCGGGATTGAGTGTGGCGGATAATGCTTTGCTCTTCCTCAAAGCGGCAGAGGGTATTGAAGTTGGGACTGAAATCGACTGGCAATTCACCGAGGAATATAATACTCCGGCGCTCATTATTATTAATAAAGTTGATAATGAACATGCAAAAACCGATGACGTCTTTCAGGCTGCACGCGACCGGTTCAGTGTCGATGTCACACAATTACAATTTCCGGTTAGTGAGGGACACACATTCGATTCGATAGTCGATCTTTTAAAAATGAAATTGTTGAAATACGCGAAAGACGGCAACGGAAAACCTGAGGTTAAAGATATTCCGGAAGATTTACAGGATAAAGCTAACAAGCTGCGTACCGAGTTAATTGAAAAAATTGCTGAGAGCGATGAAGCATTACTCGATAAATTTCTCGATGCTGGTGAATTAAGTGAACAGGATTTCATTGCCGGACTGAAAAAAGCCTATATAGACCGTAAGATATTTCCGGTGTTTTATACTTCATCAGTACATAACGTCGGAGTTTCTGCCGTACTTGACTTTTTAATCAACGTTGCTCCGTCGCCGGTCGACCGAGGGCCGTTGAAGGTTACCCACACCGATAAAAATGAGGAAATCGAATTGGAAGCCGATCCGGCCAAAAGTCCGGTTTTATTTATTTATAAAACAATTTCAGAGCCTCACGTCGGTGAGTTATCGTTTTTCCGTCTTTACTCCGGGACACTTCGTTCTGGTATGGATCTTGTGAACCAATCGAACGGAACCACCGAACGGATGAGCCAGATATACATTATGAATGCAAAACAACGCGCTGAGGTCAGTGAATTAAAAGCCGGGGATATCGCAGCTGTCGTTAAACTCAAGAATACTCATACCAACGATACGCTTGCGGCGAAAGCGTTACCGGTGAAGGTTAAAGAAATTGAATTCCCCGAACCGATCATCAGCGTTGCACTCGAACCGAGAAACAAAGGGGAAGAAGAAAAGATCGGTGAAGGTCTGCAGTCACTGCATGCCGAAGATCCGACATTTGTCGTTAACTTCGATGCTGAATTATCGCAAACAACGATAAACGGTCAGGGCGAGCTTCACCTCGATGTTATCGTGAAGCGTTTGAAAGAACGCTTCGGTGTTGAAGTCGATCTTACTAAACCGCGTATACCGTTCCGTGAAACGATTAAGAAACAAGCCCGCGTGCAAGGCAAATATAAGAAACAATCGGGCGGACGCGGCCAGTATGGCGATGTCTGGCTTGCACTTGAACCAATGGAGCGGGGCGGTGATTTTGAATTTGTCGATGCGATCGTAGGTGGTGTTGTTCCCGGTAAATTTGTGCCGGCGGTTGAAAAAGGTGTCCGCGAGACGATGAAGCAGGGTGTGCTCGCCGGTTATCCGGTCGTCGATGTAAGAGCCACGCTTGATGATGGATCGCATCACCCGGTAGATTCATCGGAAATGGCATTTAAGGTAGCCGCATCAATGGCGTTCAAAAAAGCATTTATGGAAGCAAACCCGATAATACTTGAACCTATATATAATATCGAAGTTAAAGTACCCGAAGATTATATGGGCGATGTAATGGGTGATATCTCGAGTCGCCGCGGTAAAATCCAGGGTATGGATTCAGAAGGAGTATTTCAGGTTGTTCGGGCAAAAGTACCGTTGGCCGAACTTCACAAATATTCAACTGCCCTTCGATCGATGACCGGAGGCCGCGGAATACACCGGCAAAGCTTCTCACACTATGAAGAAGTACCGCACGATGTATCCGAGAAGATAATCGAAGAAGCCAGGAAAGAGAAGGAAGAAGAAGTATAAAGTACCCGTACATAAAGTTGGCAGTACCGAGTTGATGTATTGCCAGCTGTATGCTGTAAAATCATCAGGTGATTAAGTTATTATGGACAGACTCTGGTCGCCCTGGCGGTCAAAATACATTGAAAGTTTCAGTGAGAAACAGGACGTTCCTGACGATTACTGCCTTTTTTGCGATGCGCTCAACACACCGGAAAAGGATGAGGAAAAATACGTCCTGCTCAGGGGCAACCTCTGTTATGTTATAATGAATCTTTATCCGTATAACAGCGGTCACTTGATGATTGTACCGCACCGGCATCTGAGCACGCTTACTGAACTAAATGATGATGAATACCTTGAGATAATGCAGCTTTTAAATCGATGCTCCGGAGCACTTACACAAGCTCTTAATCCGCACGGTTTTAATATTGGGGCAAATATAGGCCGTGTAAGCGGTGCCGGCATCGACCACCACATTCATTTTCATATTGTGCCGCGATGGAGCGGCGATACGAATTTTATGCCGGTGCTCGGCGATACAAAAGTCATTTCAGAAGAAATGCCGAAAACCTACCAAAAACTGAAAAAACATCTCACAAACGGTACATCCTGACCCGGGTATTAAACCCGGGGTGATGGAGGTGTGTCTAACCAGTATAATGAAGATGTAACCCGGAAAACAGAGTGGCATTGGAAATCAGTGATAACGATCTAATTAAGGAATTTCTTGGCGGCGACGAACAATCGTTCAATGTGCTCGTCCGTAAACATCAGGATTTTGTGTATAACATCGTCAGGAAAATTACCGGTAATCACGAAGATGCCATTGAAGTTTCGCAGCGTGTATTCGTGAAACTGTATGATCAACTGGAAACATTTTCCGGAGGATCGGCTTTTACAACGTGGCTTTACCGGATTGCGACCAATGAGTCGCTGAATCTGCTCCGTTCTCGTAAAGTGAAGCGCTGGCTCCGGCTGGATGAAACCGGCCGGGAATTTCGAGATCAAACATCTGATCCGTTCGAAACGGTGGTCGAGGATGAAAAACGGGAGCAGCTTGACCGGGTGTTGCGAACGTTACCCGACCGGCAGCGAACGGTTTTTGTTTTGCGAATGCACGAGGGATTAACGTATGATGAAATAGCCGATATACTTGGTGTTACAACAGGCAGTTTGAAAGCAACCTTTTTTCACGCGGTAAAAAAAGTGACAAAAGCACTGGAAAATATTTATGAGTAAACAAATTACATGTGAACATATACGGGAATCACTCGAGGAGCAGCTATTTGGACGAAGTGTCCCCGATAGTGATAGAGTTAAACAGCACCTGGAATCGTGTGAGTCCTGTCGCAGCTATGTGACAGCGCTGGAAAAACTGAATGAAGTATCGGGCGTTGAACATACATTACCGGGGTATGAACAGGTGAGATTCTCCGCCCGGGTGCGAACACGCATCGAGGAGAAAAAGGCGGCAAGGAGCAAACGTACAATCTTTGCCCGTCCGGCATTTCAGATTGCTGCGATGTTGATTATAATCGTATCGGTCGTTTTTTATATGAGCAATACCGAACCGGAACCGGTATTCGTTCTCGATGAGATAGAGCATGAACTGATCGATTCATATACGTTTTACTATGATGAAATGGAACTGGTCGACGACGATTTAATTGCAGATCTGTATAACGACTATTTGTTTGGCGATGGTGAATTGAATTACGATGTACTGTTTCCGGTATATTTCGATACGGATTTTTATTATGATATTAACCAACTGACACCCGAAGAAATTGATTATATAATTCAAAGATTGGAAGAGGTGTAATTATGATGATACGACTATCATCGTTAATAATTTTGTTGATGATTATTTCACAGGCAGATGTATTCAGCCAGCAGCGCATGCATCGTATGCAGGAAGGACGCGACCGTCTCGAAACACTCCGTCAGGTGCGTATGATCGAAGCGCTCGATCTCGACGAAGAAACGGCAGCCCGGCTTACGGTTCTCGATAAAGAGCGTCAAGCACAAACTCGTGAACTACAGCGGCAGATCGATGACCTGCATGATGAACTTGAAGCTGCACTTGATGAGGATGAATCCGAAGCTGAATTACGGGCAATCCGTTCAAAAATTGAAGAGAAACGAAATGCACTTCACGAAAATCGCACCCGATTTTACCGGGATGCCGAAGAGTATCTTACTCCGAGGCAGATGGCGGAGTTGATGGTGTTCGAGCGAAATTTTACCCGGGACATTCGGCAGTACATGCGCGAAGCACAGCGGGAACGGCGGCGAAGATGGTGAACCGATCCGCTAGCTGATATGTTTTTGCATATATGAAACAACCCAACATCTATCTCGATTACAGTGCAACAACACCGGTCGATCCGGAAGTATTTGAAGCGATGCAGCCGTATTTTTCGGATATATACGGCAATGCCTCATCGGTACATGCACACGGTCGCAGAGCAAAAGCCGCGCTTGAACGGGGCCGGGAAATCATCGCTGCTGAACTGGGCGTCTTTCCGGGTGAATTACTGTATACCTCCGGCGGTACGGAATCAAACAACACGGCGCTTATCGGTACTGCTATTGCATTGCGCAGAATCGGTAAATCCCACATTATAACATCAAAAGCAGAACATCAGGCGGTACTTGAACCATGTGAGTTTCTGGAGTCGATCGGCTTTACGGTGACCTATCTTGATGTCAACCGGTACGGCGCCGTAGAAGCCGATGTGCTTGTGGATGCATTCCGTCCGGAGACGGGACTTGTCTCGCTGATGCACGCAAACAATGAACTCGGTACGATGAACGATATATTAACGTTCGGCAATCTCTGCCGTGAACACGGTATCCTTTTTCATACCGATATTGTTCAATCTTTTGCAAAGCTCCCGCTCAGTCTGAGCGAATTAGCTGTTGATCTTGCATCCATATCGGCACACAAAATATATGGTCCGAAGGGTATCGGTGCGTTATATATACGCAAAGGGATTGAGGTGGACAGGTTCCAGCACGGAGGCGGCCAGGAACGTGGACGAAGAGGCGGCACGGAGAATGTCGTGTTATCCGTCGGGTTTGCAAAAGCCGTTGAACGGATGCAGGAGGAACGCAATAAAGAAAGGGACCGGCTTCGATTGCTGCGTGAACAACTCCTTCAGATCCTGCAGGAAAAACTGGACGGGATACATATCAATACCGATCTTACCGAATCGGTGAATCATATCTTAAACATCTCCTTCGATGCCGCGAAAATTTCGGTCGACGGCGAGGCATTGCTTATGGGATTGGATACGGCCGGACTCTCCGTTTCGAACGGCTCCGCCTGTACCTCCGGTTCCCTTGAGCCGTCGCATGTGCAGCTTGCGATCGGTCACGATGCACCCACTGCGAAATCAGCCATCCGGTTCTCGCTCGGAAGGTATACCACAGAAGAAGAGATCAGGAAAGCAGGTGCTATCGTAGCAGAGGTTATAGAAAAAATCGGCCGTCCGGCAGAAACCGTTTGAACATAACCCGCCGTTTCTGTATCTTATTCAGTTAATAAGAATAATGAATAAGGCACAACTATTAAGGGCAAGACTATTAATACAATATTTTTTAAAGCCAATCGTTTTACCCAAAATTGTATCGCCTTAAAATTATATTAGGTATTTTAATCTTGGCTTATTAATGTCCGGTAATTGTAACATTATCCTTGGCATTGAAACATCGTGTGATGAGACATCCGTGGCGGTGCTCGATAACGGCACGGTGAATTCGAATATTATCTCCTCGCAGGTTGTTCATAAGGAATACGGCGGTGTTGTGCCGGAGCTTGCTTCGCGTGCACATATGAAAATGATCGTGCCGATCATGCAGGAAGCGCTTGCCCAGGCAGATGTATCCCTCGAAGATGTCGATGCGGTGGCGGCGGTGTACGGTCCCGGACTTGTGGGTGCGTTGCTGGTCGGATTGAATTTCGGGAAAGCACTTGCGTGGGCACGCGGTATTCCCTTTATCGGCGTTAATCATATGGAGGGGCATATATATTCCACCTTTCTTGAGGATGAAAAACCGGAGTATCCGTTCATCTGTTTAACTGTATCCGGCGGACATACAGATTTATTGTTTATCAAAGAACCTCTGGTATACGAGCGTCTGGGAAGAACCCGCGACGACGCCGCGGGTGAGGCATTCGATAAGGTGGCAAAGATGCTCGGTATCGGTTATCCCGGCGGCCCGGTGATCGATAAACTGGCACGGGATGGAAATCCCGGTGCGATCTCCTTCCCACGGTCGTATGCACAGGCGGAGCATTATGATTTCAGCTTCAGTGGATTGAAGACATCGGTATTGTATTATTTGCGTGACAGAGACCTGCTTGCTAGCGATGGTAAACCGGTTGCCCGATCACCGAAATTGAACGATATATGTGCCTCATTTCAGGAAGCGATAGTTGATTCGCTCGTTGAGAAAACACGGCGGGCTGTAATCGATCGGGATGTTAAACACGTTGCTGTGGTAGGAGGTGTGTCGGCAAATTCACGTTTACGTGAAGTATTTCAATTAACGGCATCAAAAACCGGTGTTAAAGTGTATTTCCCCCGTTTAGAATACTGTACCGATAACGCTGCAATGATCGCGTACGCCGGATGGCTTCGCTCGCAGCGGGGAGAAACATCGCCGGCATCATTAACTGCGATTCCGAACCTCAACGTTGCCTAAAATTTATATGTTATGGATTTCGAAAAGAAAATAGATAAACACCGTAAAGAAATCGATTCTATCGACAGGAAACTCGTTGAGTTGTTTAATAAGCGGGCAGAACATGCCATTGCTATTGGGAGGATGAAAAAAGAAAAAGGAATTCCCGTTTACGACCCTGAGCGGGAAAATGAAATTTTTCGTAACTTAAAGGAGGCAAATAACGGACCGCTTACTCCCGATGCGGTACAGCGGTTGTTTGAAAGAATTATCGATGAATCGCGAAGAATCGAACGCGGTTCTACTGAAACACCTGATGAACAATCAGAAGGGACTTAGATGGAAAAGAAGGAAATTATGAAGGAGCAGGGGAAAAGTAAGCGGATGAAAATTTTGTTGATTGCTGCAAGCGTCGTCGTCTTTTTTATTATTATCTCGTCAATATATATTTATCGTGCATTTCACGCGACAAACTATCCGGATGGTGAGCCGGTGGTGGTAACAATTCCGAAAGGTGCAAGCTTCAGCGCCATCGCAGATTTATTATATGAAAATACCGTAATCGAAAATCGATTCGGTTTTTACCTTGCGGGGCGATTACTCGGTTGGGAGGAGCAGATACAAAGTGGAATGTTCGAAGTCCCGCCGGCCAAGTCAAATTATGAACTATTGAAAGACCTTCGCCACGGAAGACTGCGCAAGGTGTTTGATGTGACAATCTTCGAAGGATTTACTGTAAACCAGATAGCAGGACAGCTGCAGCGTCGGATGGGACTCGATTCGACGAGAGTAGTGCAGCTTGCAACCGATTCATCAATTGCTGCCCGGTATGGATTCGAACAAGGCTCTTTAAAAGGGTATTTATTACCCGATCGGTATCGGTTCTTCGGTGACTATACAGAAGAGGATGTTATAGATATTATCGTTAATGAATTCTGGAAGTTTTATAATGATTCACTACAAAGACGTACCGAAGAACTCGATCTATCAATATATGACGTAATTATAATGGCATCAATCGTTGAAGGTGAAACATCCCTCGCCCCGGAAAAACCGACCGTTGCCGGATTATATTACAACCGTATCCGGAGGCGCATGCCATTGCAAGCCGATGCTACTGTACAGTACGCTCTTTCCGATGAACCACCGCGCCGACTAATGTACCGCGATTACCGCGTACAATCGCCATATAATACCTATCTTTATCGCGGTTTGCCGCCCGGACCGATCAACAATCCCGGTCGCGATGCAATTCTTGCGTCATTATATCCGGAAGAGCATAATTACCTGTACATGGTGACCGACGGTACAGGCGGACATACTTTTTCAGAAACCTATAACCAACATCTTCGTGCGGTACGGCAGTTCAGGCAGCTACGTGCTGAACGGGAACGGCAGCGGGTACTGGAAGAAGAACAGCGCAATGCAGGAGGAAGTAATGAGGAGTAAAGTCATAAAATGAATAGTTGTCAATAATGTTTTCTTTCTATATATTATTCAGACAATATAACAGTAAAGGGGGCAACAATGAATAAATTACCATTACATATTACGATTATTGTAATGCTCATTAGCTGTTCTTCATTTGATCTTTTCGGTCAGCGTGATCAACGGCAACAAAGGGGAGTGAGTCCGGAACAGGCATTTCATGAATTTGAGCAAAAAATTATTGCACTGCGCGATTATCAGATTACATTTACTGTCTCAACCGAAGGAAGGGTGGAATCGAAAATTGAAGGAACGATAACCGTGCGGGGAGGAGAAAGAATCGATCTAACCGCTGATGGAACGTATGGCGGTCAACGTGTGAATGTTCGAATGAATTCGGATGGCACCCGGATTACCGG
>PWXV01000309.1 GCA_003568415.1 Ignavibacteriales bacterium
GAGTCCGACGAAGGAGGACGTAGTCGACCGCTCTACTACCTGTCTGACGAAGTCTCGTTTTTTGAGACGTAGTCAGACGCTCCGCCAAACAGCGGCGGAGCTTCGTAGAGCAGGCTCTCCTTACACTCCATCGCTCCGCCAAACAACGGTGGAGCTTTGTAGAGCAGGCTCTCCCCAGATTCTAGTCATATCTATAGATACAGAAGCGAACCCAGATAATAATCTAAATAATGGAGTAAGATATGCCATCGTGGTATGTTTATATATTGAAGAGTATTAATAGAGACTTTGTGTATATAGGATCGACGAAATCGATAAAGCGAAGATATAATGAACATAATGATGGTCTGGTCCAATCAACGAAGCACTACAGACCCTTTGAGTTGGAGATATACATAGCAGTAAAGAGTGAGAAAAAGGCAAAGGAATTGGAGCATTACTTCAAGACGGGTTCCGGGAAAGCTGTACTGGTGAAACGATTTATTTCTGAATAGTCCCCCTGGTCGACGAAGTCCGACGAAGGAGGACGTAGTCGATCCCTCTCCGCGTAGCAGAAAGCTCCCGTGTTACGCAAGCATAGACGCGTAGCAGGGAGCTTTCGTACTTTAAAGAATCTGTGAAAAAGCTAAATCTATGTAATAGCCAAATTATTTTGGCGTACCGCGGCAGGCGGTAGTTTGTCAAAGCCGGTCCATATATATTAGAATATTTTAGCGAATTCTTTAGAAATCGCCCGGCGAAAATTATTTCGCCGCTACATTCATTCCACCACTCCATCACTCCATCACTCCATCACTCCATCACTCCATCATTCCATCACTCCACCATTCCACCACTCCACCATTCCACCACTCCATCATTCCATCACTCCATCACTCCACCATTCCACCATTCCACCACTCCATCACCCCACCATTCCACCACTCCATCACTCCATCATTCCACCATTCCACCATTCCATCATTCCACCATTCCACCACTCCACCACTCCACCACTCCACCATTCCACCACTCCCCATATCCATAATCCCGTGATTTTCCTCTGCATACGGGCAGGATCGTCATTTCTTTGAAAAATGTAAACTTTACGTTATCTTATACATAAAGGAAGAATATTTACACATGTATATTACAAAAAGGGAAAAAATAGATGAGTGCAAAAGGTATTCTCCTCGCGGAGGATGATATACAAATCCGGAAATTACTGATAGAATTGTTGAAAGGCGAGGGGTATACTGTTTATCCTGCAGAAGATGGTCAGGAGGCGATTGATCTCTATGAGCAAAACAGCGATGTAATAGATTTATTATTGCTGGATCTCGGCCTTCCCAAATTGACCGGTGTAGAGGTTTTTAAAAAGATACGGGAGCATAAACCCGATATAAAGATTATAGCGATGAGTGGATGGGGTCAGCGGGAAACGGTCGATGAATTATATGATGAAGGGATTAATACGTTTATACAAAAACCATATAAGCCGTTTGAGATTATAGAAAGAGTACGAAAAACATTTAATGAATAAGTAGTGTGCTTTCATTTTTTCCCTGTCATAGACGTGACACAAAAACCACAAAATAAAACACGGAGCAGCGGGGTATCACTCTATATTCCGGTGAATCCCGAAATTCTCGATGCATCGCCCGATCTTGTCTTTATAATAGATCCGGATGATACGGTGTACTATGCAAATAAAGTTGCTAACCGCAAACTTGGTATAAATCCAATCGGACGGGATCTCCGGTCGCTTATTACCACGGAGTATGAACCGGTATACGAAAAAGTGAGAAATATCGCACTCGCAAACGGATACTATGGTGATGTCGAGATGCAGTTACAACCGCCCGATAAAGACAGTATCACGGGTGTTTTTTATTTTACCCGGTCATCGGGCCGGGACGGAGAAACGCCTTCCGTTATTGTATTTATCCGTGACATTACCGAGCAACGACGGACTGAGCTGCAGCTCCTTCGTTTTGCAAATGCCATTCACTATGCCGTCAACCCGATTCAGATTACCGATGCCGATGGAAAGATAATCTATGTAAATCCGGCATATGAGCGGGTGTTCGGATTCACGAAGGATGAACTGATCGGTCGTAATCCGAATATTGTCAGCAGCGGTAAACATTCAAAACGGTTCTGGCAAAAAGTCTGGAATACAATTTCAAAGGGTACCGTCTGGAAGGGTGAGATTGTGAACCGTAACAAAAAAGGCGACCTGATGTATATCGAATTGATCATTTCACCGATAATCGATCCGTCCGGACGTGTCGTAGGGTATCTCGGTTCACACCGGGATATAACCGAGAAGCGGCATCTTGAAGAACAACTCATCCGGTCACAGAAGATGGAAAACATCGGTACACTTGCTGCCGGTATTGCGCATGAGGTCGGTAACCCGTTGACTTCAATATCATCGCTTGTGCAGGTCATACAGCGAACGACCGACGATACATTCGCCAAGGATAAACTCGAGCTGGTGAAAAATCAGATCAACCGGATTGCAAAGATTATCCGTGAGTTGGTCGACTTCTCGCGGCCGTCACACTATGAAGAAAAATGGGTCGACCTGAATAAAATGATACGCGAGGCGGTTAACATTACCCGGTACGGCAAGAAAGCACGGCACATTTCGTTTACTGTGGAACTTCAGGATCAGGTGCCGCCGGTACGTGTTGTACCCGACCAGCTGATACAGGTGTTTATTAATATTATTATAAATGCACTCGATGCATTAGAAGAGAAGAGCGGCGAAATTACACTATCATCCCGAACCGACAGTAAATATGTGTATACCGTTATAAAAGATACGGGGAAGGGTATCCGCGAAGAAGATCTCGATAAAATATTCGATCCGTTTTATACAACAAAAAAAGTCGGCGAGGGTACCGGACTCGGTCTCTGGGTGAGTTACGGTATTATAAAAAACTTCGGCGGAACTATTCTTGTCGATAGTGTAGCCGGAAGGGGAACATCGGTTACCATTTCATTACCTATTAAACAGAAAGATACAGAATCACCATGACAGCACGTATTCTTGTAGTTGACGACGAAGAAATCATACGCGAGTCATTGTATTATATTCTCGAGAAAGAAGGCCATGAAGTAGAAGCAGCGAAGGACGGACTTGAAGCGTTACAGAAAATCGAAAAGAAACCCTTTGATATTGTTATAACCGATCTGGAAATGCCCGAAGTTAAGGGGATAGAGTTGCTGGAAAAAGTACAGCAACTAACACCTGAAACGTTTGTGTTGATCATTACCGCATATGCATCGATCGAAACCGCAGTTGCTGCACTCCGGAAGGGTGCATCCGATTATATCATCAAACCGCTTGAGTTTGATGATATACTATTCCGCATAAATCGTTTGCTCGAGCACCGGAAGCTCGAACGTGAAAACAAGATGTTGCGCCAGGAACTGCACCACACATATGATTTCGAACAAATTGTGGGGAAGAGTCCTGCAATGCAGAAAATATTTGACACCGTGAAGAAAGTCGCCCAGACCGACGGAACTGTTTTGATCACCGGTAAAAGCGGTACCGGTAAAGAACTCATCGCCCGTGCCATTCATTACAATTCTAAACGAAAAGATAATTATTTTGTCGCCATCAATACCGGTGCACTCGTTGAGAGTTTATTTGAAAGCGAATTGTTCGGCCATAAGCGTGGTTCGTTTACCGGTGCGACGAGTGATAAAGAAGGATTGTTTAAAACCGCATCGGGTGGTTCCATTTATCTGGATGAAATTTCAGAAATACCGTATCATCTTCAGGTCAAGTTGCTGCGTGCAATCGAGCAGCGTGAAATAATACCGGTCGGTACGAATCATCCGGTTAAAGTTGATATCCGGATAATCGCATCCACAAACAGGGATTTGAAAAAGGAAGTTGAAAAAGGAAACTTTCGTGAGGACCTGTACTATCGTCTGAATGTGGTTGAAATAAATCTTCCGCCGCTCTCAGATCGCAAAGAGGACATTCCTATCCTTGCACAGCACTTTCTGGAAAAGTATCGCATACAGATGAACAAGCATATTAGAGGAATAGATAATCAGGTTATTCAGACCTTTTTACATTATAATTGGAAAGGAGAAGTCCGTGAACTTGAAAATATCATGGAGCGGGCGGTTATCTTTTCCGATGGCGATTACATAACGGTCGATGACCTGCCTGATTTTGTCAGTGCCAGGACCGATTCCGAAGAGGTTAAAAAGCCAAAGACGTTAAAGGATGCCGTGAAGGAGTTTGAAAAAATCTATATCCGTCAGGAGCTTGACCGGTTGAAATTTAATAAAGAAGAGGCCGCCCGCACACTTGGTATTAGCGTCTCATCGCTCTATCGCAAAATGGAGGAATTGGGGATAGATTCTCAAAAATAACCCTGTTGAGCGAGAATTTCCTAATTTAAAGAAACCTCCCGTCTCAGTCCATCAAATTGCCTTAATTTCACAACATTAAATTGGTATGCCATTTGCCATATATTTCAGTACCGGAGAACCGGTTAATCTGAAACTATTACTGGAAAATGACGTATACTATTGTAAAAAGTAGGTAAAAAAATTGTGAGGTAGAAATGTTTGTTCCAAACTGGAGATTACGGCTCAACGAAACCGATTCGCTGACGGGTATATCAACGGAAAGAATGCAGAAAGGTCCGGATGCTGATTTACGTGTGCAATATTCCAGAGTATTGCACATTGCAATTATTATTTCGCTCTCATTAATGATAATTGCCTTTCGATTTTTCCCGGATATTGATCCTGAAGGAAGGATTATGGTTGAGGAACAGGAAATTATAGATATAGAAGAAATTGAGCAGACGCGGCAGGAAGAGCGGCCGCCGCCGCCGCCACGACCGCCGATAATGGTGGAAACACCAAGCAGTGATATTTTAGATGATATTGACTTTTTCTCATCGGAAATCGATTTCTATGAGGATGTGCCGCCGCCCCCTCCGCCGAAGGACGATGATTCAGACGGGTTGGATAGTTATTTTGTTGCGGTTGAGCAAATGCCTGAGATTGTCGGTGGAATGCAAGCGCTTGCGCGCCACTTAACATATCCGGAACTTGCACGGAGAGCCGGTGTTGAAGGCGTCGTGTATGTGCTAGCTTTTGTCGATGAGCAGGGCAATGTGCAGCATACTGAAGTTGCCCGCGGTATTGGAGCCGGTTGTGATGAAGCTGCGGCGGAAGCTGTCCAGAAAGTTCAGTTTCATCCGGGGAAACAACGGGGTCAACCCGTGCGAGTGCGTGTTATGGTGCCGGTACGATTTTCACTGCGTACCTCAGCTGCCCGGTAACGTTTAATTGTAGCAATATTTATGTAAGCCCGTTCGGGAGGTTGTCCGATAGATCACGAGCGCTTGATGCTCTGTGTGGTCTTGTGGACAATTCCCAAACGGGTTTTTTATTTCCCGTTTCAATATTGGCATAAAAATTGATAATGATTTTATTAGTAAACAACGTCTTTTAATTATTCCCGGTGTTTGTTCGCTGTGCAAAACTCGCTATCACATACACATAATTCAAAGCAGCCAACGAATAAAAAGAAAGTCCTGATCCTGAGTAAGGATACTCAACTTGCGCTGAGTTTATCGCTTTTTTTTGCTGAGGAATTTGAGGTGCAAACCGTTGAACAGTTTGATCACGCAGGTGATATAATCGGCCAGGATGATGCAGATTTGCTGCTTATCGACTACGGAATGCCTGATGATCATATACCGAAATCACTGAGCAGCATACGTCGTCGAAAAAATATACCGATCGTTATGATGTATGTTTTTCACGAGAAAAAAATGTCTATCGAATCGGAAATCCGGAAATATACCGATGCGGTCTTCTATAAGCCGGTGAATATTCTCGACGTGCTCGGCAAAATACGCCTGTGTCTATCCTGAAACCTGTCGAATATTTCAACAATTTTTATTATCGTATTCTTTAATTTTCTTATCTATAGGATATGGAGGGAAGATTTTTTCCGATTTTTAGAAGTATCATCAGCTTGAAAGTGTGTCATTATGATTGTAAAAAATATCAATTCAGTTTCTCTTGGTACAACCAATATTTCAATTTCAAAAATAGGATTGGGCACGTGGGCGTGGGGTGATACAACAGTTTGGTCGTACGGAAAGGGGTATACCGATGATGATATACAGGAAGCATTTACTGTGAGCATCAATAATGGCGTTAATTTTCTTGATACTGCCGAAATATACGGCAGGGGAACATCGGAAAAATTAATCGGCAATTTACTGAAAGCAATAAATACCGATATTGTAATCGCCAGTAAGTTTATGCCCTTTCCCTGGCGTCTCACAAAAGGTTCACTCCGGAAGGCATTGATAAGAAGTTTAAAACGCTTGCAGCTCGAGAGTGTTGATGTGTATCAAACGCACTGGCCGTTCCCTCCGGTGCCCGTGAGAACATGGATGGATGCTATGGCCGATGTGGTAGAGGATGGATTGGTGCGGGCGGTCGGTGTATCGAATTACAGCAAAGCGCAAATGTTTCGTGCTTACGATCAGCTTGCGAAAAGGAACATTCCGCTTGCATCCAATCAGGTAGAATACAGCTTGTTAAAACGTAGTCCCGAAACCTCCGGGCTTTTAAATTCGTGTAAAGAACTCGGCATTACGCTCATTGCCTACAGTCCCCTTACAATGGGCTTGCTTACCGGAAAGTATTCGCCGGATAATCCGCCGCCGGGAATCAGAGGTAGACGCTACCGGGGCAATAAACTTGTACGGATCGAAAAATTGAACGGATTGCTGCGCGAAATAGGTCAGACCCGCGGCGGTAAATCACCGGCTCAGGTGGCTTTAAACTGGCTGCTCGCTAAAGGGACGGTACCGATACCCGGCGCAAAAAATGCGGAACAAGCAAAGCAGAACGCCGGCGCACTGGGATGGATCCTCTCAGATGAAGAAGTAGCACTGCTCGACCGGGAAAGCCAAAAGTAATATACTCAATTACACGTATCAACCCCACGCAATCACCTGCTCATTCCATAACCTCATTGCAGCATCGTTGCTTTCACATATCCATCTTATTGATCTCGTCAATCGTTTGTTTCCTGGCTTTCTCGATACGGCTCATTCGTTTCTGAAATTGATTCATGGCAAATGAAAGGAACTCGTCGATTTGCAAATCAAACGGCATCGGATCGTAAGGTGCAAACAGTTCATTAACGATGTTCAGCGCGGGCTCGAATAGTGTATTCATCCGTTCTTCAATAATCTCCCATAGCGACGGATCTGATGCGACTAACCGCGATAATAAATAGACACCGTAGGCGATATGCCTTGATTCATCGCGCTTTAAAAGTCCTATACCTTCTTTTAGACCGGGAAGTATTTTATTTCTGTCGAGCATTGCATAGTAACCGTGGTAGCCGGTTTCAGCCATCACCCCTTCGACTATCATATTATAGGTTACTGATGCTTTTACCTGGTTTGCAGGGGACGGATCGGTTGTAAGGGCGTGGAGTGATGCCGGGAGTTCTTCGTAAATAATGTGTTTGTAACTATCGGAATGATACGGCGTTAAGTCGATAGTTACACCGGTTACTTCGTCGATAAACCGCCGGAAGAATTCTGTATGTTTTGCTTCCTCCCAGAGAAAAGTTGTAAGAAACATTTCCTCTTCGATCCTGCCTTCTTTTGCAATGGTCATAATCAGCGGCAGCAGGTCGAGGGTAACTGACTCCTCACCTGCCTGAAAAAGTGAGGTTAACCTGATAATGACATCGCGTTCGGTATCGGAAAGTGCTTGCCAGTCCTTTTGATCCCCGGAAAAGTCGATGTGCTGTGGATTCCATACACCGAGTTCTTTTGCTTTATGATACAACCGCATAGGAGGGATGGCATGGTTTAAGCCACCCTCCCCGGTCGTTGTCAGTGTACGATTTGTAATGGTTGTCATATATTTTCAGGAAATGTGGTTTCGACCTTTGTTGCCGAAACAACAAGCTGCTTAGCAGCCGAAACATATTGTGCAATGGATCCAAGGTTACCCTTTTCAAGTTTAATTTTGCCCCACATAATACCGGACAGTAAATCCGTCTCCCCGTGTAAGACTTTTTGCCACGTTTTTGCGTTTGCGGTAACAATGTACGGAGCTTTTGCAAGATCCTCTTCCGTTGCCGCTCTGCCTGCAAGGCATTCGCCGTTTTTTAAATCGACATATACAGCCCGGTCTTCAGGGAGGTCGGTTCCCGGTTCACCCGACATCTTCAGCACCAGCGGCCATTCCCAATCTTGTGCATTATCTTTATAGGATTCGTTATTATTAATTTTCTCACACCACGCTTTCGCCCACACATCGGTAAAGACGTCGTATGCCATAGTTATATTCTCCTTGTAGTTATAATAAAGTGTAGCTGAAACCTACAGCGAGCATTTGTTTTAATTGCCGTTTCGATGAGACCGATTTATCGTAAAAGAGTTCAGTGCTGAGCCGGACATCAATATGTGCGGTCACTTTTGCACTGATGATCATTTCCCATCGTACGTCGATATCATCGAATCGGTTAAGCTTTGAAAAAAGTTCAAGCCTGCTTGTAAGACGTAAATTCTCTGTCAGGCGGTGGCGTAAGTTGCTGACCGAAGTTATACCGAATTCTGTCACAATTCGTTCACCATCGGTAATATGCCGGGCGTATTGATTAACGATCGTCATTTTGAATGCGGCACCCAACCGGGTATTGAAACCCTCAAAGGGATTTGATCCGGCACCGGCGCTTAAGGTGATGTAACCGGGATCCATAAAGTCCGATACTGCGTAAGTAGTGTCAGGTGTATATCGATAACCCCGCGCAGACTGCGTTTGAAAAGTAGCCGATGAAAAGGGGTTAACGTGAGCACCGATCGTGTATTGGTATACCGACTCGATCCTTATTTCATCCGCCGATTTCCGTGTTCCGAGTTCACCCAGCCGCGCCTGGCCGTATTTAAACATTCCGGTATTACTCCATTTATGCCGCACGGAACGATATATGAATTCTGAATCAAAATTAACCTGCCAGGCAAGCGTATTTTCACCGCCTTGTTCCCAATTATCAAAATGTGCCTGGGTTAAGGTAAAACCGCCGATTACCTCACTATCCCAGTCACCGTTTGCAGTCGAATCGGGTTCTTCTCCGTTTCCAACAGCGTTTAGAAATGTTGTTGCGGTAATGATTGAAAAAAAGATTACAATTACTCGAATAACCATCAATAGCTCCATCACATTTTACTTATACAAATCAACGTGCATCATTTCTACCGGAAGTAACGGCATCGGTTGACCGTTGTGCCGCAGCCGGAATTTGATATATTCTATAAATGGATCCGGTTCTTTGATCTCGATACCAAAGAGCCGCGGGACAAACATACCCGGATCGAAAAGTCCCGGCGTCGGATATTCCACGATTTTAACTTCTTCATCGGGCGCTATACCGGCTTCACGTTTTGCCATTGCAATTGCATCTGCCAGCCCGCCGATCTCATCGACCAGTCCGATATCGAGTCCATCGTATCCCGACCATACTCTGCCCTGAGAATACGGTTCAACTTCATCGTATTCCATGCCGCGCCCGTCGGCAACCATTTGAACGAAATCTTCGTACAATGACATAAAGCGTTCCCGCATAATCTCAAACTCTTTTTCCGTCAAATTCCGGTCGGGCAGTTGCAGATTTAAGAGCGGTAACGTTGCACCAAAGCCCAGGTCTGCAAACGCACCACGCTTAACAAAGTCGGTTCTCAAACCGAGTTTATCTTTAAAGCCGTCATTGTAAAGCCAGCCGCCGATAACTCCGATCGAACCGGTGATGGTGTTCGGAGCGGCAAGGATTTTATGAGAATTCATCGAGAGCCAGTAACCGCCCGAAGCTGCCACAGCGCCTTGGGTTACAATAACCGGTTTCTCATCCATTGCTTTCTTCAATGCCTGTGAAATGAGATCCGATGCAAGTCCGTCACCGCCCGGCGAATCGACTCTGAGTACAATTGCCTTTACGTTGTTATCGCGGCGCGCACGGTGAACGTCGTTTACCAGTTTTCGGGCGGTGATACCTTCATCCATCGCACATACGCCCAGCGCATATATTACGGCGATCCTCGGCGGTTCGCTCCATCGATTATCGATCGGTTGATTACGGGCGGGCAGATTTTCGCGTGATAGCATGCTCTTCCGCTCGCCTTCAAATTCAGCAATGATGCTGCTGACTTCATCCCATCGACCGAGCGTATCTACCAGTCCGTGTTCGAGCGCATGTTCGGGTAACAGAAATCCTATTTCATCGACGAGCATATCAAAATCGTCATCTGAGATGCCTCTGCTGCGGGTTACATCCGTCCGCACCAGCTCATACGAGTGATCGATAAGTCGCTGCCGTTGTTCTCTGTCGGCCTCGCTCATCTCATCCCGCGCTATCGGTTCAAAAGCGGATTTATATTCGAAGAATCTCCATTCTTCAACTGCGATACCTGCTTTCTCAAGCATCCCTCGTATATAGGTTCTCCCGGTTATGAACCCTTCAAGCATGATCGTACCCTGCGGATCCATTATGATTTTATCGGCAACCGATGCAAGGTGATAATCGGTGATGCCGCCGCGGTCGATATAAATAACCACATGTTTACCGGCGTTGCGGAACGCTTCGAGCCGGTCTCTGACCTCCCACTTCATGGCATGCGAGGTACGCAATCCCGACATATTGATTACAATTCCGGAAACCGTCGGATCGATACGGGCTTCATCGATTGACTGTAAAATATCTTTCAATGTGTTTGCCGTATCGAACATGCGGTATTGCTGATATTTTAAACTGCCATGCAGATTTAAACGTACATAATCTTTATCCTTGCGGGTATGAGAGTCGAATATATTTCTATCGTAAGCACCAAAACGAATACCGTAGGTATTATACCCGCTGTTCCCGTTAAATTGTCGTTGTGTGTTAATACCTGCCCGGCGCAGGTTGAATGAAACGCCGACAGTATAGAGTTCTCCTTCGAACGCCCGTCCGCTAATTCGTATGCCGGGCAATGCCTCGACGGCAACTCCGGCACTCCACATTCCTTCACGGATGGCCTGATCGTTTTGTAATGCAAAGTCGCCGAAAACCGTGAGAAATTCGTTACCGAACGGCCGTACTGCAAGATCGGTGTATATTTGTTGTCGTTTCCCGCGCAATGTTTGATACCCCACTGCACCGATGGACATATATCGATTTGGCCGTACGAGCAACCCTATATTGATAAGTTTTTCACGATCGAATACATCGACGTCGCCGCCGGACCACCCGTAGCCGAATCCGGCACTGATCGAACGGTTGCCGAATGCAGACGATATACGGTAATCGGTGATTGATCCAAACGGTGTATCTTCCTGTATTATACCGAAACCGAAATTCGGGATTGCCGCAAATATACCCCATTTATTAAAGTCTTCAAATGAACCGGTTTGATCGGACCAGGTGAAATAGAAATCCGGTTGGTGAAGATATGTTAACAACGCCGGATTATCATAACCATACAGACCGTATTTCATTGCACCTGATGAAGTCATCAAAAAATCATGATGCATATGAAACTGCGGTAAGGTTGCCTGCCCGAAGACCGGACTTGACAGAATAAGTATTGTCAACAAAGAGATAAGTAATAGTTTCATAAAAGCTCCGGATTAGTTACACGCTCAAGTTCCTCTGAATTCGGTGAGGATATACCGAAGTGAAAAGCAGTTGTAAATTTATTAAATATAAAAAAATATATTATTATTTTAAAATCGTAATATACGTAAAGAATTGTATTGGTGTAGTTTCTGTGGGAACGATAGATGCACTATACCCGAATAGAAAACCTTCGGGGCTAATTCCAGGGTTGTGGAACGCGTAAAATACTTTTCGCAGACGGAAAAATTTTATTTTCATATTTTTTCAATGTAACATATTCCCTCCGTTTAAAATAGGTAACGAGTATAGCGAGAATAGAGGCGATGATGGTTATGAATAAAAGCGGTACGCTCCAGCTTAATGTGACAAGGGCAATATGTATATAATCAGGTGCAATTGACAGCACGACTTCTGTTTCGTTATACTCTTTTGCCAGGTCGGCAGTAAATTTATATTCACCCGGTTTTTCTATTCTAAAGTTCAATAATGCTATTGCATCACGGTGGGGACCGAATATATATCGATTAAAGGTAATACGCGCACGGGAAAGGTATATAATTTCATCGGTCTGCTTGTTCCGTAATTCCGGCTCGATGTCGATAAATGCCTTTCCTGTATCAAACGTACGGCCGTTATATTCGCTCAGGTATTCATAGTAAATTGTGTATGGGCCGGATTTTTCGAAAGTTATCGTTCCCGTACCGGGAATGAGAAATTGATGTGGTTCTTCGAAATACCGGTAAAACTGAGTGATAATAATGAGGGCTGTAAGGGCCGTCCCGACAAAAAATATGAGGGCACCTAATCCGTAATACCATCGGCTTGGTTGTATAGGTTTCTCGCGCATACGTTGCTCCGGCTCATTCTCTTCTGTACCTATATCATACTAAATCGTTATGAAAATAGCAACGCAGGGCTATAAGCCGATTGCATAGGTCCACTTCAGCATAAGAACATTCGTCGAGGGACTTTGCAGTGTGCGATCGAAAAATGATCCGGGTGAAATGGAATAATCCTGTATAGATTCGTTTTTGCTGTGTGTCCAGACAAGATAGACGGTAGACCCGGGGCGATATTCGTACCGTAATATCAGGTTAATATTGAAATCGCTCCGGTTAAAATCGGGATTCCGGTATTCGGTTTTGTCATATTCAACAGGCAGATCCGCAAGCGAACCTGTCTCTTCAAGCTTATAGAAATCATAATATTGACCGCGCGCCCAGAAATATTGTATATATCCCTGCAGGGTAAGATCGGGATTGAATGTATGCGTGAGCCGGACCGTTGAATTTATCTGATCTATGTTACGACGTCCGAAGACGGATGTTGTACGGCCGGCATCAACTATACCGCCGGCGTTTGTAACCCATCCTATAACACCCCGTGAAATCCGGTAGGAGGGGGATACGGTGATTTCTGTCTGATATCCGGCTCTGAAGGTGAGTGGTAATTCATAACCCCGTTCCCGTTCGTTCTCGGCACTTGTTCTGAAACTATAGTTAACCCCGACGGTGACCGGTTTCCGGTTATCGGTTCGTGAATATATCCATATTCTGGTTGAAGCCGGGCGCTGATATATTCCCATTCCCCGGGATTCGAACGGATCGTTTGCTTCAGCATCCAGATTTCCCCCCATCGAGGTGTACCAGTAATTCATCCACGTAATGGCCAGGTTTGGTTCAATTCCCTGAAAGAATCGTTGGTTCGTGGAAAGAATGTTCGATGTATAAGTAAATTGATTATACTGTATGCGGCGTATTGCCCAGAACGGTCTCAGGTGTCGTACACTGAACCAGACATAATAAATACCGATATCATTGACCATATTGAACCCCATGTCATTCGGGTTAAAGTCTTTGCCGTAAATATTCGTGCCGATCATTGCATTCAGGTTGTCGTGGCTCAATGTCTGGATGCGGGCCTGAAGGTGGTATCCTTCCTGAATACCGTGCCGGGTGTTCCGGTGTGTACCTGCAAGCAACCCGTCGGTTACGAATGAATAATTCGATGTGTTGTAATTCCAGTCGAAGCCGCCGGAATAGGCCTGTGTTACTCCGCTTTCCCGCACAACTGCAGTAGCAATGCCGCCGATGTACGAGCCCGGATTGGGGAGATCGTACCGTGCCCGTGCAACGGAATAGTTGCTCAACGGCTCGGTCTCGATGCTGACTTCCTGATCGTCGGGACTGCGCAGCGTCTTATGTGTCCGGGCTGTTGTTGCATTTAAAAATCCGCCCGCCCATCCATTTCCCGATTGTGTGGTAATTTTCGCAGCACCGAGTATCGGTGTGGCAGCCGGATTATTTTTCATATACCATAATTCCGTATCGATCGAATCAGGGATGTAATTATATCCTCCCGGCTGATCGCCGATCCTGCGCGGGTGAAACATGATAGTGCGCAGGATGCCGTCCCCCATCGGTCCGGTGGTTCGGAATATTGAGGCGCCTTCAACAAAGAACGGTCGCCGTTCGGGATAAAATGTTTCGAAAGCGCTTAGGTTCAGAACGACTTCATCGATCTCGACCTGTCCGAAATCAGGATTAACGGTTACATTGAGTGTGGTATTGTTTGAGATACCATACTGTAAATCAAGGCCGACATTAAGATCCGGGTCGAATTGATTCACCGGTTGCGGACGTTTATCGTGTGGCCAGTGAGTAGCACCGGTCAACGCATACGGAAGTACCAGCAATGAGCGCGGTGGATTGAGGTCATGTAATCCCCGTAATGTGCCGAACTGTGAAACTACTGCACGGGATGTTTGTGGTATATGCGCCCAGAGCATTAATTCATTTTTTCGATCAATATGTCGTGCAGCATTAAATCCCCATATCTGTTCATCCGCCTGCGAGAAGCGGAGTGTCTGGTAAGGGATTTTAAATTCAGCACTCCAGCCGTCATCTCGCATAGCAACGGCAGCATCCCAGATGCCGTCCCATGTAATATCTTCACTTTCACCATCCTTGAGCATTAAATAATCGCGTTTCACACCTGCAGCATTTACCTCAAAGACAAAAGCCGATGTACGGTCGAAGTAACTGTCAATTGCAATTTGTACAAAATCGGAGGGAACGCGCCGATCCCGCCGTGTCAATCGGCGTACGATTTTATCCGGCTCCTGGTCATAACAAATAAATGATACATACAATGCCGAATCGTCATATAAAATACGGAGTTCTGTTCGTTCGGTAGCGGGTTCACCGTCATCCGGTTCCCGTTGATAAAATGTATCGATTACCTGTGCTGTATCCCACACGTCATCGTCAACATAACCGTCGATGACAGGGGGCGTATCGGTTCGTGTTGCAATAATGGTATTCTGGTCTGCAGATTGTGCCTGAATAATTGCAATTGAAATAAAGCTGAAAAGTAATAGTAATAGTACCGGTCTCATAATAAACATAATATTTAATTTTTAATGAATTTCAGTAGCTATACTTATATACGGTAACAGGTTCACTATGTTTCGTTTTTGGAAAGTATATCGAAATTGTTGTATCTTTTTGGTACTATCATATGGATTATGTCTGGTTTCCTACTGTTATTGCAAGTGCCGTGACATTCGGTATTGCCGGTTTCATCCTGAAATTCGGTGCATCCCGCATGTATTCCGTACCTCATATTCTCCTGGGATTGTATATCACCGGTGCGATTGGTTTTTTAGCCTATGGAGTCGGTACAGCTCGGATAGAATTTAGTATGGCTTTGCTCGGTGCCGGCCTTATTGTGGGCGCGGGGTCCACAGCGGGCAATATTTTATTTATGAAAGCGTTGCGCGTCGGCCCGATTAGTTTAACATCCCCGGTTGTCAATATGAACATTGTACTGATCGTAATTATGTCTGTGTTCATATACGGCGAATCACCCGGTTACTATGAAATATTCGGTATAGTCCTGATTATTGTATGTGTGAGTCTTTTACCTGGCGATCCGAATGAGAAGATTTCCATTGCAGACAGGAAATGGTACGGACTTGCATTCTTTGCCATGGTACTGTTCTTTTTCCGCAACGGCGGTTTAAAAATTACCGAAGAACTCGGTATGAACAATACTATGGTATTGTTTTATGGATATCTTCTCGGTATTGTTTGGTCGTGGGTTCTGACGCTCCGTGCCGGAGAAAAAACGTTGGTGCAGATGAAACCGAATGCCCGAAAATATGGTTTGATGAGTGGACTTCTTGCCGGAATATTTTCATTCGGGGGAATGCAATTGTACGCCCTTGCACTTGCAGACGGTCCTGCAAGTATCGTATCGCCGATATTTGCCTCGAATAGTTTAATTACCGGTATGCTTGCAATTGCATACCTGAAAGAACGGTTATCATTGTTACAATTTATTGCGGTTGCAGGAATTTTATCCGGAATAGTGTTACTCAGGATATGAGAAAAAGGAATGTTTGAAACCGAACTGAATACTATTATCTTGGTAATTGCCGTTCTTACGGTACTGTATTGGATGGCGGTTATGCTTGATACTCTTATAGGTATGCGGCAGGTGAAAGTTCTTGATGCCGGCATGACACTGCCCGATGATACATTACCGGAAGTATCCATAATCATAACGGCAAAAGATGAGGAAGCTTCAATTGCCCGATCGCTTCGTTCACTTCAGAACCTTGATTATCCAAAGTATGAAGTGATCGTCGTTAATGATCGTTCTGAGGACGGCACACTTGATGAGATAATGAAAATACAAAAGGAATGGCCGCGGCTGCAGGTGGTAACCATAGAAGAACTTCCAGATGGGTGGGTCGGGAAAAATTATGCCTGTTATCGCGGCTATGAAAAGTCGACGGGCGGGGTGTTGCTCTTCACCGATGCCGATGTTATGTTCAAACCGGAATCATTAAAAACTGCAATCGCTCATCTGGAGACCCATTCGGCCGATCACCTTGCCGTTTCACCGGCTATTTACGGTGAATCATTTTTTTTAAGGCTGTTCGTAAAATATTTTTTCTTCTCATTTTTGATATTCTTCAGACCATGGGCAGGTGGTATGGGAGTCGGTGCATTTAATATGTTCCGGCGCGAAGCATACGAGCATATCGGTACGCATCGTAGTGTAGCATTGCGTCCCGACGAGGATTTGCAGCTCGGTAAGCTGGTAAAGAAATCGGGCCTGCGCCAGCGGTTTGCTTCCGGTAAGCTTCTGCTGTCGGTACAATGGTATACATCGCTTCGTGAGGCAATGTACGGGATAGAAAAGAATGCATTTGCCGGATTATCGTATAATTACTTCATGGCCGGCGGTGCTGTTCTCGGACAAGTTGTGCTCTTTGTCATTCCATTTGTTGCAGTTTTTCTTACAGGCGATGTGATTCAGCATTTATATGTTGCAGTGATTGTGATGATCTTTACGGTATTTATTATTCATACCACTGTGTTTTCTATGCGCAAGGGATATGACGCCGTATTTCTGCCGATAGCAGCGTTATTGTTCCTATTTACCATCTGTCGTGCATTGATAAAAACTATACTATATCGTGGTATACACTGGCGCGGGACGTTTTACTCGTTACAGGAATTACGAAAGAGATGAAATAAGTGGTGTCCAAAACCATGAGACTCGTATATAAAAATATTTGACATCCCCAATTACGAATAATTATTGCTTTTTGTTCTGACCCACCCCTTGTCGTCTCCTCCCTGTTCGCAAAAGGGAGGGGAACTTTGAGGTCGGATTTTCAATTTTGATTTATGATTTTTGTCATTATAAAAAATTTTGTTTTGAAAATATTTCGACTAAATTTTTTGATACCATTGCTACCCTCCATCACCTTCCCTCACGAGATGAGGGAAGGGGATAATAGGGGATGGGTGCTTTTCCGTATTCTGAAAACTCTTCATATACAATCTTAACACAAACACTGATTGACTTTATAGCTATCAATTTGTATGTTATGCATATTATGGAATTGCTGACCACGCAGGAATTTATACTTGCACACCCGTCAACTTCAGACCGGGCGGATGAGGTTGTTTCGGGTGATATCCGCTATATCGATGACGGCAGACCGAAGCCGGTGATGATCGTGGCGCACGGCTATAAAACCCATAAAAACTGGGGGATATTTCCTCATATTGGCGAGTATTTTGCCGGACAGGGATTCGTCACGATAGTCATAAATTTTGCCCGTAACGGTGTGAAAACCGGTGAGAAAGAAATTACCGATTGGGAGAGTTTTTCCCGGCTGACGGCAACAAGCGAAATAGAAGATCTTCATCTTGTACTCGATGCAATTGAAGATGGTGCCCTTGAATACTACGGTATCGACACCGAAAATACCCGGCGGATACTCCTGGGTCATTCGGGAGGCGGCTCGGTGTCAATAATAGCTGCACATGAACGGGATGATATCGATGCGGTTGTTATGTGGTCGGCAGCAGCTACCTTCGACCGGTTCACAACCGACGACAAAAAACACTGGCGTGAAAAAGGTGAGTTGGAACTGCACGGCGATCCGGAGTATGGAACAATACGTATCGGCATAGAACCCTTGGATGATATTGAGAATAATGCCGATCGTTTAAATATTATAGAAGTTATGCGGCAAGTGCAGTGTCCGGTTTTTATTGCTCACGGAACCAATGATGAAACGGTGCCTTTTAAGGAAGCCGAAGCACTCTATGAGGCTGCCGGCAGCGACAAAGCAACATTTTTCGACCTCAAAGATGCCGGTCATCTCTACGGTGTTACGCATCAGTACAGACCCGGATCATCTGAAGCGGTCAACCGGCTACTTGATGAAACAAATCGATGGTTAAAAACTGTTTTAAATAATTAATAATTATTTTCTGATAACTGGAGAAAGAATGCAATCATTTAGTAAATCTCTTCGTATCGGATCGCTCGGTATTAGTTCGGCAGGGGGATATGTACAAGCTTTCTGGATAACCACATTTGCGGCATTAACCGCATTTGGTGCCCGCTTTGAAGTATGGCAATATCCGGTGCCATATACGTTGCAAACGATGTTTGTGCTGCTTGCCGGTGCGTTTCTCGGTAAGCGAAATGGAGCGCTGAGTCAATTTCTTTACTTGGGAGTCGGTGCAATCGGACTGCCCGTATTTGCCGCCGGCGGGGCGCTTGGTATTGCACGAATAATCGGGCCTACCGGAGGTTATCTTCTTGCATTCCCGATTGCTGCTTTTATTGTAGGGTATCTCATTGAAAATCGAAAAAGCTATCTGGGAATACTCGGATCAATGGCGGCGGGATTGTTCATCATATTTGCGCTCGGTACGATACATTTACATTTTGTCGTTATTCGCGATTGGGCGGAAGCGATAACAGCCGGTTTTTTAATATTTAGCTGGTGGGATGCTTTAAAACTCTTTGCCGCTGCAAGTATTTTTCATCAGTTCGCACGGCGAATGCAGTAGCATATAATTATGTGTAGAACAGTGATGGAGGCGAGAAATGCAACAAAACCCGCAACAATGGGATGAGTTCCAGTGGGAGCGATTTCTCAGAATGAGGGAACGCCGGCAGGAGACTATTATGCTGTATTCTCTTCGTTCCCGAAATCCATGGCGATTTGGACAGATGTGGAGTGGATTCCAATCCGAACCATTGCCGGACGAAGAAGAACAGGAAGACTTTTTGTACAGTGAGACCGACGGCGATGAGTGGAAGATCACAACACATCCGTGTTACAGGAACGTGAGCGAGTCACTGGAATATATTCGCGGTGTTCTCGATGAGCTTCCATCGCATAAGCGGTTGCATGCCGCTGTGGTAGAGCTTATTGCACGTTCTGAAAGTATTCCATATTTATTGGCAACAGGATTAACCCTGGGAGAAGCTTATAATTCTAAGGGAGGGACAATTGCATACTGCAAAAGGGCCTTACACCTGACGAATGAATCTCTCGATTATCTGAAGGAGCTTGGTAATGAGTTTGTTGTATCGCCCGAACAGTATGCAACGGTAATTCGGCAGTGTACAACGGCACGAAACGAAATCGGATGCTTTATTTCCGATATACGAATGGGAGGATCAATATCCCCGTTTGCTTGACTATAGGGCGTTTTTTGTCTATATTTAAACTTATTTATTCGTTCTTTAGTAAGATTTTTGAGTTATAATGAAAATTAATACGGGTAGTTTGCCGACAGGTGTACGAGAGTTTTCATTTGTTGAGGACACCGGCACCGTAGGACTCGATGATCGCTTTTTCGGAGAAATCGCTGTGTTGGCGCAGGTCGAAAAGACCTCGAAAATGGTTCTTTTAAAAGCGATACTCCATGCAAAAGCAAATCTGACATGTGACCGGTGTGCTGAGGCATTTGTCAGTGATATTAAAAAAGAATACCGGACGGTATATTTTTTTAATGAAGAAGATACCGGCGGTTATCCCAAGGAGGAGATCGTTATTCTTCCGTCTGATAATACGGTGATCGATATTACCGACGATGTTAGACAATTTACTCAGTTGACTATACCGCTCAAAGTCTTATGTCAGCCAGAGTGCAAGGGATTGTGTCAGGAGTGCGGAACAAACCTGAATAAAAATACCTGCTCTTGCACCGCTACCTATGTTGATCCCAGATGGGAACAGCTCAATAAACTATTAAAACAAAATTAACAGTTTAAAATATTTTAGTGGAGAATGCTTGCGTTATGCCAAATCCAAAAAGAAGACATTCAAAAACCCGGCGCGATAAACGAAGAACTCATTATAAAGCTTCGACGCCTCAATTGTCCGAATGCCCTCAATGCCATGAGCAAAAATTAACTCATCGTGCCTGTCCGAATTGCGGCTATTATAGCGGACGTTCAATCGTCACACCAAAAGAGTAATCCCGGTGCGAGCGGGATTCTTGCCGTAGTGCTTAAGTGTTTTATTATTAGATAATCATCATACACCTTTTTGTATGGACGAAACGAGTACACAGGGGAAAAAAACAATACGTATTTCCCTCGATGCGATGGGGAGTGATTCTGCTCCTCGCAACGAGATTGAAGGGGCTCTTGAAGCATTGCGCTCGGCTAAGAACCGATTTGAAGTTGTTTTTATTGGACCCAAAGACGATATCGAGAATGCCCTGTCGGAATATGATACATCGGGGATGAATTACTCGGTGGTTAATGCAACACAGGTTATCGGTATGAAGGATTCGCCTGTAAGTGCATTGCGCGAGAAGAAAGATTCAAGTATTTCGGTAGGATTGAATTTACATAAGGAAAAAAAGACCGATGCATTTGTCAGTGCCGGCAATACCGGTGCGGTGGTTTCGGCATCGACATTAGTGCTGGGCAGGTTGAAACGGGTCAGCAGACCCACGATCGGGGCTTTTTTCCCGTCGGAACGCGGTGTGACATTGCTCCTTGACGCAGGAGCGGTTACCGATTGTAAACCGCATTTTCTGCACGAGTTCGCAATTATGGGCGGTATTTATGCTCAACTTATGTTCCACCGTGATAATCCAAAAATCGGATTATTAAATATCGGTGAGGAGGAAGGAAAGGGGGACGAGCTTACAAAAGCAACCTATAAGCTGCTCGAACAAAGTAATCTGAATTTTATCGGTAATATCGAGGGGCGTGATGTCTTGAAGGGGAAAGCTGATGTTGTCGTTTGCGATGGGTTTACCGGTAACGTTGTGCTCAAGTTTGCCGAAAGTGTTATTGGCGTCTTGAAAAGTAAATTTACACTTTATGCGGAACGCGGGCTGCGGGAAAAGCTGTGGATGGGTATGATGCGCGGTACGCTGAGAAAGATACTTAAAGAATTCGATTATCAGGAATACGGCGGTGTCCCGTTGCTCGGGGTTAAAGGTATAACCATTATCGGACACGGCGGGTCGACACCGAAGGCAATTAAGAATATGATCCTTAAAGCCGATGAAATGATTCAACAAAGAATGAATGAACGTATCGAATCCGCAATGGAAGCTATGCAGACGGTACCGACTTCGGCTACATCCTCCACAATATAAGGTTTACTGAATGAGAAAACCACCCATTCGTGCGACAGTAACGGCAGTTAGTCATTACGCACCGGACAAAGTGCTTTCGAATTTTGACCTGGAAAAGATGGTCGATACCAATGATGAGTGGATACGTGCACGAACCGGAATTCGCGAACGCAGAATTCTTGAAAACGGAGCAACATCAGATCTTGCAGTACCGGCTATCCGGGAAATTCTCGAACAACGCGGCATCGGTCCGGATGAGATAGATGTTCTCGTGGTGACAACGGTTACTCCCGATATGTTCTTCCCTTCTACAGCATGTGTGATTCAGGAGAAATTAAAGTTACAGAATGCATGGGGATTCGATCTCTCGGCAGCGTGTTCGGGATTTTTGTACGGACTCGTTGTCGGAGCGCAGTTTATCGAAAGCGGTACCCATAAGAAAGTCCTGGTGGTTGGCGCCGATAAAATGAGCGCAATTACAGACTATACCGACAGGAATACATGTATACTTTTCGGAGATGCAGCGGGTGCAGTACTCCTTGAACCGTCCGAGGACTATGAAGCAGGATTGCTCGATCATGTTATGTATTGTGACGGATCCGGAGGAGAATTTCTCTATATGAAAGGCGGCGGAAGCCTGAATCCGCCGACGCACGAAACAGTTGATAAAAAATATCATTATATTTATCAGGACGGAAAGGCAGTTTTTAAAGTTGCAGTTGTCGGTATGGCGGATGTTTCCGAAGAGATTATGAAACGAAACAATCTCACCGGTGATAACGTCGACTGGCTTGTACCGCATCAGGCTAATTTACGTATCATTTCCGCCTGCGCCGACAGGATGAATCTTGCCATAGAAAAAGTGATGCTCAATATCGATCGCTACGGTAATACCACCGCAGCAACGATACCGCTTTGTTTATCCGAATGGTGGAAAGATGGAAAACTATTGAAAGATCAAAATCTTATACTATCGGCATTCGGGGCAGGGTATACGTGGGGAGCTATGTATCTAAAATGGACAATGGATAACGCATAAATATAGTTTGATGAACGATACCTTTGCATTTTTATTTCCCGGTCAGGGATCGCAATACGTCGGTATGTTGAAAGATGTATACGATACCTCTTCTACGGCACGCGAAATTATCCAGGCAGCCGACGATCTGCTTGAATTCAACCTCAGTAAAGTATGCTTCGAAGGACCGGCTGAAGTTTTACAACAAACGGAGAATACACAACCTGCAATATTTTTGCATGGATATGTCGTAGCTGCATTGCTTGGTGAGGGTGGCTTGTATCCGGTAGCGGCAGCGGGCCATTCCCTCGGCGAGTATACCGCTCTTGTTGCCGCACGCGCATTGTCATTTGAGGATGCGTTACGGTTAGTCCGGCTTCGCGGAAAGTTGATGCAAAGAGCAGGCGAAGATCAGCCCGGCACAATGGCTGCTATCATCGGTCTCGATGCCGAGACCGTTGTTACCGTTTGCAATATTGCACGGCAGGCAGGTATCGTACAACCGGCGAACTTTAACGCACCCGGTCAGATCGTTATTTCCGGATCGATTGAAGGTGTCACCGAAGCGATGGAAGAGGCAAAAAACAGGGGAGCGCGGATGGTTAAAGAGCTGGTTGTAAGCGGAGCGTTCCATTCTCCGTTAATGCAATCTGCACAGAGTGAATTAGCTGAAGCGTTACAGAATACGGCGATACAAGATGCCGTAGTCCCTGTGTATACCAATGTAACAGGTGAAGCTGTCGACACGCCGGATAAGATACGGTCAATGCTCCATGAGCAACTGATTGCACCGGTTCGCTGGGAATTAAGTATGCAAAATATGGTGGGCGATGGATATACAAAGTATCTTGAAGTAGGTCCCGGGAAAGTTTTACAGGGATTGTTGAAGCGGATTGATTCTACCGTAAAGGTCGATACCGCAGATACCTGGAATGATATCGAGCGAATAACGCAAATTCAGTAATCAAAATTATGTAAAGAAAGGAATGTATGGAAAAGCCACCGGTATTGAAGATAAAAGAGTATGAGGTAGATCCAATGTTGTTTTCACATGGCTTTTCAAAGGGCTGTGGGCCGTATCAATGCGACGGCACTTGCTGTTGTGACGGTGTTTGGGTTGACGTCAAGGAACGGGATCAAATTCTCAAGGAGAAAGATCTGATTAAAAAATATATGGATGATACCCAGAATAAAAACCATGAAGAGTGGTTTGCCGAGTACTGGGAAGATCCGGACTTTCCGTCGGGTGCAGCGGTCGGAACGACAGTCTATAAAAATAATTGTGTTTTTCTGAATAAAGAAGGTCGGTGTGTTATTCAGGTAGCTGCAACTCAGGAAGGAAGGGATCGCTGGGATATAAAGCCGTTCTATTGTGTTTTATTCCCGGTCTCCGTTACCGAAAAAACACTCACGTTTGATGAACATATGGAAGGAGAGGGAACGACCTGCTGCAACATCTATCCCGAGTATCAAACTCCGATGTTTGAGGGATGTAAGGATGAGCTGGTGTATGCCGTTGGAGAAGACGGCTACCAAAAAATGATTGATCATTACAATGAATATAAAGAATACTATATTAATAATTCACCGGTGAAGCACTATGCGGTTTAAAGATAAAGTCGCTCTTGTTACCGGTGGTTCACGGGGTATCGGCAAAGGAATTGTCTCTGCACTGGCTGCCGAAGGCGCGACGGTTGTGTTTACCTATAAAAGTTCGAAAGAAACCGCTGAAGCATTTGTATCGGAACTGAAATCCGGCGGTACAACGGCCGAAGCTCTTCAACACGATGCTTCGGATACCGAAGGTGCTGCCGGGGTCGTCAATCACATTGTGAAAACGTACGGCGGCGTCGATATTCTTGTCAATAACGCCGGCATTACCCGCGATCAATTGCTGATGCGGATGACCGAAGACGACTGGGATACTGTAATGGAGAATAATTTAAAGGGTGTTTATAGTTTATCGAAAGCAGTACTCAAACCGATGATGGGGAAGCGGTATGGCAAGATCGTTAATATATCTTCGGTCGTCGGTGTGATCGGTAATGCAGGCCAAACAAATTACGCTGCCTCGAAAGCAGGCGTACTCGGTTTTACGAAAGCCCTCGCCCGCGAGGTTGCATCCCGTAATATTTGTGTTAATGCGGTCGCACCAGGTTTCATCGAAACCGAAATGACAGCAAACCTCAACGACGAGCAGAAAAAGAAATTAAACGAACAGATCGCACTCAAACGCCTCGGTACCGTCGAAGATGTTGCGAAGGTAGTATGTTTCCTCTGCTCCACCGAAGCAGATTACATGACGGGGCAGGTGCTGCACGTAGACGGTGGTATGGTGATGCAATAAACTTGATACACGAGAAACCAAAATAACAAACAACAAATACCTATTTCAGGAGGTCACAAAATGGCAGACGATATTCTTAACAAGGTAAAGGAAATTATCGTGAATAAGCTCGGGGTGGATGAAGATCAGGTGACACAGGAAGCGTCATTCACCAACGATCTGGGAGCAGATTCGCTCGATACGGTTGAATTAGTGATGGAATTTGAGAAAGCGTTTAATATTCAAATTCCTGATGAGGATGCCGAAAAAATCGCCACAGTCGGTGATGCTGTGAAGTATCTTCAGGAAAAAACCTCATAAAAAGTCCTTGCAATCCGGCTGAATAATTGACATTTTTTTCGTACATTATACACTAATATAGTACCGGGAAAACGTCGGTTCCGGATTGCACAAACTGGTAATCTAATATCACTATGGCCACATACCAAAAGCGGCGGGTTGTCGTCACGGGGTTGGGTGCAATAACTCCCATTGGCTTATCGGTTGATGAGTACTGGGAAGCAATGATGGAGGGAAAGAGCGGAGTTGCACCTATTTCCTACTTTGACACATCCGACTTTGTCACTAAAATAGCGGCTGAAGTAAAGAACTTCGATCCCCTTAATTATATGGATAAGAAATCTGCCCGGCGGATGGACATCTTTACGCAGTTCGCTGTTGCCGCAACGGATATGGCATTAAAAGATGCCAGGTTAGATACTAATAATGTCGACCCGACCCGTGCAGGTGTTGTCTATGGGTCGGGTATTGGCGGTATGTGGACGTATCATCACCAATCCGAATTATTTTTTAAAACAGGTAGTCCGCGACACATAAGTCCTTTATTCGTGCCGATGATGATTCCGGATATGGCAGCCGGTACAATTTCTATCAGGTATGGATATAAAGGTCCGAATTATGCCACGACTTCTGCATGTGCAACCTCGGCTCACTCTATAGCGGATTCATATATGCTGATCCAGCGCGGTGATGCCGATGTTATCATTACCGGCGGAACCGAGGCATCGATTTGTCCGATGGGACTAGGCGGTTTTAATGCAATGCGGGCGCTGACTGCCCGCAATGATGAACCCGAAAAAGCAAGCTGTCCGTTTGACGCAAAACGTGATGGCTTTGTGATCGGCGAGGGAGCCGGTACGTTGATACTTGAGGAATATGAACACGCCCGAAAACGGAATGCACCGATCTATGCTGAAGTTCTTGGCTTCGGACTGACGGCAGATGCGTATCATATTACGGCACCTGCACCCGGCGGAGAAGGGGCAGTACGTTCTATGAAATTATCTATGCAGGAGTCGGGATTAAATCCGGAATCGGTTGATTATATTAACGCACACGGTACCTCTACTCAATATAACGATAAAGCTGAAACCGAAGCCATAAAAACAGTGTTTGGAGATCATGCATATTCATTGTTGGTGAGCTCAACAAAGTCGATGGTCGGACATTTGCTCGGTGCAGCGGGCGCTGTTGAAAGTATTGCTGCTATTCTTGCTATCACCCGGGGTATGGTGCCGCCCACCATCAATTATGAAACTCCCGATCCGGATTGTGATCTTAATTATGCTCCGAATAAACCGGTCAAACGCACTGTCAATTATGCAATAAGTAATGCGTTTGGTTTCGGAGGACATAACACATCAATTTTATTTGGTAAAGTGGATGAACAGTAGAGAGGATTAAACGGTTGGTTGCAATGGTTTTTCTGAAAGAAATATGGAATAGTTTCAGGGGATTTTTACAACGCGAAAATCGGGTACGCATTGAAGACCTCAAAGTTGATTTTGACAGGCTTTCGAAAAATCTCGGTGTACCGATAACTAATTCATCAATCTATATACAGGCACTTCTGCACCGCTCGTATATCAGCAACGGAAAAACATTTGACGGCTACAAGTCAAATGAGCGGCTTGAGTTCTTTGGCGATGCAATTTTGAGTATGATCGTTTCGGAATATTTGTATGAGAAATTTCCACACTCGGATGAGGGACACCTTACAAAACTCCGCTCACGACTCATCAATAAAAATGCACTCGCCCATTTTGCCGATCAAATTGAATTGCTTGATTTTCTGTTCGTGAGCCAGAGTGCACGGCAATCAATCGAACAGGGCTATAACTCGCTCATAGCTGATGCGTATGAAGCAATTATTGCGGCTATGTATATCGATGCCGGTTATGACGCAGTTGCTCAATTTGTGCGTAAGCAATTGTATGATTCGCTTCATAAAAAAGATATTGAGTTGCTGGTCGATGACAACTATAAAAGTTTACTGATTGAATACACCCAGGGGGTTGGCCTTGGTACACCCCGGTATGAAGTCATAAAGAAAGAAGGTCCCGACCACGATCAGGTATTTACCGTCGAGGTCAGGATCGGTAAAAAACCACAAGGTCGTGGAGTTGGAAAAAGTAAAAAAGAAGCGGAACAGAAAGCTGCCAGTATAGCGTATTCCCGGTTGATGCAGCCATCACCGGATGAACCGCGCAAAAAGTATACACTTAAAGATGTAAAATGAGAATAAAAGAATTGGATATTACTATGTACAATAAATTAATATTTGAAATCAGCAAACCCGGCCGCAAAGGATACACGCTGCCGGAGAATGATCTCCCTGCTAAACACGTTGAAGATTTGCTTCCTGAAAAATATTTACGTCAGTCACCGCCGCAATTACCGGAAGTCAGCGAAAATGAGGTGATGCGGCATTATATCAATATCTCAACAAAGAATCATCATATCGATAAGGGATTCTATCCGCTCGGTTCCTGTACGATGAAGTACAATCCAAAAGTGAATGAAGTCACCGCAGCGATGCCCGGTTTCCGGAATACGCATCCCCGTACACCCGAAGAATACTCACAGGGTGCTCTGGAACTTATGTACGAACTGGCCGGATTGCTGACCGAGATAGCGGGATTGGAATCTACGAGCCTGCAGCCTGCTGCAGGTGCGCAGGGTGAGCTCACCGGTTTATTGATGATACGCGCCTATCATGACAAACAAGGAAAACCGCGGAAGAAAATTATCGTACCCGATTCATCGCACGGAACAAATCCCGCAACTGTAACCATTGCCGGCTATCAATCGGTCAATGTTAAGTCGAATGAGAACGGTACCGTCGATCTCAATGACCTTGCAAAGGTAATTGATGAGGATGTTGCCGGTTTGATGTTAACAAATCCGAATACGCTGGGTATATTTGAGGATCAGATAACAAAAATCCAGCAGATGATGCACGATGCTGGTGCATTGATGTATATGGATGGTGCCAATCTGAATGCATTGCTCGGTATTGTACGACCGGGTGAAATGGGGATCGATTGTGTACACTTCAATTTGCATAAAACATTTTCAACACCGCATGGCGGCGGCGGACCCGGATCGGGGCCGGTTGCCGTAAGCAAACGGCTTGAGCCGTTTTTACCGAAACCGCGTGTTGTGAAAGAAAACGGGCGGTATCGATTTAATTATGATTATCCCGACTCGATCGGTAAAGTTCATTCCTTCTTCGGTAATTTCGGTATGCTGGTGCGGGCATACACGTATATTCGTATGCACGGACCCGAAGAGCTACGGGCAATTAGTGAGAATGCAATTATCAATGCGAATTATTTGCTCTCGAAATTGCGTGACCATTTTGAATTACCGTTCGATTCACCGGTAATGCATGAATTCGTATTGTCGGCTTCACGACAGAAAGCGATGGGGGCACGGGCAATGGATATTGCGAAACGGCTGCTCGATTACGGCTTTCACGCTCCAACCATCTATTTCCCGCTGATCGTTCGTGAAGCATTGATGATCGAGCCGACAGAAACCGAAACGAAAGAAACACTCGATGCATTCGCTGAAGCTCTCATCAAGATCAACGAAGAAATCAAGACAAATAAGGAAATTGTACTGGATTCGCCGCATTCGACACCGGTAAAGCGGCTTGATGACGCAAAAGCAGCTAAGGAAATCGATGTCTGTTATAAAGAATGATGTGCAACGGCAATATCTTGACAATTTACTCAAGAATATAGATATTATATATTAAACAAAATCGATCATATCAGCCCCACTCACATAATGAGCTCGGGGCTGTTTTTTTGAAACGATATGGGCGTACGATATTACATAGTGCTTCTGGGAATCGCTTCTTTGATGGCGTGCAGCGTTGCTGCCGCTGCTACCGAAGCTGAAATCGTTGTCGATAGGATTGAAGTATCGGGAAATAAGACGACTGATAAGTCGGTTATCCTTCGTGAGATGCGCCACTATGTGGGGGGAGAATTTAATCCGGAATTGCTCGCCTATGAACGTGACCGAATATATAGCCTTGGTCTATTCAACCGTGTTGAAATAGATCATATTGTCAATGACCGTGAAGCAATTATCTTCATAGATGTCCATGAACGATGGTATATTTTCCCCGTTCCGGTCTTCGGTATGAAAGATAGAGATTGGAATAAATTATATTACGGGTTGGGTGTTTTACATAATAATTTTCGGGGCCGGAACGAAAAACTATGGGCCGGGTTTGCACTCGGTTACGATCCATGGGTATCGCTGATGTATAATAATCCGGCAATCCTCGGAAGAGACGATTTGTTCATTGAAACCGAATTTATATATACCAATACCGAAAATCGAAGTATCCAGTACGATGAGACGTTGCGCGATTTCAAGGAAACAAGATATATATACGATTTGAGACTTGGTAAACGGTTTTCTCCCTTTACAACATTCAATATCTCACTCGGGTACCGCTCGATAGGTAACTCGGACAATATACCCGGTCATACAATATCCCCCCGGGGAACCGATCGGTATCTCATAGGTTCACTTGAATATAAATATGATACACGGGATATAATTGAATATCCTATGTACGGTACATTTTTACGGGCATTTATTGCAAAGTCGGGTTTCGGTGAAAGTTCCGTCGACCATTTCCGGACCTTTGTCGATGCGCGAAAGTATGTCCCGCTTTCAGATAGAATCTCAATTGCCGGACGAGTATTAACGACCGTTGCGGGGGGGAGACGACTTCCTCATTACAGTCATATGTTTATCGGGTATCAGGAAAAAGTACGGGGTCACTACAACGATGTGTATGAGGGTGAGAATCTTTTCCTTTCATCGATTGAAGCGAGGTTCAGACTGTTCGGACCGAAGTATTATGAGTGGAGTTCATCCATAGCTCCGCAATTTTCTATTCTCAGATATGGATTGAACTTTGCATTATTTGGAGATTTGGGCACCACATGGTTTCGTGATGAAGCGATCCATACTCTAAAACCGGTCAAAGGTTTTGGCGGGGGTTTTCATTTGTTATTACCCTATAGCGTGGTATTGCGACTTGAATATGCATTTAATGAAACATTTGACAGTGAGTTTATATTCGATCTTTTCGTAATGTTTTAAAAACCTGGTATCAATGGAATCATTTTTTGTTCCTCCCGATCATATTACAGCATCAGAGATCAGCATACAGGATGAAGAGTTTCACCATCTGTCGCGGGTACTCAGAAAACGTGAGGGCGATCAACTGCTTGTCGTAAACGGTTCGGGAACGGCCTACGATTGCCGTATCGAAACCATCACAGACGACACTGCAGTCTGTTCTATACTAAATGTATATGAGAACTATAACGAGCCCAAAGTTAATGTCACGCTTATGCTTCCGATCCTCAAAAATCATAATAGGGTCGAGTGGATTGTCGAAAAGGGAACGGAGCTCGGTGTACGCCGGTTTGTACCCGTGCAAACCGAACGCTCAATCCCCCATCGTATACGGTACGACCGTCTTCGGAAAATCGCGCGTGCATCGATGAAGCAATGTCACCGTTCATATCTTCCGGAAATTATGGAAATGCATGCGCTTGATGATTTACTGGTAACCGTTGATGCGGCGTTTGACAAGGTCTTCATCGGTCACGAAGGCGCTCCGGCAACAACGTCGATGCGAAATGTGTACGGGCAAATTCCGGATCAGCGGGTATTGCTGCTCGCAGGACCTGAAGGAGGATTTACCAAAGAGGAAATCAATGCATGTGAGCGAAATGGTGGCCATGTTGTTTCATTGGGCGTACGAAGATATCGCGCTGAAACGGCAGCATTAATTATGAGTGTTTATGTTATTCATGATTGAAATTATCTGGAGCTAGTAACGTGAAAATTGTAATCGTCGGTGGCGGCGAAGTCGGTACGCATCTTGGTCGTGTGCTGGCAAAAGAAAAACACGACACTATAATTGTCGATAAGGATCCCCGTGTTATCGCCCGGATCAATGAGCAACTGGATGTCCTGGCACTTGAGGGGAGTGGAACCAGTCCGGAAACAATGAAACATGCCGGCACCCATAACGCCGATATAGTACTTGCAGTAACAACCTCTGATGAAGTTAACCTTATTACCTGTCTGCTTGCCCATCGTATGGGTGCACACCGGACAGTTGCACGAATCAGTAATGCAGAATATACAAAAGATACGGGCGTACTTGGACCTGATGCCTTCCACGTGGATTACGTACTAAACCCTGAACTCGTTGCAGCCCAGGAAATTGTACGTCTGATCCGGCGATCGGAGGCAACCGACGTGCTTGAATTTGCCGATGGAAAAGCCCAATTACTTGGTATACGGCTGGAAGCGGACAGTCCCATTATTAATCGCAAGTTAAAGGATCTGGTTAAGGATTATCATCACATCACATTCCGGGCGGTTGCTATTAGCAGGGGATTGCGCACAATCGTTCCTTCAGGCAATGATGTTTTTAAGCGGGGCGATCAGGTATTCGTTATGGCTCATTCAGAGCATATTCCCGAAATGCTGCGGCTTGCCGGAAAGCGCGATAAATCATTTGATGATGTTATGGTGCTCGGCGGTGGAAAGATCGGTAGTTATGTTGCATCGCTGCTGCAAAAAGATGTCAATGTTAAACTGATCGAATCCAACCATGATAAATCACTGCAGCTTGCCGATGAATTATCCGATACGCTTGTTATCGAAGGCGACGGTACCGATATCGATTTGCTGGCAACAGAAGGTATTATGGATATGGATGCTTTTATTGCCGTTACCGATGACGAGGAAACGAATATTATATCATGTCTCATGGCAAAACATCTCGGTGTTATGAAATCAATAGCGTTGGTCGATAAACTCGATTATATTCCGCTCGCGGGAACAATCGGCCTGGATGTTGCAATTAACAAAAAACTTTCAGCGGCCAATCTGATTTTGAAATTCATTCGCAAGGGAATTGTAGTATCGGTAGCGACACTGCACGGGGTTGATGCTGAGGTCATTGAGATGGTTGTGCAGGAGAAGTCACCGGTGACAAAGAAAAAGCTTTCGGCATTGTCTTTTCCCGACGGCGCACTCATCGGCTGCGTGAAACATAACGGCAACGTGTCTATCCCGACCGGTGAAACACAAATTTTCCCGAATGACACTGTTGTCGTCTTTACGCTGCCGGGCGCAATTAAGGAAGTTGAAAAGTTCTTCGGTGCACGGTAGTATGATTATCACGTCAACCATACGCAAACCAGGCTGGTTTCATACATGAATTTTCGAGCAATTGGTGCCGTTATCGGTTTTCTGTTTATGTTCTGCGGCATCGCAATGTCGACCAGTCTTCCATTTTCCCTCTATTACCGTTCCGGCGACGGTGGTGCACTCGGGATAACAGCTCTTGGTTCATTCCTTGTAGGATTATTCTTATACCGGTTATTCAGAGAACACCGGCATAATATGAAAATCCGGGAAGGTGTGTTCGTCGTCGGTGTAGGTTGGCTTATTTTATCTTCTGTCGGCGCTATTCCATTTCTTCTCGTTGGCGTGATCGATAATTTCACGGATGCATTCTTTGAAATGATATCCGCATTTACAACGACCAGCGCAACAACGCTCGATAGTATTGAAGCCCTTCCCCACGGTTTGTTATTCTTCCGGAGTATTGCACACTGGATCGGCGGTATGGGGATGATCGTGCTCTCCCTTGCAATATTGCCGATGCTCGGTGTCGGCGGTATGCAGATGTTTCACGCTGAAGTTCCGGGACCTACTCATGATAAATTAAGTCCCCGCATAAAACAAACCGCTGCATTATTGTGGACTGTCTATGCTGCGGTAAGCGGTGTGCTTACCGTGCTGCTTATGTTTGGCGGCATGAATTTATTCGATGCGCTGAGTCATACCTTCGGGACCATGGGTACCGGCGGCTGTTCTACCCGTGATGCCGGATTAGCATACTATGATTCGGAATATATCAATATCCTCGTTACCGTTTTTATGATCATCGCAGGAATGAATATAGCAGTACAGTATCGAATACTCAGGGGTGAAGTATCGTTATTGTGGACGGGCAGCGAGCTACGGTTTTATTTCGGATTGATTATAACGGTCAGTCTTGTCGTGATCGGATACAGAAGCATAACCGGTGCCGTATTGAACGGTACAATGATTTCAGACTCGGTCTTTCACGTGGTATCGGTAGGAACCACCACTGCATTTGCAAACTCCGACTTCAGTGCATGGGGATCGATGATGGTATTCGTATTCTTTCTGTTAATGTTTACCGGAGCGTGTGCGGGTTCAACAAGCGGTGCAATGAAAAGTATACGAATTCTTGTTTTATTTAAAGCAGCTTTTGCAGAAATAATACGGCTGGTTCATCCTCGGGCAATCGTACCCGTGAGGGTTAACAAACGTGCATTGCCCACTGAAGTTATCGGCAGGATTTTTGCATTTTTTATAATTTACCTGACATCATTTGTTCTTGCATCATTCGTTATGATGCTGCTCGGTCTTTCGATGTACGATGCATTTGGTACGGTTGCAGCGATGCTTGGTAATATTGGACTCGGTTTCCAGGGAGATACTATTTCCAGTGAGTACGGACACATTCCGATGTTTGGTAAATGGGTGCTTGCATTTTGCATGGTACTCGGGAGACTTGAATTCTTTACCTTGTTACTTATTCTCTCTCCAACATTCTGGAAAAATTAATATATGCATCTTCGTTGCTCAATTGGAGTTGTCGGTTACATAATGCTGTTCGTTGGATGTGTTATACTGATTCCAACGATAATCTCTTATCTGCTCGGTGAAGAGGTCTACCCTGCGTTGTTGGTATCTTCAGGTATTGCAATACTTGCCGGCTTTCTGACCGGGAAATTGTTATATGAACCGGATATTGAATTGCGCCTGCGTGATGGATTTTTCATTGTCTCACTCGGATGGATAATGATGGGGGTAATCGGCGCTATACCCTTCTGGTTGAGCGGTGAGATTCCCCGTTTAGTCGATGCATGGTTTGAATCTATTTCCGGGTTTACAACAACCGGCTCGACGATCCTCGAAGATATAGAGGTCATGCCGAAGGGACTACTACTCTGGAGAAGTATGATACAGTGGATTGGCGGGATGGGTATTATCGTTCTTTCAATAGCGTTGTTACCCCTCCTGGGTGTGGGGGGGATGCAGTTATTTAAGGCAGAGGTGCCGGGACCAACGATCGACAAGGTAAAGCCGCGGGTACGCGATACGGCGATCACATTATGGAAAGTGTATGTGTTGTTTACAGTCGCCGTGGGGGTGCTGTATTTCATCGGCGGGATGAACTGGTTCGAATCTGTTTGTCATGCCTTTACGACAATGGCTACAGGCGGGTTCTCTACACGGAATGCATCTATCGGCGGATTTAATTCGAGCTATATTACTGTTGTCACAACTATATTTATGTTCCTTGCCGGCATGAACTTCGTCCTTCATTACCGGTGGCTCAGAGGTGATTACAGACCGTTATTGGTAAGTACCGAGTTCCGGTGGTACATTGGAATTACCGTGGCTGCTATAATTTTTGTAACTATAAGCACGTTCAATACAACGTTTGATTCGATATGGACGGCACTTGAACATGCTGCCTTTCAGGTCGTTGCTATACTTACCACGACCGGCTATAGTTCATTCGATTATCAACTCTGGGCACCTGCAGTGCAGTTTCTCCTTTTGGTATTTATGTTTTTCGGCGGTATGGCCGGTTCGACTGCCGGTGGTATAAAAATTGTCCGTGTATTACTATTAGTGAAAAATACCTATTACGAAATCAAACGGATACTTCATCCGAAGGCGGTAATACCGCTTACATTAAATAAACAAAACGTTACCCAGGGAGTCGTCAATGAAATTATGGCGTTTGTTTTCATATTTGTGACCATATTTATTGGCGGCACTGTTATTCTTGCTGCAACCGGAATCGATTTTATGAGTTCGCTCGGAGCTACCGCATCCGCTATGGGAAACATCGGACCCGGATTAGGATCTGTGGGTCCGGCAGAGACGTATGCACATCTACATCCGGTCGCAAAAATGACATTGACCATTTGTATGATCATGGGGCGCCTGGAGCTGTTTACGATTATGATAATTTTGTCTCGTGGTTTCTGGAGAGTGTGAATTTACAGTTGATTTTTTAATAAATAGAGTGTATCTTTTGAAGTATACATTATAAGGAGAGCGGAGTGAATAAGTATGGAAGCTACAACAAAAGACTTACGATATAAAACCAGCGATATTATGAAAGCAATTGAGCGGGGGGAAGAGGTCGTTATAACGTATCGCGGAAAACCGAAAGCAAGAATAATTCCTATTTCGGATTCAAAGAATCGTAAGATTGACTTACAGTCACATCCTGCCTTCGGTATGTGGAAAGATAATGATAAGGTAAAAGATATCGATAAGTATATTCGTACTATTAGAAAAGGACGTTATAGATGATAGTAGATACGGATGTTCTTATTTGGTATCTGCGAGGGAACAAAAAAGCTGTAACTGCATTAAATAATCGTTCCGGAATATTGATATCGGTTGTAAGTTATATTGAGTTAATTCAAGGAGTGCGCAATAAGAAGGAACTGAATAATATCAGATTATTTATTAAAGATTTACCAGCGGATATTATTCACGTGAACGATGAAATATCATCGAGAACTTTATTGTACGTTGAACGATATATTCTCAGTCATTCAGTGGAACTCGCAGATGCTTTAATTGCAGCAAGTGCAGTTGTATATGGAGTTCCACTGCTGACGTCAAATGACAAACATTATCGACCAATAACCGATGTCGAAATTCTTCGATTTAAACCTTGAATATGTAGTTAAAGACCCACGATTATACATCTCCCGTTCTTCCCGCAACGATTTTCGACACCTCACGTAACTTCTCTTCAGCCCGTTTTACTATTGCTTCAGCTTTCTCTGAAAGTTCTTTTTTGAATGCTTCATCTTTGATATCGGCAAGATTGATCATCACGTTTTTGTACGCTCCGAACACGCACGCTTCGAGGGCTTTGGCACCGACTTCTACATCCGAATTCGATGAGTATTGTCCGACCCGGGCCACTTCGATGATCGGATCCCATGCCCGGTCGGCACGCTCCATTGTCTGGAATGGAACAAGAGTGGCTTTCTTCAACCCCTTCTGCATTGCCGTTTCCCGTTTTTCTTTTTCTTCAGGAGTGGATTTCGGCAATCCCATGGCGTCCACAAAATCGTTAAATGCTTCGGTGTCGCGGTCGATTCCTTTGAGCAGCTCCTCCTGAATTTCAACAAGCGGGGGGATGACCTCGCGCATTTTACTGTCAAGATGCTCGTATTTTTTTCTCCCGTACGTCAGCCAGCCAACCATCGCACCGAGTGCTGCACCAAGCGATCCCATTAACGCAGCAACCGATCCGCCGCCCGGTGTGGATGTTCGGGCACCGGTAGATTCCACAAACTCCCGTACCGATTTTTTAATGAGCGGTCCGTCGGTATCCTGATCGATCATATACTCGATGATCTTTTCTTCAGGTTTGAACGGATGGACCGATGAGAGACCGAGACGATCTATTGCCAGTTGTACTTTATTTCGTTCATCGATTATAAACAAATTTTCTTTTTCGATGTAATAATCGGCTGCCATAAGAATCGCTTCGAGCGGAACAAGTCCGACAATCTCACTGCCTGCAATGCCGACGTTCAATTCCCGGGCATCTTTTTTAATTTCCTCGAACACAACGTGCAGCGGTGTTATCTTATAATTATCCAGATTCATCGATATCTGGGCGATGTTGAACTCGTCAAGATACCAGCCCATACCTTTGAGCGCTTTCAGGCGTCCCGGCTGCTGTTCTTTTGAACCGTCGGGTTTGGTGACGGTTCTGCCTGCTTCACGCACGTTCAGTGCAAGCCGGTGTGCCTGATTCTTCGTACCGAGCACGTTGACGTTATAGGCAATTAAGAAGAAACGTGCACCGGTAACGGTTGCGCCGGATTTGGGGACAAATTCCTGCGGACCAAAGTCCGGTTTCCATTCAGGTTTTTTGATTTTGTCCTTCAATCCTTCATACTCACCCGAACGAATCTGCCGCATAGCTTTCCGGTCGGGATTTGGTTGGGCTTCTTCATACAGATAAATCGGTACGCCGAGTTCTTCACCGACCCGTTTACCGAACTGTTTCGAAAGTTCAACGCATTCTTCCATGGTAACGTTTGCAACCGGTACGAACGGCACGACATCGACCGCACCGATACGCGGATGTTCACCGTTATGTTTGGTCATATCGATAAGCTCGTATGCGGTTTTCGCTGCCTGAAATGCAGCTTCAACCACACCGTCGGGTGAGCCGACAAACGTCACCACCGTCCGGTTGGTCGATTCACCGGGATCGACATCCAGTAAGGTAACAGCGGGTACTGATTTAATGGTATCGGTTATTTTATTGATTATCGATTGGTCGCGTCCTTCGGAAAAATTGGGGACGCATTCTACTATTTTTTGCATGATTGTTACCTCATAATTAGCTTTGTTTTTTTAAGAATTCAATAAGTTCATCCGATATACGAAAACCTATATTTTTTAGTTTCATACCATACTGTGATGCATCTGTTATGATATTTTCATTCCTTAATCTTGCTAATATGCCAATGGTTCCGGTAAAGGTAATTCCAAAAGAATAAGCAGTTCTTCTGGCTTTTTTATCATCGATGAGTGCTATAGTATTATTTTCTTTGGCATACATTATCACTTCGCATTCACCTAATCCGAGAGAAGACTCAGTATGTAATTTTTTGCTGGTTTGACTTGATGCATCAATGATTTTAAAACAGTTTTCTATAGTCCCCTGGTATTCATTATATACTGTGCCCGGAATAAGAATGGAGTTGTAATGCTTGCACAAGAGATCGGTGATACCCAACTTGTCAAATACGATTAATACGGATGCATCCGCAATAACTTCTTTATGCATTCTTAAAATCTTGATGTGGGTCTATATCATCATACCGGATTGGTGATATCCCGCGCTTTATGATTTCATCGGTGAACTCACGCTCTGATAATCCTGCAACTTCAGCAGCTTTTCCAAGGGATACTAATTCGTCCTCAAACAGTTTTATAGCAAGGAGAAGTTTGAGCACCCGCTCATCGATCTCTAAGTCCGGTATGTAAAGTGTCTTTCCCATAATTCATATCATAAAAAGTTTTTTCTTGAAAATCAAAAATAATTTCCCCCATATATAGTCTTTCGATGGTTTTCCTGCTTTAGCGGTACTCCAGCCACGTGCCGCTTTTCATCACCGCTGCAACATGGTTTTCACCGAAATGATACGGCAGATACATATAATTCGGCATCTGTAAAAAGACAATATCAGCCTGTTTCCCTTCTTCAATGCTTCCGACAATTCGCGACATATTCAATGCGGCTGCAGCATTAATGGTTGCTGCTGTCAATGTTTCTTCCGGTGTCATTTTCATTTGCGTACACGCCATTGTCATCATAAGCGGTACGGAATACGATACACACGAGCCGGGATTGAAATCGGTTGCGAGCGCAACAATTGCACCGGCATCGATCAGTTTTCGTGCGGGTGCGTAATCGTGACCGAGGTAAAACGAAACACCGGGCAGCATTCCGGCTATTACGTCGGATTTTGCAAACATTTCGATTGCCTTATCGCTGATATGTTCGAGATGATCGGCGCTGATTGCGTTCACTTCAATCGCCAGCTCCGAACCGCCGAGAGGAGAAAGCTCATCGGCATGGATCTTCGGTGCAAGTCTGTGTTCGATACCGGTCTGCAATATTCGCCGTGATTCCTCAAGTGTGAAAAATCCATTTTCACAGAACACATCGCAAAAGCCGGTAAGATTTTTCTTAGCCACATAGGGTATCATTTTTTTGCACACAAGGTCGACGTATTCCTCGCGGTGTTCTTTATATTCCGGCGGTATTGCATGCGCACCAAGAAACGTCGATACGATGTTAATGAGATGATCCTCTTTAACCATATTGATAACATCGAGCATTTTCACTTCGTCTTTTTCCGAAAGTCCGTAGCCGCTTTTTATCTCGACGGTTGTTGTACCGTGACGTATCATCTTGTCGAGAAAGCGCATCGTTTGCTTTCGTAACCTCGATTTATCGGCTTCGCGGGTTGTGCGAACAGTATTATTGATACCCCCGCCTTTTGCCGCAATCTCCTGATAGGTTGCACCTGAACACCGCATCGCAAATTCCTCTTCCCGCGTTGCACCGAACACCATATGCGTGTGCATATCGACAAATCCGGGTAATGCAACCAAACCGTTGCCATCGATGATGTTGGCATCATCGGTATACTGATCTGGTACATCCGTATCTCTCCCGATCCACTCGATGGTATCGGAATTAATAACGATTGCGGCATTGTCGACTGTCTCGATATTCCGCATTTCCCTGCCGCGAAGGTATGGTTTACCGTTGGTGACGGGTGTTGTAAGTTGTCTGAGATTTCGAATGACGGTAAATGGAGAGTTGCTTTTTGTCATAGGGATACCATGGTAAAAATTGAAATCAGTTTGTTAACCACGAATGTCACGAAGATTCACTTCGTGGTTTATAATTTTACTCATAAAAATTTCTCTGCCAGCGGTGTTTTTTCAGTTCGTTGCGAAGTTCGTCGGAGAGTAATCGTCCATCGGATACCGCACAATTTGCACGAACATTTTTCACCGTTCGCATTCCGGGAATAACCGTCGATACCGCCGGATGCGATAAACAAAACCTGAGCGCTAGTTCGGGTAATGTCTGTGCTTCATCACCCAGCAGTTTCTCGAGTTTTTGTATCCGGTCCCAAACCTGTTGTTTTCTTTCACCGCGGAAATACCGGTTGCGCCAGTCCCGTTCCGGAAACGTTGTCTCTGGTGTTATCTTTCCGGTCAGTCCTCCTTCGTCGAATGGAACACGAACAATCATCCCGGTATTATGTTTCATACAAGCAGGGAAGATATCGTTTTCAGGTGATTGATCGAAAATATTATAGATCACCTGTACGGTATCGGCAACTCCCTGTTCAACAACTTTAATTGCGTTTTGCGGTTCGTGATCGTTTACCGAAACACCGAAAAATCGGATCTTATGTTCTTCCTTTAATTTTGCAGCAGCATCCTGCCAGCCGTTTTGTTCCATAAAATTATCATGCCAGACATGAAACTGTTGCACATCGATTCTTTCAACGCCGAGATTGCGTAGACTTTTTTCGGTTGCCTCGATAATGTAATCGTGTGGAAAAACTTCCGCTACGGGGATATCTCCCTGCGCAGGCCATTTCCAGTTTTTTGGCGGAATTTTTGTTGCGACAGCGATCTTTTCATTCCGATCTTTAAGTACTTTGCCTATTAACTGTTCGCTGTGTCCGTCACCATATGCAAGCGCAGTATCGATGAACGTTACTCCCTCATCGATTGCTGCATGCAGCGCCTGTATTGATTCATCATCATTTGATCCCTTCCACATTTCACCGCCGATCCCCCACGCTCCGAATCCGATTTCTGATACCTGTAGTTCTGTTTTCCCGAGTTTTCGGTACTGCATATTACCTCCTGCATCTTTGATTTCTTAGAGGGGTTGTCCAAAAAGTGGAGACTCTTGCTTCGAAAAAAAATACATTCAGGGCGAAATGCCATTTCGCCCTACATTTTGTACAACCTCTTCATTTTGTATTACTACGATCCAGAAACTATTATTTCTCAAAAATTTCGCTTACCGGAACAATTCGTATTCTATCCGGGTTAATATTCAGTGTATAGGTTTTTACTATCTCATCTTTTTCTTTAACACTATCGTCGACATTACCTGAATATGAAATAGGCGACGGGGTGTTTTCGAGCAGTGCTTCCTTAAACTCCTGTGCATTCGCAGTCACCGCTGCAATTTTAATGTTTTCGGCTTGTAGATGCTCGCGAATAGCCCGGTTTACATCATCGACCGTGAGATCCATAAGCTTATCTTCGATTTTGTCGATGAAGTAATCGGTTCCGTACCATTCGGAATCCATCATATACCCGAGCCGCCGGCTGAGTGTCTGTGTCCATAGTTTTGAGAAGTTTACCATATAGTCACGTGTCGCTTCGAACTCTTCCTCTGTTAAACCGTTCTCGATCAGCTTCTCGAGTTCGTAGAGAGCGAGTCGCAGCGAGAAGTGATTGGTTGCGTGTTCAACGGGACGAATCCAGATGCTGAAGTATTGCTGTCGCCGGGGCACGTTCGGAAGCATCAGTGTGCTGCCGCCGTGCTGGATGAAGTTTTCGATATATGAGTAGGTGCCGTAGTTCAATCCACGTAAACCGCGCAGCTCATTCATTAACACGCCGTTAAATGTCCGGTGTTCACCGAAGTATGAATTTGCAACCATCAGCGGATAGAAATCCTCATCGGCACGGGTTATAGCAATGGGAAAACCGAGGGAGATTGCTGTGGCGCGGTTCGGTTTCTCGACAATAAGCACTTCAAGGTCTTCGATTTCTTTTGGCTGCGGTAACTCGACCCGTTCCGGTTTACCCGATGGAAGTGATGCAAAATCGTTATCCATTTGCTCGATGAGTGCTCTCGTGTAACCGCCCGCGATACCTATCCGGATATTATCACGCGTGTACATCTTTTGGTAAAACTCTTTCACATCATCGAGTGTGATAGATTCAAGACCCTGTACCGTACCCGCATCGACGTGGCCATACGGGTGATCTTCATACATAAATGTTTGGAAAGCCCACTTGCCGAGTTCTTCGTCGTTGGTACCGCGCAGAGTGTTTCTCAAGTAATTTAAGAGATTGGTTTGATTTCGCCTGAAATCCGCTTCATCGAATCTCGGGTTGAGAAGCAAGCCGGAGAAAATCTCATAAAATTCATCAAGATTATCCCGGTGGACGTTACCCGTAAAGGTGGTAATTTCCTTATCAAACTGAACGTTGATCGATGCCGCCCAGGGATATAAAGTCTGCCTGATATCGCGGAAGGTAAGATCACCGGTGCCGCCGTTTGCAATCGTTGTGGCGGTGAGGGCGTTCAATCCTTCTTTGCCTTCGGGATCGTCGATGGCACCCGACTCTACAATAATACGAAAAGCAACAAGGGGGTTATCTTTAAGATGAATCTCAGTGAAGTTAAGATGCGTGCCGGCGGATACAAATAAGCCGAGCGAGATGATCAATATAAAAGAGAAAATAATTTTAGTTTTCATTGTAATGCCTCCTGAGCAAGTGTTACAACCGATCTCGTTTCAGGTTTGAAGTACTCACGGGCGACGCGCTGGATGTCTTCGGGAGTTACTTTGTCATACAGGTCGTAAAGGTTATTCATTGTGTTATAATCGCCCGTTAATTGAATATAGTGTGAAACGGTTCGTGCAACCGAGCTCGCCGTGCTCAGTCCCATTGCAAAACTATAGCGTAAATACGATTGTATCTCATCCAGCCGCTCCTGCGATATAGGATTTTGCTGAAGATCTTCAATAGCATCATATATTTCCTGCTCAACACGCTGAACGTTATCCTCACCTTTGATCCTGCTCATTATAGTAAATAAATACGGATCGCGCCGGTCGGTATAGCCGCCTGAAATAAAATCAACCAGCTCCTCGTCGACGACCAGTTTCTGATATAGCGGCGCGCTCTGTGAAAAGAGCAGCTCACCAATTATGTTCAGGGCAGGGATATCGATATTTGTTTCATCAAATTCGGGTACTTTATAACCGATCATTATGTGCGGGAGTGTTGCACTACCCCACTCAATATGCGATCGTTTTTCCTCTGTCTGCGGCGGCTCTTCAGGTATCTCAACTGTCCAGGTACCCGGTTCCCAGTCGCCGTAATATTTTTCAGCAAGCTCAACAAGCCGTGCATGGTTTACATCACCGGCAACAACAACGGTGCAATATTCGGGACGGTAGTATCGATCGAAGAATGTTAAACTGTAATCGAATTGATTCGGCATATCTTTTATGTCTTCAAGATAACCGAGTGTTGTATGTCC
>PWXV01000219.1 GCA_003568415.1 Ignavibacteriales bacterium
CACCGGTTTGAATTTCCAGTTTCAGGATAACTTCGATGTCTGCACGCGGTGACCAAACGTTCAGTTTGAATATCGACTCATCGGTAAGATTGATCGGGTGTTCCAAATGATAGAAGAATCCCGCCCAGGCATCGCTGCCCTGGGGTTTAGTATATTCCATAACAAAGTCTGTCTCATTCAGACCGGACTTGTCGGGATTGACAATTCGTGCCAGCTCTGCACCAGCGAACGGGAAGAACGTATAGTCTTCCCAGTCGACAACATCCGTATCCATATTGAATACCAGCGGCAACGGCTGTAACAGAGATGCATCACCCTCCGGCGGCTCAACTATGGCGATGCTATCGGGATCCGTTTGTGCTTTTGCCGGAAAAACGATCAATAGGATAAATAGGACCGTGAAAAAAATTATACCATGCTTTTTCATTGGTTTACCTTTCAATTGAGATTGAATGAGTTAATTAAAAATGATTTATTGAAATTATTATGATATAGTCACCCCCCCCTTTCATAATTTTTATAAACGAGAATGGAGATATTTAGTTAAAAAAATATATAACGAATTAAAGAAAAGTATATACTGATTGGTTGCTGTGAGATACCACCTTATCCGGTGTTTAATTTGTGCGATGCTGGACGGTATAGAAACAATGTGCCTCATAGATGTACCCTTCTGTAATATAGTTTCGGGCGCCGATCGATTAACCGACAACGAGGCAGCACAGATTTTTTCTGACCAATCGGTTAGCTACGGTTGAAAATTTACTAAGTTGCAATCAACTTTATCACCGGCAGGAGTCAAGCAGCATGTTGCTCTTTGACCACTTGACTCCTGAGCCGTTGACAATGTATAGTAATATCATAGAGAATAACTCGTATCATACGATACTTACTTCAGGAACATCATCCGCTTCGCGTCCGTAAAGTCACCTGCCTGGATACGATAGATATAGACACCGCTTGCAACAGGATAACCCATTTGATTTCGTCCATTCCAGACAACATTATGATGTCCGGCGGTCAGTTCTTCACCAGACACAAGAGTAGCAACACGCTGTCCGAGCATATTGTACACTTCAAGTGTTACCTGTGCTTGTTGGGGAAGAGCAAAATTTATCGTCGTGCTCGGGTTAAACGGATTCGGATAGTTTTGCTCAAGTCTGAAGGCAACCGGGAATGAACGCTCATCTTTAACACTTGTGACGTCAGGATAGTATCTCAAATCACCAAGTGGTAATCCGTCTGTACCGAGCAAACCGGTATATGATCTGAAATTTTCCGGCAGAGGGTGTTCATGAATGAGCCTGTAAAAATCCTCGCCCTTATTGACATCCCAATCCCATTCAAAAATGCTGCCTTCTCTGATACTGGTTAAAACCGCGTATAACCAATCATTTGCATCGGCAAGAGCAGGAAAATCATTGAACAATGGATCCTGATTCCAATTATTTTCAGCTACCAGGTTAGGCCAGGTATCATTATTGGCAAACATTGCCTCTGTCCGGGAATTCATCCAGAGAGCAGGTTTTACATCCGGAAAATCATCCCAGTAATCCTGAACACCGTCACTAAAATAATACAGATTATTCTTTACGTGAAAGATACGATCTTCCTCAGGAATTGTCCATCTGCCGGGTTCTATCGCAGGATCAGCATTCGCGACCAGAGTATCAATATTGATAATTCCGAATTCAATGTTGTCAGAATCCTGACCTTCCTGTTCTGCCTCTGTCATTGATAGGGCGCCCGCATTGTAAAAGATATTGTTTGTTATATACGCTTCTCTTTGCCATTGTGTTCTATGGAAGGGCCACTTCAATGTATTAACAAAAGTACAATGGTCTATCTTGAGATACTGCACGACAGGAGGTGGGAACAAAAAGAAACTGTTAGCCTGAAACCAGGTACTGTTTGTTACGACAAAGGTATCGACGACAGCCGCATTCTCAAACCAGAACGCAAAAGTAGTCCATTGATCACCGGGGTTTTGTTGATTCCTTGCGTGTAACCCGTTGATAAACCAACTGGTATGAGGTGCTTCAGTTGCAATCATTGACCAGCCGTTATAATCAAGCCAGAGGCCGTCAATGTTCACAGTCACAAATGAATCCTGTACAGCAATGGCTTGACCCACTCCCCATCCACGGTCTGTATGCCCCAGATTCATACCTGCAAGCCATACGTTCTTGATTGTAAAGTCTGCCCACAATTGAATCAAGTTGCCGGTGGCAGTTACACCATCTACAGTTACGTTCGATAAAATTTTGGGAGGTACTTTGGCAGGATCGCCGGGCTCAGGCGGATCTGCGTATATCTCAACGGGATTTCTAAGATTCAGCGGACTGTCCAGCACATAGAATTTACCCCGCTCCAGTTTATAAACATCGTGTAACTGCTCACCTGCCGCGCTGGTATCACCGGCGACATATTTAACTAAGGAGTTTATATAAAATTCTCCTTCAGCAGTTTCAGCCGGTACATACAACGTGTCCGATTGCGCAAATAACGATCCTGAAAAAAGTACACAAAAACCCAAAACAAGTAACAATTTTTTCTTACTCATGGTATATTCTCCGTTTGGTTAATTTTAATTATTATTTCTTCACACAAACCCCTTTAATCACTAACCTTCACCTCCTTTCTAAAAAATGACATTTTTAAAAATCATACCGGATACCACCAACCATAGTCAAGCCGTAATAACCATTATATGCAAACCAGCCAGTTCCATTGTTTGTCGTTTGGTCGATAGCTCTGGAAATATTATTGAGATCAAAAAATAACTGCAATCCTTTAAAAGGTAATTTTTGCCGGATTTTCATATCATACAGTGTCAGCGGTTCGGTGGTTGAACGCATCTGATGGTGCCAGTGCACTCCTGCAAATACATCGGATCTGAATTGCACAGATGATCGGATACCGAATCCTTTATAATCAAATCCCAATGTGAGATTCAATATATGTGTCGGTTGATCAAGAAGCCGTGCTTCATAGCTGCCGTCCTTTGTATCAATAACTCTTGGCACCCTGATGGGACCGACCTGAACAGTTCCCCAAACAGCCTCGACACGGGGATATACCAGACTGGAATATGTATAGGTATAATTTGTCGATAAGACCAACCCTCTCAACACACCCGGCAAAAACCAGAAATTTGACTGCCATTCAACTTCGAAACCGTATAGAGTTGCGATATTCGGATTATTTATAAATCCGTATGCTCTCCCGCCGGGTCGAACCGATTCCGGCCATTCCGGGTCAAGATACGATTCATCTATAATCCATGTGGTTGTTTCAAAAATGAAATCTCTGA
>PWXV01000010.1 GCA_003568415.1 Ignavibacteriales bacterium
ATAACGATGTTTTCATACCGCGGTGATCAAACCGGAGGTCAAGGGTGTTTTGCAGTATTGAGTATTCCCCGTTATGCTGCATAAAGCCACCCCAGTAGGTTCGTCCGTATCCATACATGGAGATACCCTGTGCGAAAACCCCTTGACCTATCAATCCAATCAGAAGTAAAACAAATATGGTTCGTTTCATTTTATAAACCTCTCGTCATCATTCGTTCGGTAAACATGTTATCCGATACTCCCGTATCGTATTCCACATTTTTGAATTGCATAACAGTTCTGTGCTGCCGCTGGTCGTTTTCCATCTCGCTATGCAATACAGTCCAGTAACCCTGTATATTATCGTATTCCTTTACGCGGAGGGTTTTTAAATACTCGCCGCGATCGTCGTAAAACTCACGCTTAAGTGCAATCCATTTGCCTTTTGCAACCCACGTCACGGTTCGTGAATACATATAATCCTTTTCTTTCGGAATGCTTTCGATAACGTAACTCTCTACCCCGTCGATCTCTTCCATACGAAGAATAGTGTGTTCATCTTCGTGCGGATGCCGGTCACCGAGATCGTCATAGGTAAAATCGGATCCCATAAAGTAATCGCTCTTGCTGTCGCCCGAGATCCGGCGTACACGCCTCAATGCAGGAAGATATATCCACTGGTCATCGTCCCTGCCGTCTATATAGCTCCAGTTCATGAACGATGTGTTACGGACGTCTGCGGGAGTGAGAAAGAACATGATCGTCTTCTCAATATCTCCGAAATCTTTTCCGTATTGTTTGATCTCCCGTACACGGCGATCTCCCTGCCTGTTGATAAGTATCATCTCCAGATCGGCGGTCATATCTTCGCCCGTCGGGCGATTGTACGCCGCCTCGACAACCTCAAGGGCGGTCATATCATACTGGGCTATAGCAGGTATGATGAAAAACAAGCTGAGTAGCGCTGTGAAGAACAATTTTGTAGTTTTCATTTTTATGTCTCCTTTTTATTGTTTGTTAGTTATTGATTTGTTTTATAAACATTCAATTATAATAACTCTCCGTCCGTAAGGGCGATTCATGAATCGCCCTTACGTTTGGATGGACTTGCTTTATACACAAACTTCGGTTTTACCAGATGCAGTATTATCAACAACACCGACAACGTACCGGCAAACGCGGTAAACATGTTGAGCGAAAGCAATCCGCCCAGCTCTCTGTTCGGCGGAAACACCGAGAAGAGCAGTACCGAAAATCCTGCAATAAGCACCAGTGCATTAAATGCAATCGCTCGCCCGGTATGACCCATCGATGCAATAGCTATGTCGGTGCGGTTGTCATTATTTTGCGCCGATAACCTGTAGCGCGATATAAAGTGTATCGCATAATCGATCCCTATCCCGACCGCAATGCTCGATATCAGCGCGGTAGTCGTCGATAAGGGAATACTAAAAAAGCCCATAATCCCGAAGCTGGTCATGACGGTAATAATGATCGGTACGGAACCCATGAGTCCGGCATTGATTGACCTGAACATCAACCCCAAAAGGACGATAACCATCAGAATCGATAAAAAGATACTCCATATCTGACCGTTCAGAATCAGACCCGTAAATACCAGCCCTTTGTATGCAGAACCGGCATAATTAATTTCTACATCCAGATTACCGAAAAGATCCTGTTCTTCTTCAATCAAACTAATCGCTTTATTGATTAATATTGAGTTATCGCCCTTAAGCTGTACCTGAAGATTTGTCCGGCGGGAATCATAGTCGATAACTTTATCAAGATTTTCCGGATCACCGGACATAGAATAGAGCAGCAGGTATTGTGCAATCAGCTCATCGGATTCGGGGATACGATAATACTCGACGCTGTCGGCATGCATTACTTTATGCATACGCTTGAGATAATCGCCGAGAGAAAAGGTGTTGCCTACTTCGGGCAGTTGTTCAAGACGGTCCTGCAAGCTGTCGATACGCTCCCATACATACGGGTCCTTGAATTTATCAACATCGCCTTCGAAGATGACATTTAAGTTCGTCGTCCCGCCAAAATGTTTATTAATAAAGTTATCTGCCTGAACTATTTCGCTGTCCCGTTCAAAGTTCCGCAGGAAGCTTGAATCGATCCACACCTGGGTAACGCCGTACACGCTTATTATTATTATCACGGCAGCGACTCCAAGAATGACGGCCTTGTTCTTTAATATCCTCAGAGCGGTATTCGTACCCCATTGAGAATTGTTCTCATTATTCTTTTTTGTTTTCACCCTCGGTAACTTAAACAGATAAATCGACGAGGGAAGAAAGATCATCGAAAGAACGAACGCAGAGGCAACACCGAACGCGGTAAAGACACCGAAGTATTTTACCGGATAGACTTGCGAGGTAAGTAACGTAATAAATGCAAGTGTTGTCGTTATTGCGGACATTGCAACAGGTTTCCACATATTTGTAATCATGTGACGTATTGCCGTTAGTTTATCGGCGCCGGGATTTTCCCGGAGATATAAATACATGTTGTTGAACAAATGGATGCCGTACGCTACACCGATGGCAATCAACATCACCGGTATAAGTGTCGAAACGGAATAAATAGGGACACGCAAGAGCGACATCAAACCGAACGTCCATATCGTGCTGATGAGGACTACAAACATAGTTATCGTTGTCGCTTTAATACTGCGAAGCGTTAAAAACAACACCCCGATAATGATAAGAATTACTATCGGCACCATCTTGGTCATATCTTTCGGCATCAGATAGGCGAGCGTTCCTTCAACGATGGGTCTGCCTGCCACGTAAATGTTCTCCGGTCCGCGGAATTCATCGGCAAGCGCGAGGATGTTATGATATAATTCCTGTGTGAAAACATCGTCCTCCAACTCGGCAATAACGACCGTAACCGTTTCGGATGTTGAGACGATGCGTCCGTACACCATCTCGTTATTTCTCACATCCTGAGCAAGCTCATCAAGCTCTTCATCCGTTTTTGGAATGTGCCGGTAAAACGGATTCACCTCGAGTCCGTACTCCGTACCGATTATGTTCTCGGCGGTGGAGAGACTGGTGACATCGTTCCGGTTGATCTCCGGCATTCGCTGCAACTGTAACGTTATCTCATCGACCTTTTGAATAGTGCCGGGATTAAACACGCCGTCCGGATGCTCGATTGCTATGATGACGCCGTCTTTAATGTAGAACCACTCCTCTGCCTGATCGCTGTACACGAATTCCGGGTGGTGCTCGGGCATATAGCGGTCGAGGTTGGTTTCGAGCTGTGAATGCTCTTTAATTTGCCAGACGGAA
>PWXV01000048.1 GCA_003568415.1 Ignavibacteriales bacterium
AAATCAAAAAACGTTATGATCCGATGAATCTTTTCCAAGTCAACCAGAACATACAACCAGACTGAAAGGTAAAAGAGGAGATACATCAAAAATAAACAATGTACATTAGTTCTACCCGAGGAACTTATGATAAACCCTTCCCGACTTGTCGGGGATCGAAAAACTGGAGGAAAAGTGGTCGGACATACCATATCGCATTATCAGGTTACAGATAAACTCGACGAACGCGGACCTAACTACGCCAGGGCTTCGTTAGGCGGGCTTGTCTCCCGAAGCCTTATAAATATTATGCTGGAGGTTTTCAAGTGATTGGTACAACCGTCTCTCATTACAAGATTGTCGAGAAGTTAGGCGAAGGCGGCATGGGTGTTGTCTACAAAGCTTACGACACCAAACTCGACCGCACCGTTGCGTTGAAGTTTCTGCCTTCTCATGTCGGTGGTGATGATGAGGAGAAGAAACGCTTTATCAACGAAGCGAAAGCCGCATCCGCCCTCGACCATACCAACATTTGCAGCATCTATTCCATTGAAGAAACAGACGACGGTGACCTTTTCATTGTGATGGGATACTATGAAGGTGTGTCCTTAAAGGAAAAAATCGAACAGGGGCCGCTACCGTTTAAAGATGTGATAAACTATGCTCATCAAATCGCATCCGGATTACAAAAAGCTCACGAGAAGGGTGTCGTACATCGCGATCTCAAACCGGCAAACATTTTCATCACAAACGATAATCAGGTAAAAATAATTGACTTCGGACTGGCGAAAGCCGCACAGCGTACAATGCTCACAAAGTCAGGTACAACACTCGGTACGGTACCGTATATGTCGCCCGAACAGGCGCAAGGCAGCAATGTCGATCATCGTACGGATATCTGGTCGTTAGGTGTGGTGATGTATGAGATGATTACGGAGCAGCTTCCGTTTAAGAGTGAATATGAAACGGCGCTTGTGTACTCCATTATAAACGAAGATCCTGAACCGGTTACCGGTTTACGCAGCGGTGTACCGATGGATTTAGAGAGGGTCATCAATAAATGTCTTGAGAAGGATGCCGGAGACCGGTATCAACAGGTGAACGAAATTATTGTTGATGTTCGAAAAGTGGAAAAAGAGATATCGTCGGGAGTACGATCAGGTAAATTAGCTACCGGTAAGAAAGAATCGACAGGTGATAACGATAGCCCGCCGGCTCAAAGAAAGTTGCAACCGATGGTGTATGTTCTTGCAGCCATACTATTATTATTGATGGCCGGTGTGTTTCTGTTCACGACTCAACGAGCGGTTGTTCCTGAGTTAGATAGTTCCATCGCGGTATTACCGTTTGAGAACCTGAGTCCGGACCCCGATGACGGTTATTTCGCTGCCGGTATACACGAGGATATCATCATTCAACTGGCGAGGATTGAAGATATTCGCGTTATCGGGCGTGGGTCGGTATTGGGATATGAGCCCGGTCAAAGGGATTATTCGGTAATAGGCGATGATCTCGGTGTATCGACACTTCTGGAGGGGAGTGTCCATCGTGCTGCCGACCGGGTGCGTGTGTCGGTAAATTTAATCGATGCGCAGACTCATCAAACGGTCTGGGCCGAGAGTTATGACCGCGATATGACCGATATATTTTATATCAGGACCGATGTCGCGCAGGAGATATCGAATGCCTTGCATGCGAGTTTATCGCCGCAGGAGGAAGAATCCATTGCAGAAATTCCTACACACTCATCGTTCGCGTACGATTTGTATCTTCAAGCACGAGATTATACAAGAAGAGATTTATACAATCCCGATGATTTTATACGGGCAATACAATTGTACGAGCGTGCGATCGAAAGGGATCCGGAGTTTTCCCTTGCATATGCCGGTCTAGCAAGCGCCCATTTGTCGATGTATTGGTTTACAATTGATCCGTCTGAAACCCGGTTAAAACAAGCAGAGTACGCCCTTGAATACGCTATGGCAATCGATCCGGATCACCCTGAAGTACGTATGGCGCGGGGAATATTTTATTATAATGGATTCAGAGATTATCAGCGTGCACTCGATGAGTTCATGTATACGAAAGAGATGATGCCGAATAATGCGGATGTATATTTTTATACGGCTGCAGTCCAGCGGCGTCTTGGATTGTGGGATGAAGCGAAAATTAATTTCGAACGGGCATTCGATCTCGATCCGCGTAATATCCCTCGGTTTTATGAGCTCATGATAACGTATCATTTTTTACGTGAATACTCTGAAGCAGAAAGAGTACTGGAGCAAGCTAAACTGTTATTTCCTGAATCCGAGCGTGTTATAGAAATGGATTTCACACTACAATTACGAACGGGAAATATTCAATATACAAAGAGGGATATCACCGATCGACAGGCTGGATTTTTCCAATATGAACTTCTCAAATTATGGTATTTATATTTTATCAATGAGTATGAATATATTGTTGAAAATCAAAACATGTTTACTGAAAATGTATTGGATTCGCAACGATGGTATTATCCCAAATCAATGTTCATGGGACATGTGTATAATGCACTCGGTGATGATGAATCCGCAGCTACCCACTTTGATTCAGCCCGGGTTAAACTTGAATTAATCCGGGAAGAAAGTCCTGAAGATCCCCGAATTCGCAGTACACTCGGACGGGTCTATGCCGGATTAGGAATGCGCGATGAAGCAATCCGCGAAGGTAAAAAGGCAATGAATCTCCTTCCTATTGAAAAAGATGCTGTCGCAGGTACAGACATTGAAATTGATATGGCAAAGATCTTTGCAATGATTGGTGAGAACGATCGAGCACTTGAATACATCGAACGCCTGCTGAGTATTCCTGCGGATTTCATCTCTCCGGGAATGCTCCGCGTCGATCCGGATTGGGACCCGCTCAGAGACGATCCGCGGTTTCAGGAAATTATAAGCGAAGGGTGAAAAGAATTTATAATCAGTCAAATTGTCGCTCATTACAAGGAAGCGGAAAACAGGTAATTTGTTAAAAGAAGACAGAGGACAGATGTCAGAGATCAGTAATGAGAAGTTGTACAGCTGATGCTAAGTACTATTAACCAATAACAAATAACAATTAACTATCGTGATCGGACAAACAATATCACATTATCAAATTGAAGAGAAATTGGGCGAAGGGGGAATGGGAGTCGTGTATAAAGCCCACGACACCAAGCTCGACCGCACTGTTGCGTTGAAGTTTCTTCCTTCACATCTTGGAACGGATGAAACCGAAAAACAACGCTTCCTCAACGAAGCAAAAGCAGCCTCTGCACTCG
>PWXV01000288.1 GCA_003568415.1 Ignavibacteriales bacterium
GTATCACCTGTATGAAGTTTACTCATAGCGAAGTATTTATACTATATGGTATGAATTTTTTTTTGATTAGTCAATGAGAGCGAGAAAGCTCATTTTCAAATTATTTTTAATGGGGTATTGCATTATTCATAAAAAAGGTTGTTATTGAGGGAATAGTACAGATTATTGCAATATCTGATACGGGTACGTACCTAAGTGAAAAAGATGCCGCAGGGTTGACCGTATTGGTAGTAGAGCAGCAAATCTTAAAAATTTATACAGAAAGAGATTGGTATGTCCCGAAGAAAAGATTTACATTCCTTCCATATTCCCGTGATGGGTACCGGCTATACGGTCGATACTCCTATAAAACTGGCACATTACGGCATCGATTCGGTTATTTCGATTGTCGATCACCGGCTCACAGAACGAATGCGTGAGTATCACAGTAACCTGAGAAAGATTCCATTTGAACCGATTCACGAACGGGCGGAAGACAGCAGAGCCCGACGGATCACCGCGTATCTAAACCTGGTTGACGATATCGTTGCTCAAAATTTCAAAAACCTAAAAGAATCCTCTTTTGAAAAGGAAAGTGAGATCACGAAGTATTTTGATCTCCTGCCCGATTCTTCTCCTCTGAGACAGAAATATAATATTATGCTACGGACGGGCGATGAGGATGCAGCCGTTCTCGGGCAACAATTAAGAGAAGAGATCACTCCCGGTGCGATCGACGTCAACATTATGACTAAATTGGATCGTGTGAACTATGCAAAAAAGAATGAAGTTCTCTCAAATGAATTCAACGATGCACACGCAGCGTTACGGGGTTTCGGGAACAGCAAACTCACTTCCTCGGTAGTGTTTTCTGCCGGTATGAATCCGCGGTTATACGGTTACGCCGCACGTTTCAATGATTTTTATCCCGACGAATCTGGTAATCTTAAAAAGAAGATCATTCTGAAAGTAAGCGACTACCGGTCTGCACTCATTCAGGGAAAATTCCTCGCAAAGAAAGGGCTCTGGATATCGGAATTCAGGATCGAGTCGGGATTGAATTGCGGCGGACACGCCTTTGCAACCGACGGTTATTTGCTCGGTCCTATTCTCGAAGAATTTAAAACAAACAGAAACGAACTCACCGACACATTATATGAGCTATATGCAAGCGGACTTGAACGGGCCGAACGAACAACGGTAAGCGAGCCGCCGTCGATGAGAATTACCGTTCAGGGTGGAGTTGGCACCAGCCATGAACACAAATTCCTGCATGAATATTATGACGTCGATTCTGTCGGATGGGGAACACCATTCTTGCTGGTTCCCGAAATTGTGAATATCGACGAAAAAACACTGGGGGTATTATGTGATGCACAGGAAAAGGACCTGTACCTGAGCGAAGTTTCACCACTCGGTGTACCATTCAACACCGTGAGAGGAAATACGGCTGAGATCGAAAAACAACAACGGATCGATGCCGGCAAGCCAGGTGCTTCTTGTTTGAAACAACACCTTGTGTTCAATACCGAGTTCAGCAAGAATCCGATCTGTACCGCCTCGCGTGTATATCAGAAAGCAAAGATCAAAGAGCTCGAATCTCAAAATCTTGAGAAGAAGGAATTTAAAAAAGCAGTAAGCGAAGTCGTTGAAAAGATGTGTCTTTGTGTCGGATTAAGTAATCCAGCATTGATTTCCGGTGAAATGAATACACATCTCCAAAGTCAGGGTGTGTCGGTTTGTCCCGGACCGAACATAGCATATTTTTCAAAAATTTCATCGTTAAAAGAAATGGTTGATCACATTTACGGACGGATACATTTAATGACCAGAAAAGACCGCCCGCATATGTTCCTGAACGAATTGAAACTATATATCGACTACCTGCGCTCAAAAATTGACCGCACGCCAAAACCGTTGAACGATTCACAGATAAAATATTTCGATTCATTTCAGAATAAATTAAACGAAGGCATTACCTACTATAAACACATCGCGGGAAGTGTTTCGGCTCAGTGGGATGACGTTGTTTCAGTTTTTCAGAATCAATTAGAAGAACTCGAAGAGGAGTTAAACGCAATCATGGCAGGTGAGGATGTGAAGAAACCGGTTCTTGCAGAGTCATATTAATACTTTAAATAGCAGCATACAATTAAAGATCATCAAAATATACAACATCTCCCGGTTTAATTTCACCGCCACGGATAATAACACCGTACACCCCACCACGCCAGTTTATTTGCATGGCATCCTGTAAACCGGGGAGTGCTTCGTCCATTCGTTCACACGGTTTGGTCTCGCCGTAAATTTCTATTGCACAGTCTCCCATACGGAGTATTTTACCGCGGCTTTCACGAAGGGATATACCGCTTACCATACAATTTGCACGACGGGCTGATGGATCGATATCGGCGTTGAGCTCGTGCATCATTTCCCTCCACACCTCTTTCTCTATAATGGTAACCTGCCGTTTACCGCGCTGGTTTGCATTGCTGCGGATACCCTCATCTTTTATCAGGAGGGCTTTTTCTACAGGATCCATCGGCCCCCGTTTTGCTCGTTTGATCCATATTTTCTCAAGTTTGCCGGTCATAGGTTGCGTGTTTTTGTTTGGTGGTGTATGTGATTCTCAGAATTTTGTATAAGACAAAACAATGTCGGGCAAAACCATTTAATGTTGTTTTCTCATGATGTAAAACACATATCCGTAAAAATCGGAATACTTTTTAAACAGTTCGATTTCCTTTTTTGTTGCAGCAATTAGATCATTCACAACGATATTCCGTCTGTATTTTTGCCGCATTATCGCGATACGTTTTCTGAGAGGATTGTAATAATCCGTCCACCAGCTTTCCGATGGAAGTACAAAATGATCGACCGGTGTATATTCATTATCCCCTATTACTTTGAGATTTTCCTTTATAGTGCTTATTTCAGGATATTCTTTTTCCCAGAATGTACGTAATTCACCGGGGATCTTATCCTGCAACCAGCTTATGTGAGAACACACTATATAGCCGCCGGGTTTGAGCATTCTTTTCCAATCATTGAGTGAATTATTAAAACCGTAAATATACATCGATCCCTCGGACCAGATAACATCAAAATACTCATCGGGAAAATCCATTTCGAACATCGATTTATTGAGAACGGTTATTTTTTCCGATATACCCTCATCATATGCAGTAAATACTAACTGATTTAAAAACTGTTGATGGATGTCAATTGCGGTAATATGTCCATTAACCAGTTTTGCAAGCTGGCGTGTTTGTATACCGCTGCCGCACCCGACATCGAGCATTTTTAAATTTTCGGGCAAATTTTTTAAAAGATAAAATGCTTTCCGTGTCGATGCATTATCGCCGGGTCCCTGACGGGGAAGATCACGGTAGAGTTCGAAGAATAATGAATCGGTATCCATATTATGATAAATATAAGACAAAATAATTGTGTGGCAAAATAATTTTTACTTATGACACTGCATATCCTATCAATTTTGCAATTTTCAAATCAGTTTACTAATTTTCCCGTATATTTCAGAATAACAACAATCAAGAGAGGGACGAACATGCATACCGTTTTTCGCGTCCTTATTTTGAGCATACCGCTCTTTATTATTATAGCTTGTCACGGGAACGATGCACCGGATGATCCGCAATTCCATATGCCCGAATCTCAGCTTGATGAAAACGTATTCTATAATTTTCTCGATAGGTATAATATCGCACGTCCGTATGAAATGCCGGATCCCCCGGTACCGGAAGAATTCTTCCGGGAAAGGTTGAACGAATATAAAGCTGCGCTGGAGAAAGACGTGATCGATGACGAACCGGAGATCCGTTACTTTCTGTATTCCCATATCGGAGGGATCTACGAACATCTTTCCCGCCACGAACCGGAAGCGATAGAACAGGTAATTGAATACCGGGAAAAAGCCGTTGCTATGTTCGAGGAGGATCCCGCGTATGCAATCGATCTTTCTGGAAATTACCTGCATCTTGCAGAGGGATATATAAGAACGGGAAGATTCGATGAAGGTTTTTCACGCTTCAGACATATCATTGACGAGTATGCGGATAGCGATATCGGATTATATCCTAACTGGTATTCCGTAACAGCAATCGAAAGGTTATACAATAGTGTCTTCAAATTTATCGCGGACGAGGACCCACACGATCCCGCAATACGTAAAGTTGCACACTATCTCGATCAGCTCGGTACGCGCTATGACAATGAGATTGGATTCGCGGCAAATATACACATGTTTAAATATAACAGGATTACCGGTAATGATGACGAAGCGCAACTCTTAAAACAAACTATAGATGATCAATTTCCTGCCTACGAAGAAAACGAATATCTCTGGAGAATGTGGGCAGGATTACCGGAAGAGATGGAACGCCGGATAGAACTGGGTGAATATAACAACTAAAATCGGACAAACGTGAAAACAAAAAATACACCCGTGTTTCATGAAACCCAAAAATTCACCCAGATATGGGTGTGGATGCTATTACTCATTCCCGCTGCAGTACTGTTATATAAAACCGCTGCACAGATAGTATTCGGTGTGCCATGGGGAAATGAGCCTCCATCGAATGCACTCCTTCTGTTTATCAATGCGATATGGCTAACAATTGTTATCTTATTCGCCACAGTCCGTCTCGATACCAGAATTGATAAGCGGGGAATTTCTTACCGGTTTAAACCATTTCATCAAAGCGACCGCGTCATCCGCCGTGAGAGCATTTCCGGTTGCTCGGTGGAAGAGTTTAGCTATATGACAATGCGGGGATTTCACGGTATCAGGTTCAGGCCGTTCCATGGCGGATGGACCTACACAATTCGCGGTAATAAATGGATTAAAATCGACTTGCAGAACGGAAAACGAATCTTTATCGGTACTCAGAAACCGGCTGAAGCATCAATTGCTATCAGGAAAATGATGGGTATGGTATAGAATAAATCATGTTTACTTCCCGATAAACAAAGCCGTAAACAACTTCACCCCGTACCACAAATTCCCGATGCGGATGTTTTCATCGGGTCCGTGCTGGTTGTTGTCGTAGTTTGCGATGGGCAGGCCGACGATGGGAACGTTCAATACTTCATCGAATTGATAAAGTGGTAACGAAGCACCCATTGTCGGGAGCAAGGCAACCGTCTCACCGGCAGCTTGTTCAGCCGCCCTGATGATGAACATCGCTTCGGGGGAATCCATTTTTGTACGAACAGCAGGATATCCCTCGTGCCGGACTATTTTTGCAATACGTGAATGGTGTCGCCGTGTTTCAGTATCCGGATCTTCACGAACAATATGAAAACCCTGCCCGCGAATATGTTCCTCAACCCGGTCCAGCGTACGTGAAGGATCCATCTTCTTAACCAATCTTATATCAATCGAAGCCGTTGCGGAAGAAGGTATGATATTCTGAACATGTTTCCCTACCGCTCCGCCATTGAATCCACGGATATTACATGATGGTAAGAGTAATCTCTCTACAAGATTTTGATCTCCTTCCGGTTGTGCTATCCCGAACTCCTTTTTCAAAATATCGGATGTATCCGGATACTGTTCGATTATTTTTAGTTCTTCTTCATTCAACGGATTAATCTCGTCGTGAAATCCTTCAATCGTAATGTTTCCTCCGGGGTCTTTCATCGACGCGAGCAGATGAATGAGCAGAAGAGATGGATTCGGTGCCCAGTTACCGTAGTGTCCACTGTGGAGATGGCGGTTCGGTCCGTACACTGTAATATCCAGTCCCGCATATCCCCGGGCACCGAAATACAATTGCGGCTGTCCGCTCTGATGTACCGGCCCGTCACAAATAGCCAGCATATCGGCCTGTAATTTGTCTTTATGAAGTCTTAAATACTCGGACAGATGAGGCGAACCTATCTCCTCTTCGCCTTCAAATATAAATTTCAGGTTTGAGGTGATTGGCAAATTATTTTCATGTATAAAATCAAGGGCGGCGGTAATGGCAGTGAACGGTGCTTTATCGTCGCTTGCAGAGCGGGCGTAGATGCGCCAGTCGGGATCGATGTCCTCACCTCTTTCGGGAAGAGAACGAACCTCCCCGCCATTTTCGATTGTATTTGTTCGAATGACGGGCTTCCACGGATCGCTGTTCCACTGAGACGGGTTGGCAGGTTGTCCGTCGTAGTGAGCGTAGAGAAAGATTGTGCGTTTTGCATCCGGAACTTTGTACTCACCGTAAATGAACGGTGCGGCAGCGGGTAATTCTGATATTTCAATTTCAACACCGCGTGTTTCGAACATTTCTTTTATAAAGACGGCATTTCGCTTTATATCTTCGGTGGATGATGCGTGATTGGGTATTGAGAGAAAACCGGAGAATTCGCGGATTATGTCAAGCGCATGGCCTGAAATGTATTTATCAACATCATTAACAATAGAATTATTATGCTTCATCTAATTATAGAGAAGGAATATGTTATTTCAGATTGAATTTCAACATCAAATTCCACCGCATCGGTTTGTTTCCAATATTCGGATAGATCGTGCGTTTCTCAGAACTCCCCAATTTACTCATATGTTTTTGATTTGGATATTGAACTTTTAGTGTTTTTCATATATTATTAATTCGATTTTTCCAATTTATAGGACCCCGTCTAAAATGCATAACACCCACTACTAAAATTTCCATCTCACGAATCTCATAGAGAATTCCATAGGGAAAGCGTCTTACTCTACATCACCTAACTCTTTTTGATACGAAAGGCCATGCGTTGGGAAAAAGGAGAATTTTTTGCAGTGTTTTATCGACTTCGACAGAAAATTCATATCCAAGACCAAATTTTTCTTTATTATAGAAATCAATCGCCTCATTATATTCAATTTTAGCGATTTCGAGAAAAGAAACTCTCATTCAGATCCGATAGATTTTTTGTCATCCTCATATGGTATCGACTTCAACTCCCCTCGTTCGTATGCATCTATCCTATCTTCGGATTCCTCAGCCCATTTCTCCTGGATGTTTTTATCAACCTCATCCTCGAACATCTTGTACACCTCCTCCAACAACTCTGCACGCTCAATTGCATTAAGTTGTTTTGCTTCCTCTATAATTCGAATTACCTTGGTCGACATTTATCATCTCCTCCCACATTATTATGAAAATCTGAAATCATTAAGCAGCCACTTATAAATAAAATGTAATTGAAATTAGAATGTAAATCAACATGCTTCGAGATGGAGTGCTGCAAATTCTCTCCCACTAAAATAGAACTCTATACATTCAAACGAATATGGATAGTTAATAGTAATCGGTTAATTGTTAATCGTCGGTTTCCGCTGCATTACAATTAACCATCTTCTCATTCCCGATAAAGTGTGTCTACCTCTTCCTCAACGGTGAGTGTATCACTCTCCGGTTCAAAATAAAAATCCAAAGGCAATGGATCCAAAGCTTCCTCCGGTTCAAGCGTATCGATATCAAGGTCGAAATAGAATTCAAAACCGGGAGGCAGCGGATCGGGATCATCTTCAGGTTCTTCGGCTACCGGTGGAAGATATGAGATACCCGTCAGGTGAGTCATTTGCCGGAGAATCCACCCGCTTCGCTGCTGTGTATATGGTGAAGGGGGTTCCACCCGCATCCGTTTCGGACTCGGCAGAACAGCAGCAAGTCGTGCTGACATATCAGGTTCGAGTTGAGCGGGTGAAAGGCCAAAATATATATCGGCAGCCTTCCCTACCCCAAAAATACCCGGACCGAATTCTGCAATATTGAGATACACTTCCAGGATACGGTCTTTCGGCCAGAAAAGCTCTATTAGAATTGTAATGCCTGCCTCAATTCCTTTCCGAACGAAGGATTCGCCCGGCCACAAATAAAGGTTCTTTGCAACTTGTTGACTGATAGTGCTCGCACCGCGGTGTCTCACTCCCTCTCTTCTCTCCTCAAGCGCTTCCTGTATCGATTCGACATCAAACCCCCAATGTTGTTGAAAATTCTGGTCTTCCGATGCGATCACCGCCCACTTCAGATGATCGGGCAGTTCGGCCTGCGAAACCCACCAGTCACGCAGATTATATCTTTCTGTTCCCAATTCCTGCCAATCTTCCCGAAGTGAAAATGACGTAACAGATGGATCAACCCATCGAAGGGCTATAATAGAGATCAGCAGTATTAAAAATAAACCTACTACGACTGCCAAAGAAATAATCAATGCCCGTCGCCACCCATTCTTGCGGTCCGGTTTCTCTACATGCTCCTCAAAATTATATTCTGTCTCTGATCTCATAGCATCCATTGATAGAGTTAATAAATATTCAGATATAGTGCATTCAATTACAACAAAATACTTCCGGAAAACATTCAGCGTAGTGAAATACCGCCGGGAACGGTTACATTGGTGAGTTACAATAATTTATAATTTATCTACAAACTTTTGTATAGAGTTATTTCATCGCTGCAATTCCTCTTTTCGAACCACCAACCCTTCCAATCGATCACTATCAATCTCCACACCCATCCCGGGTTTATCAAATGGAACTGTTATCATTCCGTTCTGCATTTCCCACTCCGGTACAACAATATCTTTTTCCCAGTACCGTGAACTCGGTGAGATATCTCCCGGAATAGTAAAATTCTGCAACGACGCCAGGGCAACATTATGCGCGCGACCAACACCGCTTTCAAGCATACCGCCGCACCATACAGGTACGTTGTGTTTCATACAGAAATCATGAATTGCGATAGATGATGTAAAACCGCCGACGCGTCCCGGTTTGATGTTTACAATACGTCCGCTGCCAAACTTCACCATTTCTTCTGCCTTCTCAACACCCGTTATCGATTCATCAAGACAAATAGGCGTACGGAGATGTTTTTGCAACTCTGCGTGTCTTACTACATCGTCCCACGCAAGGGGCTGCTCGAACATCAGCAACCCGAGATCATCCATCTTTATAAACATATTTACATCATCAAGGGTATATGCATTGTTTGCATCGACCATCAACGGTACCTGCATTCCCACAGCATTTCTCACCGCCCGGACAAATTCGTAATCGGCACCGGGCTTGATCTTGAGCTTGATCTTTCTGTACCCTTCGTCAACTGCTTGCTTAACTTTTTGAATGAGGACATCGGGCGACTTCTGAATACCTATCGATCTACCGGTTTCTAATCTATCACGCGTACCATTAAGTAGTTTTGCAAGAGAGATAGTTTGTTTTTGTGCAGTTAATTCCCACGCTGCCATCTCGATTGAAGCTTTTGCCATAAGATGTCCGCGAATATTCTGCTGGAGATACGGGAATATCTCCTCCGGACCGGAAAAAGATTTACCGAGCACAAGCGGAGCGACCCACTTTGTAAGTGTAAGCCACGAGGTATCGATGGTTTCAGGTGAGTAGTTCGGATATTCGGGAGCAACGCATTCTCCCCACCCGGCAGCTCCGTCGGTGTCTCTAATTTCGACAAGCATAATCCGTCTCGTATCCTGGGTACCGGAAGAGATGGTAAAAGGTTCGATCAGCGGTAAGTGAATTTCATAGAGCGTTATTTGATTCAGGGTTAGCATTGAGATAGTACTTTTACAATTTAACGAATAAAGGCAAAACGATTCACAGACACATTTATCTTGTTATAACATAGTAACACCTTTTCATTGTGTGATCACGATAAAAGGTTACGATCTGATATCCTTCCGCAAGATAATGTAGAAACACACGTCTTGTGTTCTCCCGCCATCGTTGTCCATCCTGCATCGCTCGTTGCTTCACCTGCTGGATACTTGCAGGTATCTCGACCCGCACAACCGGTACATCTGGACATGCAATATCACCGGGATCGAGCAATGTTCCGTTATCACTCTTTGTGTTGATTACGGGTGCTTCAATATATTCGTTCTTTATGTCCGGGAGTTCACCTCGCCCGGCACGTTCCACACGTTCTTCGTTCAAATACCATGCTACAAGAAAGCGGTCCATTCCAAGTCCTGCGTGCAACGGACTTCCCTCATCGGTAGCATACATATTTTCAATATAATCGGCAATCCGGGCACCGAGAAGATTAAGGTTGAGATGGGCGTTCCGGGCTTCGAGGGGATCGTACGTCCAGTTGATCACTTCAATACCGAGCTTGCGTATTTCATCCCGCTGGAAAAGTTTCAATTTCCTGCCGATTCCTTTTCCACGCCACTTGGGTCGTACGGCAAGCATATCCGACCAATGTACCGGTGTACCATCCTGTATACCGGTCATACCGAAAACAAAACCTATCATCTCTCCCGATGCATTAAATGCTCCGGCAACAACGCCGCCAAGTTTCTGCACGACCATCTGGATCATCGGACTTGCTACCTCGGTAAAATTCTCACCCCAGGTATCGTACTGTAATTGCAAACATTGGCTGAACTCGTCGTGACCGTTAAGCTGGCGAATGGTAATATCGGACATATGTACAACCCTATCTTAAGTTTTGAATCAATTATCACTCAAAGTCGGTACGGTTCACAACGGATCTCTCAATACTCTCACGGGTTAAAAAGGCATCACGCAATTGTCTATTTGCGAACAATTCGAGCTGGTCTCCGCGGTGGGGGAGATGTGGTTGTGTTGCGTTTCCGTACGCAGTAAGTACTTTTGCCTGAACGGGATCAGAAAACTCAACTGCAGCAATAAATGACTCACCGAAGGATGCAATATACCGGTTTTCATCGTCCGGATCACGGTCAAAACCAAGCACGTGGAAAATCCCCAGATGACCCGGTCCTCCCTGTGCGGGAAAATCATATTCACCGATCCTTACCCTATATACATCTCCCCACCGGACATCAAGGGAACCGTAACGTGATTCAATATCCCGGGCAACCTGTGAGAGAACCTCCACTGCCCTTTGATGGTTTTGTAATCCACGTGGAGTCTCCAGCGGTTCATCGGGGTCCCAGAATACCTCAAAGTTATTCCACAACTGAAATTGCATGGCCCATTGAACAAACAGTACCGCCCCGCGACTTTCGGCTCCGGTGGTTCGATCCCAGTTTCTGAGAACTTCTCCGGCACGCACGGCGGATTCATCACCATATTCCTCTATTGCATCAAAGAGATCATCGAACATTCTGCCGGTGGCCTCGATATAAGTAGTATGCTTCAATTCAACCATTTCTTCAAAAGTGAGGGAATCATTTTCTTTCAGGAGACGGGCTGACTGCTGCGCCCTCAGGTCCATATAATGGGGAGCCATATACGGCGGATAGTCACCGGGATCGATTTCGTACGGTATCGTCGTCGTCCACGGCGGGTCGTTGGCGTTTTGCAGCCATCCTGTCGGTGGATCGACAACACGCGGAAGATCTTCATAGGGATGTATGTCAACCCAGATGTTCTCGGAGGTGTTTCCGGGCAGAATCTGACGCCATTCGTTCCAGTTTCCGCCGGAACGGATCGGAACATGGCCGTTAAACAGATGCATAATATTTCCGGCCCGATCGACGTACATTACCGTCAACATCGGTATTTTCATCATCCGCAGGGCATCTTCAAATTGTTCAAGGTTACGGGCCGTTCCCATTCGCCACCATTGCTCGAACATGCCGGGTGAGTCGAATCCCACAACGCGGATTGCTATCGCCTTATCATCGTCTTGGGCAATGACCGGACCGTGTACCGATTCAAGGATGGTAACCGTTTCATCCCGTAAATCACCGTCGTTGTCCCTTACATTTATCGTTTCGGTTCGTTCCTCGAAGCGACGCACCTCTCCCTCAAACTCATAACCGTTTTCTTCAAGGGTCAATTCAAAAATATCGGTACCGTCATGGGTATTAACGGTGTGTGTCCACGCAAGATCGCTATTGAAACCGAGAATAATTCCCGGCAATCCCACCAATGTTGCACCGTATAGTTCGACGTCCGGTGTTATCAGATGTAATTCATAGAAACGAAACAGACTTTCATCCCACGGTAAATGAGGATCCGATAACAACATAGCATTTCCCGTGGTGGTGCGTTCGGGAGCTATTGCCCAGGCATTCGATGCCGCGGCAAGATGCTGCCGGGCACGGGGGAGTGTCCCGGGAGGAATTATAAACGAAAGATGAAACGCCCGCTGCACATGGGCAAGGATATCCGTCGCTTCGACCGGGAGTACCATCTTTATATCATTGGATAGCTTTTCGGGATGCTGTTCCGCATATGTATTAATACCCTCTACAAATGCATCAAGGTATGATCTATATGTTTCATTTTTTTGCTCATACCATTCGGCTGCACGTTTGGGAACATTCATCGTATGGATGAAACGATCCTGCTCGAGGTGCTCCCCGCCCCAGTACTCAGCAGCGCGTCCCCGTGCTTCACCGTATAAGCGGAGTATGAGATTGCCGTGACTCTCCATATGTGCCCATCCCTGAGCATAAAAGAGCTCCTCATACGTCGGTGCATAGATATGCGGCACTCCCCACTCATCCCATAAAATTTCAGTTGTCTCTATGCCGGAATTGTTGCACGAGACAGCAAATAGTAATAGAATTACAAGGAAGAAAAAATTGCGTATTTTCAATCCTGACTCCGATCATTTTATTAATCTATGTATCCTTGTCCGGTTTTTCTTTCTCAATTGCTGGTTTGGTTTCGCGTCCCGTTGTCTTTGCGATTACATATCCCGCAATAAACCCTATCAGGACTGCAAGGAACATAAACACGATACGGGACATTTCAATATCCCAGAAAAGGATTTTGAATATAGCGACCTCGGTATTCTGGAGAGTAATTACGAGAAACAGCACAAGAACTATAATAATGAGCACAATTTTGGCGTTCATAGGATTATCCCTGTTAAAATGTTGGAATGTCGTAAAAATAATACCATATTTTTTATAAATCTGCAATTTCCCGAGAGAATTTATTACCCTGAAAGAGTGTTAATACATCAGAACAATATAATCAAGGAGATCGTATGCATAAGGTATTTTTTAAAGCGTTGCTTATTTCACTGGCATTCATTTCTTTCAATTGTTTCGGTTCAGCCGAACGTCCTGAAGGAGCAGAGAGCCGGGAATCAATCTATAATTACTCGGTCACCGGTATTGACGGATCCACCATTAATTTGGGGGATTTCAGTGGGAAAAAGATGCTTATCGTCAATGTTGCCTCAAAATGCGGATTTACACCTCAATATGAAGGTCTTGAGGAATTGCATCAACTCTATGGCCATGAACTGGTGATTATCGGCTTTCCATCGAACAGTTTCAGACAGGAGTATGACAGCAACGAAGAAATTGCCGAGTTCTGTCAGCGAAATTACGGAGTTACATTCCCGCTCACCGAACGTGTTTCCGTTCGTGGCAGCGATCAACATGAAGTTTTTCAATGGTTGACCGATGAATCGCTCAACGGCTGGAATACCACCGCCCCGCAGTGGAATTTTTATAAATATATTATAGATGAGGATGGGGAGCTGACTCACGTATTTCCATCAAATACAGAACCGATGAGTGAGGAGATCCTGGAAGTGTTGTCATAATTGTATAATCACGACCTTTTTCTCCTCATCTGGATCAAGAACAATAAAATCTATTGCTAAAACGGCGGATTTCTGTTTAGTTTTCTTAAGCTCATCAGATATGTCACCTCCTTTAAATGCAACGAGCGAACGGTCTGGAATAACACACGTTGCATTTTCATTTACCGGGGGAATATCGGAACACAAAAACGGTTTCGACCACTGTACCAATTTATCCAGTGGTGCAACTGCTCTTGCAACAATGATATTGAATTTCCCGGCATAATCCGGATCTTTGCCAATTTCCTCGGCTCGTCCCCGGACCGTATGAACATTCGTTAATTCGAGTTGTTCAACCATTGCTTGCACCGCATCGGTCTTCTTGCGAGTGGCATCAAGCAGGGTGAATTGCAATCCTGGATGGAGAATTGCATACACAATTCCGGGCAGACCACCTCCTGTGCCCAGATCGAGAATGGTGGAAGAGGGAGGGAAAGCTTTGTGAAACAATAAACTTGTGCAGTGAAGAATGTGATTGGTCCAGATGTTTTCTTCATCCACCCGGGAGATAAGATTAATTTTTTTATTGTAGGATAGAAGGAGGGATACGTAATTTTCAAGAAGGTGTTGTTTTGATTCGGAAATATCGAAATTGTTATTGCTGCATGTTTTTAGAAAGATTTGTTTTGAGGAGTTAAGCGGGTCTA
>PWXV01000067.1 GCA_003568415.1 Ignavibacteriales bacterium
GATTTTACTTATAAGTAATTAAAGCATCAGGTTGCGTAACATCTGTTAGTTATTTGCTCACCAGTTTCACTGCTTTATCCTGTACTATATCTTTGCCTTTTACATGGCCGGCAACGACGCGCGCTATACCTTCCGGATCGATACCGACTATTTCATGCAATTCACCCGGTTTTCCGTGCTCTATAAATTTGTCGGGAATACCGTGCATCCGTAACTTCACATCATTCAATCCGTTTTGTGCGAAGAATTCCGCAACAGCACTACCAAAACCACCGATAACAGAATTATCTTCGACCGTCACGACATAGGTGAACCGGTCGGCGATATCACGCAGGAGTTCCTCATCGAGCGGTTTAACAAATCGCGCGTTGACGACTTCTGCAAGTATACCGTTTTGGTTCAAAATATCCGCTGCTTTAAGGGAATGCATAACCATATTGCCGATTGCAAGAATAGCAACGTCCTCGCCATTCCGTACTATCTCGCCTTTCCCTATCTCGAGTTTTTCAAATTTGTCTTTCAACGGAATACCGATTGCATTGCCACGCGGATATCGCATTGCGATCGGCCCGTCGTAATATTCAGTTGCGGTATATACCATGTTGCGAAGTTCACCCTCATCCTTCGGAGCCATAATTGTCATGTTGGGGATCATACGGAGATACGACAGATCAAGTGTTCCGTGATGTGTCGGTCCGTCTGCGCCAACTAACCCGCCACGATCAAGCACAAAAGCAACCGGTAAATTCTGGATAGCAACATCATGGACGATTTGATCAAATGCGCGCTGCAAAAACGTGCTGTATATTGCCGCAACCGGTTTATATCCCTCGGTCGCCATACCGGCCGCAAATGTTACAGCATGCTGCTCAGCTATACCTACATCGTAGAATCGTTCGGGAATTTCCTGCTGCATAAAATTCAATCCCGTTCCATCGGGCATTGCTGCAGTTATGCCGACAACTTTCTTATTCTCTTTTGCGATTTCAACAAGTGCCGTACCGAATATTTTTGTATATGCAGGAGGTCCGTCTTTTTTCTTGACTGCAACACCGGTTATTTTATCAAATGGAGTTACGCCATGTAAATTCTGACCGTCTTTTTCGGCCGGAGAATATCCTTTACCTTTTTGTGTAACGGTATGGATAAGGATCGGTCCTGATAAATTTTTCACCTCTTTGAAAATATTGACCATTTGCGGGATATTATGACCGTTAAACGGACCGAAATACCTGAAACCGAGCGCTTCAAAAAGCATACCGGGGGTTATGACCGATTTTATTCCGCCCTCAAGACGCGAAGCAATCTTGCGTATCCGGTCGCCAAATGTATCGAGCTTGCCGGTCAACTCCCAGACATTGGATTTGAATTTATTGAAGCGTCTCGATGCGATGATCTCGTTAAAGTAATTTGATATAGCCCATACATTGGGAGCGATCGACATTCGGTTGTCGTTTAGTACAACGATAATGTCTTTCTTCAGCAGTCCGGCATTGTTCATAGCTTCATAGGCCATACCACCCGTCATCGCACCGTCACCGATAACTGCTACGACTTTATAATCTTTCTCATCATAGTCACGTGCTGTTGCAACACCGAGTGCTGCCGATAGCGCCGTGCTTGCATGTCCCGCCCCGAACACATCGTATTCACTTTCACTTCGTTTAAGGAAACCACTCAGCCCATGCAACTGACGGATAGTATGCAACCGGTCGCGCCGGCCGGTGAGAATCTTATGCGGATATGCCTGATGACCGACATCCCACACAATTTTGTCATCCGGAGTGTTAAAGACGTAATGCAATGCAACGGCAAGTTCAACTGTTCCAAGTCCGGCACCGAAGTGACCGCCGACCTTGGATATTACATCCACCATATACTCACGAACCTCGTTGCTTAATGTTTTAAGTTCGTTGGCGCTGAGGTCTTTCATATCCGCCGGTGAATTAATTTTATATAACAAAGAATACTCCTGGCTGCTCATGTGGTCTCCTTATTGTATTCTGCACCTTATTTCTATATTTAGTAATTTAACTTAGATTTTGAATGAGTAGTAACCTGACTACTATTCCGATATATCTTTTATTGCAAACGACCCGTCAAGGTCTGCGGTAATTTTTTTAAGTTTCACCTCGACATCGTTCAGTTGTTTTAAACAATCTTTAGAAAGTTTAATACCTTCTTCATAGAGGTTAACTGCATCCGAGAGCGGAACATCGCCTCCCTCGAGTGTATCGATGATTTCTTCCAACCGATTCAATGACTTTTCAAATGTGACTTCTTTTTTCTTTGTGGATTTGCGGGGCATGGAGTTATGCATCCTTCCGAACGATAAAACCGACACGACCGTCTTTAAACCGTATATCGCCTTTACCACGCTTCACTGTTTCCTGTTTCGATGGTAAAATTGTATCACCGTCATACACAATAGCATAACCACGATTGAGAACATTTTCCGGATTCAATGCTTCCAATCGTTGATGAAGAGACGTTGCACGCGATCGTGTAATAGCAAAGCGATGAGCCATTATCGATTTGAGCTGACGATCGATCTCATCGACCCGTTGTGAAAAACTCCGCATCAGGTCGTATGGCCGATTAAATGAGTATGTATTTACTAATTGCCGGATAGTTTCTCGTTTCTCATGTACTATATCGAAAACACGCCAATTTAAAGTATATGCAAAATCATTGATAATTTCAAGCATTTCACGCCTATCCGGGACAACAATTTCTGCAGCCGCCGATGGTGTCGGGGCCCGCACATCGGCAACCATATCTGCTATGCTGTAATCGATCTCATGGCCTACTGCACTTACTACAGGAATCTCTGAATCGAATATCGCCCGCGCTACGATTTCCTCATTGAATGCCCACAGATCTTCGAGCGAACCGCCGCCGCGCCCGGTTATGATAACATCCAGCTTTCCATATCTATTCAAATCACGGATCGCCCGGGCAATATCCTCTGCCGCACCACTTCCCTGAACACGAACCGGATACAATAGTAATTCAATTGCAGGAAATCTTCTCTTGACAACGGTAACAATATCACGGAACGCTGCTCCGGTTTCGGAGGTGACTATCCCGATTTTCGAGGGGTATTGCGGTAACGGTTTTTTATATTCTTCATCAAATAGCCCCTCCTCATACAATTTCTGCTTGAGCTTTTCAAATGCGATCTGCAGTTCACCCATTCCTGCCGGCTGCAAACTGGTTACATCGATTTGATAATTACCGCGCGGCGGGTACACGGTAATTCGTCCCTTTGCAA
>PWXV01000033.1 GCA_003568415.1 Ignavibacteriales bacterium
GACACCTAAATAATTCTGAATACCATCATCACGACGTTCATCTATCAATGGATCATCAACACCTGCACCCGTAAAATAGTTTTTATATGCCAGTGGTCGTGTAATACGAAAGAGAATCTGACCTTGCTCATTTCGCCTGATTTGCTCATAGTGAAGGGCATAGTTTTCATCAATAAGACCGTTAAGATTTTCATCTATTCCGGTGTTGTTTTCTTCCGTAAGAACCTTTCCGTTCCAGAGCCGATACGTTATCCCCAACGATTCAACGGTCAAGGTATCGTTGGTTGATTTCCCCTGCTCATAGGCAAGTTTATCCAGGCATACTAATTTACGATCATACACCAATATTGGCTCATCCGACATTCGATAATATTTTGTGGTATCATTTATTAAAACCACATGGTTATCAGGGAACCGTGGATTATTGGAAACTACAAATTCACAGCCGTTATTATTAGGATCGTATCTGCCGGGATCAAAATCTATAGTTCGTCTGAAGTACCATTCACCGGTTTGGCGGTCACGTTCGAAATCATCGCTTCGGAACCGAGGTGTATCTGTTCTTTGTACATCTCCATCATTATCTATACCATCGAACGGATTACCAGGACTCTCAAGGAAAGCTACTCCGACAATACCTACCGGACCTACCCAACGAGGATTTCGGGTTGGCTCACGGAAGTTAAACTTCCATGCATAGGTAATATCTTCTTCAACATCAAAGAATGAAACATTATCCTCCCATTCACCTTCCACTCCACCTCCACCACCAACCCACATACCGACAAGTATACCGAATACTGTTCTCCGATAATTTGTTGTACCGGAATTATGTATATCGTATAACCAGAAAATATTATCTTCGGCAAGAATATTCGACCATTGCATACCACGAATAGATACGTCAATACCCAGACCGCCTCTATTGAGTCGAGTGCTATCGGGTTTAAATCCCTTTCCGGCAGGTGGATCGCGGAATAATTCTCTATCATTATGATCACTCATCCAGAAATAAGATTCTTGATCCGCACGGCTATCGCCCGGACCAAAATATCCGTTCCATACAACATTACCGACGGAATCAACATAATCAGGGCGATCCGGCCAATAATCCGGCCACGTATCAGTTTGATGACTCATAGCAATTCCTTTCCCTGGTTGGTCAAGATCCGGATTTAAAAATCCTCTGATCGGCTCGAAGGTCCAGGCTCTTCCTTCTTCCCCCTCCCCCGGAATTGCACTACCAGGTCTGAAAGCCGGTGTAACAACAACATGCTTTACGGTATCTATAATGACACTTCCGTTATTATCAAGTATGGGATTACCATCCTCATCTACTCGATCAATATATACTTCAGCTCCAACCATTGGACTGATATCTCCGACGTATCCATCACCATCATGACGCCATGCTGCCATAGGTCCCTGGTCATGTGGTTGACCAATCACACCCCAATTACCAAACACAGATCGCACCTGATTTCCACGATGTACGCCGACCCTGCGTTCAGTTCTGTTAGCATTGGTACCATCGACCTGGGATTGTGCATAGAGAACAATATCATCTAAAAAAAATAGAAATAATACTAATACGAGAGATGCAATAATATGCTTCCTCATTTCAAACCTCACTTCTTAATCTTAATAATGTAATGACAATCCTATTTCAATTCTTCTCGGTTCATTGTAAAAAGTAGGATTTCGGAAATAAGCTCCGACAGGGTTGACCAACTCGGGTGGATTTGCCCGTTGTGCAATGACCTCATCTATCGTATAATCCGCTCGTCCCGAATCATTGTATACATTTACCTCATTTCTGATATTAAAAATATTAATTATCCTTGACCAGATAGATACTTTCATAAAATCAAAGTTAAAATCTTTATATAAATTAACATCAACATCAAAATAATTAGGTCTCCGCTCTGCGTTAATAAGTAACCGCGCTATGTTAGCGGTTTGTCGCGGTGTGTATGGCAATCCACTTCCATACCGAAGAATTATGCTTCCTCCCCAATTCTGAGGTGCTGCATATGTTGCCGTTGCATTGAACGTATGTGTTTGATCCCAATCGAGAGGAACCAGTTGTTCTTCAGGCTCGATACCACCGACAAGAAAATTGCGGGTAGCAGCCGGATCAGATGCATTACCTTTCGCTACTTGGTAAGTATAATCAGCAGTTGCCGCCCACCCGTCACCAAATCTTTTTTCAAATCTGAATATAATACCGCGAATGAAGCCGAAATCTGTGTTTTTAAACTGACTGTATTTTCCTGCTCCACCAAATAAGGTAATTTCATCGGCTCTCGTACCAGTAAGATTTCTGATATCTCTAAAGTAACCGGTCAATTCAATTCCAATATGATCGCTCAATTGTTGTTGTAACCCGATCTCACCGCTAATTGTCTGTTCCGGTTTAAGATCGGAATTGCCGACCAATCCGACATTTCCCGTTCCTGCACCGAGTTTAAATTCAGGATTCTGATAAAGTAAATTGAAGTTCGGTATCTGGAAAAAGTGTCCATATGAAAAGTGTATCTTACCACGGTCGGTGATCGGAAATGCAACACCCAATCGTGGACTAATCTGAAATTTATTCGATGCTTCCTTATACCAGTATTGACGCCGAGCTTGTACCGCTTCTTCAGAAGTGCCACCGGGTGCAACGACCTCGTCCTGGTTTTCAGGTCGCAACGGGTCGTAAATATTTGGGTCCGATGGATCGGCAAGAACGAGTCCGTCCGGCATAAAATAATCCAGGCGGACACCCGCATTAACAACTATGTTATCAAACTCCATTTTATCCTGAATGTACCATGATAATTCAACCGGATTACGGCGGTATTCATCAAACATAAATGATGCTTGAGATGGTATTTCGGTATCAATAAACGGATTACCATCAACGCGGGGGTCGCGATTCTGGTGTTCAGGGGTAGGGCGGAGAGTCACATCTCTGAAAAATATATCATGATGGCGAATTTCTATTCCAGTTTTAATCTGATGTGCCCGCGTGATCTGGCTTGTTAAATCCCATTTCCCGACTGTAGTTTCTGTTATCCGGTTAAATCTGTCCATACTAACCCCGCCGGTTCTAAAACTATACGGCGGTTGTTGATTATACAACCTTGGATGTACATAACGCGGGTCGTGAGGATTTTCGAAAGCATAATGTTCATACTCCCGGTAAAAATACGAAACTCCAAATGTATAATATGTCCGACTACTCAGAGTGTGGTTCAGGTTTATAACATTCGTAACGCCAAGATCGAATCGATCCAGATCGCCATCGGGATTATACATATTCATGAAATCAAATTCACGAAACCACACATCGTCATAAATTAAATTATAATTAATACGAAGTGACGGACTAATTCTATAGGTTAATTTTATCTGCCCGTATTTTTTCTCCGATGGATTCATTGAAACCCAGGTGCTGTCACCAAGACCTTCTTCGGGATTGACAGAGATATCCCAATCTTCCACGCGAACCGGACGATTATCGGTTATATTAGCCGGTGTAAAATTTCTTTGGCCGTATAACCAGCCGCCGAAATTTATATAGCGAAGATTAATATCAAAAAATAATCGATCCCGCACTAGAGGTCCGCTGATACTCCCTTCATAGTTTTGTATGTGCGTAGGTTGAAATCTGTTAGGTCCACGGAATATACGGTCACTGCCAAGTGTGTAATCACCTGTGTATGTTGTCAGATTACCCCGGAATTTATTTGAACCCTCACGCGTGACTATATTGACGATTCCCGACATTGCTTGACCGTATTCAGCATTAAATGCACCACTAATAAGCTGCATCTCCTCTATCGATTCGCGGTTAACTTCAACAACCATACTACCGTCGAAAACGTCGGTGACGGGCATTCCGTCAATCCAGTAGGCGACTTCGCCGGACCGGCCGCCCCGTAAATGACCATTAACCCAGCCCGCCTGTAACTCAAGCACCTGAGAGAATTCCGTCACCGGCAATGCCTGTATAAGATCACCGGTTACAACTGCAGTCGTTGCAGTAAGGTCTCGCTGAACGATGGGGCGCTCGGCTATGACAACAACCTCTTCTCCTAAATCAAGAACGGTCTCGGGTAATTCAAACTTCAAATTGGTGGTAAGATCAATATTAATACGTACTTCCTGCATAATTACGGTCTGATAACCGATAGCCGAGGCACGCACGGTGTAGGTACCGGGACGAATATTGAGAATTGTAAACTCACCATCCATATTCGCCGCTGCACCCATTGTGGTACCTTCAATGAGAACGTTTGCTCCCGGTATGGGCTCGCCTGTTTCCTGACTAATAACACGTCCTTCAATTTTTCCTACCTGGGCTTGCGCCAGTATACTCGTTGCAAGTATAAGAATTATAACTGCAAAAATATTTTTAGAAATATTCATCCTGGACCTCTTAATTAAACTAAACCATCAACGCTTGATTATTTCCTCAGATGATGAAACATCGAGGGAAATTATTAAATAATATTTATTACTCATCAACAGCAGCTAACTTTGTTTTAAGTTGACCACACGTTTCCCGAATTATCAACTTCGGAGTAAATGACGTATGTGTTACTGCTCCGTTTCGGTTAGCCAATCTGTCAAGCATACGTCCGACCGACAACACACCCATTTCATACATCGGCTGGCTGACTGTCGTGAGACCTATGTGTTGTGCAAGCTCGATATCGTCAAAACCGACAATCGCAATATCGTCGGGCGCCTGCAAGTTATGATCGCGCATTGCACTTAACACACCCATCGCCTGAACGTCACTCGACACAAAGATTGCAGTCGGGCGTTCATCTTTCGGCAGATCGAGCACTTCCATCATAGAAACATACCCAGCTTCGCGACTGAAACCGTCATACTTCATGATCTTGCTTGACTTATAAAAATTCTGATTAAACGATAAACCGTTCTCGGTGAGTGCCGCTTTATATCCTTCGAACCGTTGTTGTGCGGGCGGCGAAATTGGATTTGCATTGATCATACCGATCTTTTCATGGCCGAGATCAATAAAATGTTTCGTCGCGGCATAGGCTCCGGCCCGGTTATCAACAGTGATTGAATCAAAATCCTGATGCGCGCAATCGACAAGTATCATCGGCTGGTTAATGTGTTTATATTTTTGAGCAAAGAACTCAGGCAACCGGAGCGAGAAAAGCATAACCCCATCGGCTCTGCCTTTTTGCGTAGCACGTAGCAAATACGATTCAAACTGTTCCGGATCATTTTCGTTTAGACCATACAGCATAATATCATAACCCAGAGTGAGGATCTTATCCTGAATACCCTGAAGTACTTCAAGGAAAAAGTAGTTGGTAAAAAACGGAATGATAGCAGCTATGGTATTTGTTTTCTTGCGGGCAAGTCCCTGCGCAAATGCATGCGGCTGATAATTGAGTTCGTGAGCAACCTTCAACACCCGTTCTCTTGTTTTCGGGGAAACATTTGGATGGTTATTTAAAACACGTGAAACGGTTCCAACTCCTACGCTTGCTGTCTTGGCTATATCATAGATTGTGACGGGCATTAAACGATTTTCCTTTTGGAAGCGTTAACAGATTTTTGATAGAATGCATCACAAATAGTGGAAGCACTTCCAAATAAATAATAATTTATTTAAATGTCAATACCCGGATGAAGATTATTCCATTTTTGAGGATAATGGTCAAAAAATGAGGGTTTATAAAGAGAAAAATCTGAGGTCACACCGGGGATTTTAAATATAGGCCGGAAATTTTGGAATTAGTTCCAATTAATCTACCAAAAAAACTGTTATCTCTCCAGGACCGTGCACTCCAATCGAAAGACTCATCTCGATATCGGCGCTGCGGCTCGGACCCGAGATGAAGTTAATACAGGAATGATCTATCGCAGGTTCGCGTAACTGTTCAAATACCTGGGTAATACGCGGTACAATCTTCTTTGTGTTCAGAACTATCCCGATATTATTCGGCAACAAACTGACCGATCTCCCCTTCCCCGCTTTATTGTATAATACAACGGTGCCGGTCTCGGATATACCATATTCGGCATAGACGACTCCTGCGTCAGCTTGTTCCACAGTGGATATAAGCTCATCACGATTATCTTCGTCCTTCCAAACTATTACCCTCGCACCTTTTTTCTGACCGGCGTATGCATCACACGCTTTATGGATAGCCGCTCCCTGTTCAGTATCATCGTTCCACACAACAACATCTTTGATATCACTCTCTTTAAGAAATGTATGTATCGCATCCGGCAGATCATTGATTGAAGCGACGCGTATAATGTTAGCCGAAAGCGCTTCGAGCTCCCGGATGAACTGATCTATGAAATCCTGCTGCGAGAAATTATCATAGAGTCCGTCTGCAGGATGATCACGAAAGTCAGGCGGTTCGATCTTTTCAGGAAGCGGTCGACCAAGTTTGTTGGTAATATCAGTTATAAATTCTTTTTTTGTGGCCATAGTTTTTTGATTGGAATTTTTAAATTATACTTCTTTTACATCATTATTTTTCTTACGTGACTTCCACCAACTTCTGAACGATTGCGGTGCCGGGGATGGAAACGTTCTCTCGTTCGTCCAATTTTTCAACTTCCCGACTCCCCCTTCAATTCCTTCGCGACTCGAAAATAAATTCAACATCGTCTTCCCTGCTTTTAATCCGGTGGTGTAATACTTCGGGGTTGCAGTCATTTTTCCAAACATCTTGAATGCCATACGTTCTGTTACCGGTGATAGCTTTTGTTCAATCTGATCGTGTCTGAGATCGACAAGCATTTCGTGTAACGGTATCCGCACAGGACAGGCATCGGTACAGGCACCACACAACGATGATGCATACGGTAGTTCAGACCAATCATCGAAACCGCTTATTACCGGCGAGAGTACAGCACCGATCGGACCGCTGTACACGCTGCCATACGCGTGTCCGCCGATATGTCTATAGACCGGACAGATATTCAAACATGCACCGCATCTGATACAATGTAATATCTCCTGATACTTTGAACCGACGGCATTCAGTCGTCCGTTATCAACTATTACAAAGTGCAGCTCTTCCGGACCGTCGATATCGTTCTCACTTCGCGGGCCGGAAATCGCCGTGAGATAAGTCGTTATCTTTTGTCCGGTAGCTGCACGTGGTAATAAGGTTATAAGCGTATCAAGATCTTTCCACCGGGGCACGATTCGTTCCATTCCCATCATTATAACATGGGCCTTCGGAAACGTTGTTGTGAAGCGACCGTTCCCCTCGTTGGTAACCAGAAGCAATGATCCCGTTTCTGCAACGGCAAAATTACAGCCGCTGATACCGAGATCTGCCTGTAGAAATTTTTCACGGAGAACTTTTCGTGCAAACTGATACAGGCCCGGTGGATCATCGGGCAATTCCTTCCCTGCAACTTTTGAAAGTAGCTCTGCGATCTGTTTCCGGTTTTTATGTATAGCCGGAACAATGATATGCGACGGCGTTTCTCCGGCAAGCTGTATGATATACTCTCCGAGATCGGTCTCAATAACATCGGCTCCGAGTTTTTCAAGAGCCTGATTAAGGTGAATTTCCTCTGAGATCATCGATTTGGATTTGACGACGGTTTTAACAGCTTTCGATCTTGCAAGGTCGGTCACATACTGAGATGCTTCCGCGGCAGTTTTTGCAAAGAACACTTTTCCGCCGCGCTTCTCAATATTGTTGGCAAGTATGTCGAGATAATAATCGAGATTATCGATCGTGTGTTTACGGATTTCCTCAGCCCGTTTCCGCCATCGCTCCGGATCACCGAGCGGCTTGTAGGTATTCGCCTTCCCGGTTCTGAATTTTTCCTGTGCCTTTTTCAGAGATTCCTGCAGGAAATCATCCTGAAAGGCGGTGTCGACACGTTCATGAAACGGTAGATTGCTTGTTTTCACTTTTCGTTACTCCTTCGTACAATAGTTCTGCAACATGATATACACATACCGGCATCTTGTGACGATGCATATAGCCGCCGATGTTCATCAAACACGCCATATCAGAGCCGACGAGATATTGTGCTCCTGTCGATTGTATATGCTGTGCTTTCTCGGCAACCATCTTTTCGGAAATTTCATGCATCTTGACTGCAAATGTTCCGCCGAAACCACAGCAATCTTCTTTATACGGCAGGTCTTTCAGTTCCAACCCATTCACCATTTTTAGGAGCTGCAGCGGTTCATCAATGACACCGATCCCCCGGCTCATATGACACGATTGATGATATGTGGCTACTCCGGGGAAAGTTGCATCAAGGGATGTAACTTTGAGCACCTTGATCATGAATTCAGAAAATTCATATATTCTTTCCCCGAGTGATTTTACTCGCGACTGCCAGTTTGCGTCATCTTCAAATAGTTTCGGATAAAAATGGCGTACCATAGAAACACAAGAGCCCGACGGTGACACAATATATTCACTGTTCTCAAATACCTTGATCAGGTGTTTTGCAGCGGTCCGTGTTTCATCATAGTATCCGGTATTGAACGCCGGCTGTCCGCAGCAGGTTTGTTCTTCAGGAAAATCAACCCCGGCACCCTGGTGTTCCAATAATCCGACTACACTTTTCCCGACATTCGGATAAAATAAATCTGAAACACATGTAATAAATAATGAGACGTTCATGGTTATATTAGCTTTCCACGGCTTTTTAACATAAATGTTAAAGAAAGAATGATAACAAGAATCCAGACCAGATACCAGATATTAATACCGCCGATTACAAGAGCCATTCCAAGTGCTCCTGCAGCAAGGACATAGTACGTCATCGGTATCAATGCCAATCGTATCAGCGATCCCTCCTTGCCGAGCAATCCGACCGTTGCGGCAGCGGCTACCACGTTGTGTACACAAATCATATTGCCTGCTGCACCACCTACCGCCTGCAACGACACAACAATAGCCGCCCCCATGTGATCAAGACCGATACTATCGGCGGTTGCAAACTGGAAGAGCGAGAACATCATATTGCTAATCGTGTTACTTCCCGCAATAAATGCACCGAGTGCTCCGATGATCGGTGCAAAGAACGGCCAGAATCCTCCTGCTATAGCCGATACCCCTTCTGCGAGAACGATTGGCATGCTCTCATAATACGCAGATTCGGAGTGAATAAAAACCTGTACCATAGGCACGGCAAAGATCAATGCACTGCCTGCTCCGATAAGAACCCTGCCTGCCGCTTTCCAGGCGTTGGCATATCCCCTATCCTGCCACATCCTATGAAGAAAGTACGTAGCTAAAGATGTGACGAGCAGAATAAATCCCGGCAAATAAAATGGCTGTGACGAAGTATTGACACCGGAACCGAATATGTCGGTGATACTAATCGTTAATGCAGGAGAGGTAAGAAAATTTCTAACCGGATCAACGACCCTGGTTATAATAAGCAGACTAACGACAATTATATACGGTAACCATGCTTTAAATAAATTAATCGGTTCACCTTTTAACACCGGATCGGAGGCATCCTGTAACTCACCAATCCAACGCTCTTCCCATTTCGCACGCTCTTCAAACTGAAATTCCTCATCGGGAACAAGGAATTTCCGCTGAGCAGCCGGAATAACAATCAGCAAACCGACCAACGCTCCCGCAATCGATGGGAACTCGGGACCAAGAAATGTTGCAACCAGATAATACGGAATGGTAAATGCGAATCCCGCAAACAGTGCAAACTTCCACGCCCGTAATCCCTCGCGGAAAGAACGATTCGCTCCGAAAAATCTCGTTAGCATCCCGACCATTATTAACGGAATTAATGCACCGATAAGCATATGAAACAGTGCAGCATATGCACCGATCTGAACAAGATAATCAAAATACGCCATATCACCGATCGATGTAAGAACCAGCTCCTGTCCTTCGAGTCCGGTATTGACGCCGATAAGAATCGGCGTTCCGACAGCGCCAAACGTAACCGGTGTACTTTGAATAATGAGTGCCGTAACGACCGCTGCCATTGCAGGAAAGCCGATCCCGACAAGCAGAGGAGCGGCTATAGCTGCCGGTGTTCCAAATCCGGATGAACCTTCAATAAGAGAACCGAATAACCAGGCAATGATTATAAGTTGCACACGTCTATCGGGTGAAATGTTTATGAGTCCCTGCCTGATCGTCGCTAATGCACCACCCTCACGAAGCGTATACAATAAAAGAATTGCACCAAAGACGATAAACAGTATATTCAATGCAGTCATAATTCCGTGCACCGTGGCTCCGGCAATTTTATTGAATTCAGTTCCCCACAGGAATAATGCAATTGCTACGGTGATAACATATGCTACGGGCATTGCACGCTTGGCAGGCCAGCGTAATATTACGAGAAAGATAAAAACCGTCAGGACCGGCATGAATGCGAGAAGAAATAATACTGTGAGTCCCATAGAGAATGCCTCCGTGATCAAGTGATGATGATCAAAATTTTAGAACCGCCGAGATCAGAAGAAATGTACCTGCGCTTCTATCACGAATTGATCGAAGCTGCTTCCGGGTGCCATAGCACTGTGTTCGATTTTCTGATATTGCACACGAAGCTGTGCATTATGGCCATTAAAAAATAAGTTAAAACCCACACCAAGTTCCGATGCATCCGCATCGTCAAGATCGGTGTCATAATTCAATCCGGTGTAACGGGCAATAACCTCAATGCGTTCCGGTATTACCATATATCCACCGGCAACCGTATATGCATTTCCGTTGAAATCGTCAACGGCGCCGGCCTCAGGCATAACCTGCCGGTAATACCCCTCACCGATTAACGATAAACCTTTATATGCAAAGCGGGAAAAAACAGTACCGGTGAAGAAATCCGCACGGTTATTCGGTGAACGACCGAGTGTCCAATCACGTGCTTCGCTCTCCATACCGTATTGTAAACCGACACCAATAGTAAGCTGCGGTTCTTCGGAACGCCGGAAATCTGATTCGCCGACCGGGAAACTGCCCAGTGCTGCATACACAGCTTGTGCTGAAAAAGTATGCCCGGTATTGGTGGTTTTTCTGCGGTTAAAACCTTCACCATCTATCACAGCAAATGCATAGCTGAAGGGTTGTTCTCCAAGTTGCGTATTGCCGTGAAACATAACTCCCTTATCCCATCCGCCAAATGTTCCGAAATCAGCAGAGGCGAGACTGCGCTCATAAAAATATAAACCGGGAAGGGGCACATAAAAATGCCAGTGAAACGGTACGGCAATCTGCCCGAACATTATCTGTGCTTCCGGAGAAAAAGCATAATTAATGTGAAGCAATATCGGATATACATTCCGGGCAAAGTTGAGATCGAGATCGCTGAACTCAGGGGTAATTCGATAGGTAAACTTTTCTGAAAAGGCATGCCCTCTTATATCAAGCAGTACTCTACGGATGGAAAACCGGCTTATTGCATCGCCGCCATCGGGTTCGAAGTAATCATACCGCGGCTGCATCCATGCGGCAATGGTAGTGCTGATATTTCGTTCTTTGTTTTCAATAGTTACCTGTGAGACTACAGGTTTTACAAGAAACATCAGCGCAATGAGTAGAGCTGCCCCCATTTTGATACATCGGTTTACATGAGTAGTACGATCCGACATAACTGCTCCTCCAATAATCGTGAAAGGATATGATTTATTCTGTGAAGGATATCTTGATATAGCACTCTACTGGAGCGATGTATAGCATTCTAGCATAAACCCATTGGTGCACTCTACGTATGTTTATACTGCAGGAAATTTATAGCGATTTTCCTGTATCTCGCCTGAATATTGCAGGCCGGTTTCACGCAGTTGAAAAACTTTTCCTTGCGGATCAATAACTGAACCCTGAAGATCTTCTTCACCGGCTTCGGTAAGTCTATCCAGTGTACGCGATCGAATCAACGAGGGTGCACCTCGCCAGGGTTTTGTAGCTATAAAAAGCGGAATGTTATGTTCTTTGCTAAAGGCATATGCTTCGTCAAGCTTCGCTTGATCTACATCACTATTGATGACAAGCGATGTCTGTAATGAATGTTCACGTATTAACTGTAATGCCTGAAGCGCTTCATCATACGAACGGACACCGCGAACCGTATCATTCTCATCACGGGTGATGCCGTCCAGGCGGATAATCACGTTTTCCACATCATTTTGTTTTAATTCTTCTATTCTTTCGTTGGTGAGGTTCAGACCACAGGTTGCTATCTCGACATCGACTCCAAGCACTCTTGCATACGATAAGATATCATAGAGGTCTTCACGAAGGAATGGATCGCCGCCTGCAATAATTAACTTACCCTCTTGCTCGGCTATCGATTCTATAATGATTAGCCATTCCCATAATCGCATCTCTTCCTGCTCGTTTGCGACGAGGATGTTGTCATAGCAGGGATAACACTTATAATCGCACCGTTGTGTGATTTCGAATAAGAAGATTGGTCGTTTATCTGCCATTACGTTCCTCACCTTTCCAATTAGATTTGTTGATTACTTTCTATTCAACAGGAGCTTTTTCTATATGTTTCTTTTTTTCTCCTCTTTTCACTGTCAGATAATCATCAATAGAAACGGAAGCACGCTTACCGTCTGCAACTGCCTGAATTACCGTTGCCCCGCCGCGGGCAATATCGCCACCCGCATATATGCCTTCACGGCTTGTGGCACAATTCTCATCAACAATTATTGTTCCCCACTTTGTGGTTTCAAGTCCGGGAGTCGTTTGTTGAATAACCGGGTTTGGCGATTGGCCGATAGCCACTACCACCGTATCGACATCGATGGTAAAGTTTGAACCCTCAATGGGGATTGGTCTGCGTCGCCCTTTTTCGTCGGGTTCACCGAGCCGCATCTTCTGACATTCGATAGATTTTACCCAACCGTTTTCGTCTCCATGAATGGCAACAGGGTTGGTAAGGATATGAAACTCAATACCTTCTTCTTCTGCGTGGTGAACTTCCTCAATACGTGCGGGCATTTCTTCGCGTGACCGTCGGTAAAGGAGAAATGTTTTTTCCGGTCCGATCCGTTTTGAAGTCCTGACCGCATCCATAGCAACATCACCGCCACCGATAACCGCCACGCGTTTACCGATTTTCATTGGCGTATCATATTCCGGAAACTTATATGCTTTCATGAGGTTCACCCGGGTTAGCAATTCACTTGCGGAATATACACCACTCAGGTTCTCACCCGGAATATTAAGAAAATTCGGTGAACCGGCACCGGTACCCAGATACACCGCATCATATCCCAGTTCATCAAAAAGTTCATCGATAGTGATTGTACGACCGACTATCACATTCGTTTTGACTTCAACACCGAGCGCTTTAACACGATCGACTTCCTCTTTAACGATATGCTTCGGAAGTCGAAACTCAGGTATACCGTAAATGAGTACCCCACCCGGCTCGTGTAATGCTTCATAAATTGTGACGTCGTATCCGCGCTGTGCCAGTTCCGCGGCTACAGTCAAGCCTCCAGGACCGGAGCCTATCACCGCAACCTTTTGATTCTTCGATTCGGCCTTTGCTGGCGGGGTAAATTTACCGTGTGCCATCTCATAATCGGCCAAAAATCGTTCAAGTTTCCCGATTGCAACCGGCTCGCGTTTCTTGCCGAGCAGGCAAACTATTTCACATAAATTCTCCTGCGGGCAAACGCGTCCACATATGGCGGGCAGATAATTCGCTTCACGAATTTTTTCGATAGCCGCCTGATAATCTTTTTCAAGTAAGAGTTGGATAAAACCGGGAATATCAATATTGACCGGACAGCCTTCGACACATACCGGGTTTTTGCATTCGAGACACCGCTTCGCTTCTTCGAGTGCTAGATCGTAATTAAATCCCTGAGATACTTCATTAAAGTTAGCTATACGGATTTCCGCCCCTTGCTCGATCGGCATGTGGCGCGGAATTTTCATTCTTTCCGATGGTTTTAAAGGATTAACTTTACCGTTAGTCTTTGTATTTGTATTGTTCTGTTTGCGCATCATGTACCTTACATTCTTGTTCTTGAAGAAATGCTTCTAATGACATTTTTTCCTGGTCTGCATACGTATTATTTCTTGCCAACAATTCATCAAAATTCACGGCGTGCGCATCAAACTCTGGTCCATCAACACACGCGAACTTCATTTCACCATCAACGGTCACGCGGCA
>PWXV01000037.1 GCA_003568415.1 Ignavibacteriales bacterium
AATATATTCACTGGTATTCACTTCTTCTGTTTTTGTCAGATCGAACGGTTCAGAATCAAAATCCGTGAGACGAATTACCAACTGGTTATCGGTTATTTCCAGATAAACTGCTACATCACTCCTGCCATCAGGCTGATATTTCAGAATATTAGTGAACAACTCCTCAATTGCCAGTTGTATCGGATACATTATCGACGGAGCAATATCATATGAAGAAATGAATTCCTCAACAAATTCAAATATATTTTCAAGCGATGATATATCTCGTTTAAACTTTTTTTCCATGCTGACCGGTTTACCGTGCAAACATTGTTAGTGTAGAAATCTGCAACAAGATGAATTGTATCCGGCTCACGTCTGCCGCCGTCTTAGAATGATCTTTCTCGTGCTGTTATATAAGAGGCATTACTAGTCAATAACATTTATTCTGTTCGTTTGACAGCGACAAGAGTCATATCGTCCATTTGTGGTTCATGCTGGGTATACAACTTTACTTCGTTTATTACAATAGACAGTAATTCATTCGGAGAGACATCCCTGTTGCGAGCGATTAATTTTTCCAGCCGCTCCTCACCGAATGGTTCCTGGTTACCATTCATAGCTTCACAGATACCGTCGGAGTACACGAGTAACAGATCACCAACTTCCAACTTCATTGAATTTTCACGATATGGAAAATCCTCAATTACACCAATCGGTATACCCTCGGTACTCAGCCGTTTGGGTTCACTACCGTTGCCGAAATACAACGGGAAATCATGCCCCGCGTTGACATACCGAAACAAGTGATTTTCAGGATCGAGAATACCGTAAAAGAGGGTGATAAATTTATCGGAACTGGTATTCCCGTATAATAGATTGTTTGATCTTGCTATGCATTCCTGAACAGAAAGATCAAGTAGTTGTTGATCACGGAGTGTTGCCTGAAGATTAGCCATCAGCAAAGATGCTGGCAGGCCTTTACCAGATACATCTCCTAAACAAAAAGCAATGCGATCGCCGGTGCATTTAAAGAAATCATACATATCACCCGATACTGTTCGCGCCGGAATATTACATGCAGCAAATTCATAGCCGGGGGCGGTTGGAATCTGTTTCGGGAAAAGACTCTTTTGCACTTCACCCGCGGCAACCATTTCTTTTTCCATACTAATTTTTTCCTGCTCCTGTTTATGGAGCCGGGCATTTTCGATGGCAATTGCAGCGTGAACAGAAAGAGCGGCTATAAAACTCTCATCTTCCTGGTCGAATGTGCCATGCTTTTTATTTAATAGCTGAAATACACCGATAATTTCTTCTTCTTTATTTTTCATCGGCATACATAGCATAGAGGTAGTATGAAAACCTGTCTTCTTGTCGATTTCGGGATTAAATCGCGGATCAAGATATGCATCTTCAATATTGACCACATCACCCGTCGCAGCGACGTAACCGGCTATTCCATTGCCAACAGCAAGCTGTATCTTTACCTGCTCCGATCCGATATATACTTTCGACCAGAGTTCGTTTTTTTCTTTATCTAACAGGTATAACGTTCCACGAGTACCATCAACACTCTCGAGAGCAGTATCCAGAATAACCTTAAGCAGTTCATCGAGATCGAGGGTGGAATTCAATATTTGAACAGCTTCGATCAATCGCTCCATTTTTCTGTATTCAAATTGAAATCGTTGCGTTGATCGTTCAAGTTCAGCGATAAAATGATAATTCATTGCACGCAGTCTGATACTAAGGATTTCTACCAATCGCCGGGCAAACAGATGGTTGGAATCAAGGAGTAGATCGAATGTTTTCTTTGATATCACATAGGTCAAACAATCATCTTCGGCGATGACGTGCGCTGATCTGCTACGACCATCTATGACTTCCATTTCACCAAAAAAATCACCGGGATGTAAAAGAGCGAGCATATATTCATCACCGGTTCTGGTTTTTCTTACGATCTTAACACGTCCTTCGACAAGAAGATATAATTCATCAGATTCTGTATCTTCATGTAATATGATCTCACCCGCTTTATAGGTTCGTTCCTGCAGATACTCGCTTATTTCATCGAATTGAGGATCGGTGAGCATCTCAAATAAAATATTATATCGAAGCCGGCGATGATATAATTGAATACCGTTTATAGCGCGTTGGCTCATAGATGGCCCTCTTTTATTGCCAAATAGATTCCTGATTGTATAAAATATATATGTAAAAACGTGCTCTATACGGAATTATCTTAATTCTTGATACAATGCCGAATAAGTATAATTTTTCGTACTAAACTTGTTCTCACCGAATTACCGAATTCTATACATAATCCGCATGTTGCTATTGCGGTAATATTGATGATACTGCCACCGAGCGTACACCCGTTAATGCTGGTCACAAATGGCGATATACCTCGTTGATCAAACCATCCACCAGAGACCGAAAACGATCCGTTACGATGAGCATGGAGAGTATACACTGAGTTAATCGTTTTTACATACACCATATCACCGGCATAGATTTCGTGTCTCGATAACGTATGCCTTTTATCGGTACTCAAACCGATAAAATTCGATAGCGACATGCCTTCGGGCATAGAACTACCCTTCTGGTTAATATAAAGATTTACCAACTACTTTTTTCTGTAACGGCCCGGTATTAATCATCTATAACAAAAAACGTCTCATTTTCAGGGTTTAGATCGTGACATGCGAAATACTCTACTACTATTATAGTCCTAAGCAATGAAAAAATATAATCAATTATATATTCGAAATAAAGAGTAGCAGGCTATAGACTATTAAAAATATCATATAATGGGTATCATTAAAGAAATTTAATTTTTCGCATAATATCATCACATCTCACAAAATTCAGCGATTTGTGTGCTGGGTTCTCGGTATTTTCTGATAAAATTATCAGCTTTCCCAATAAATTCCCATTGGTCTCCACAATGGAAAAAGTGGTTACTCCGATATGTCTGCGCACATTATCGTATCCGCGTAACCGCATCGTTTCGTAATTTTGTCGTAATTCAGTAAGGGCGATCATAAGGAGAAGGGATTCCGGCGGAAGTGGGTTATCGGATTCGTCAGTCGGGGTGTCAAGGAACTGGCACTGATCGGGCCCGTATCTGCGAAATTCCGGTCGAGAATTATTCCTTCTCTGCCGCTCCGCAATACTCAAGCGACAATAACGTAACATCATCGGATTGATTTACTTTACCCATAAATTTAAGCACGTCGACGATTATTCCTTTGACAAGTTTATCGATATCGCCCGTTTGATGAC
>PWXV01000125.1 GCA_003568415.1 Ignavibacteriales bacterium
ACCCGATAATAATCAATTATCTTGCCGAAACGGTCAAATTCAAAATGACAGCACTGAAGTAATTCATCTTTGAGCATCGCCCGTGCACGTTGAACACGCGATTTCGCACCTGAAAGTGATATACCGAGTTTATCAGCCATTTCTTTCTGCGTCAGCCCTTCAAACTCCGTGAGTTTTATTGCATCTCTGTAGTGATCGGGAAGAAGTTCAAGCATCGGTTCAAGACCGTCGGCTACTTTTCTGAAATTCTCATCGTCTTGCCCGGAATCCACATCAGGTATTTCATCGCGGTCCAACGGTAAATTTTTCTTTTGCCTGAAATGATCGGTAATAGAATGACGTGCTATCTGATAAATCCAGCTTTCGAGTTTACGCTCATCCCGGAGGGTATCAATTTTGTTATGGATTTTCAGAAAAACATCCTGTACTATATCCTCAGCGGCTTGCTCATTGCGAACACGCCGGAGGATAAATTCTTTGATTTTTTGACGGAATTGTATGTATATTTGTTCAAGATTCATCGGCGTTTCTCTATATAAAAAATATCTGTATTTGTTGAGAACTATGCAATACTTTTAATGTTATTATATTAATAATTATTTTGCATAAACCATCAAGGAGATAATGCAATGCGTACTGCAATCGTCGTGGTCGTAATCCTCATTCTTTTTTCTGTAGGGCCGGTTCATGGGCAGCTTCTGCCCCCATCCAGTGAAACCGCCGCCGATGCTCTTGAACAATCCCCCCGCCATGGTGAATATATTACTGTCGAATTTCCGGATTACGATTACCCGATTACCAGTTGGGTTGTATATCCAGAACGACCGACACGGGCACCGGTAGTTATTGTCATCCATGAGATATTCGGTCTTACCGACTGGATCCGTGCCATTGCCGATGATCTTGCAAGCGAAGGATATCTCGCAATCGCACCCGATTTTCTTTCAGGTTTAGGACCCGATGGTGGCGGGACCGAATCGTTTGAGGAACGTGACGATATCGTAAGATCAATTCGTGATCTTACTCCGGCAGATGTAATCAAGCGTCTTAATGCAATATACGACTACGCACTCACCATTCCCGCCGCAACCGATCAGGTCTCAACAATAGGATTCTGCTGGGGTGGTACGATGAGTTTTTATTATGCAACGGCACAACCCGACCTGCATGCCGCAGTTGTATTCTATGGTACCTCACCAGACACCGATGAATTACATAACATCGAAGCACCGGTGCTGGGTTTGTATGCTGAAGACGATGCGCGGGTAAATGTAACCATTGAGCCGGCGGCAGAGGAAATGGAACGTCTTGGTAAAACATTCGAATGGTATATGTATCCGGATGCGGGACATGGATTTGTACGGCAACAGGACGGACGCGACGGAGCAAATCTTGCCGCTACCGAGCGTGCCTGGGAACAGATGTTTATATTTTTACACGAAAATATGGAGTGAGATAAATTACAAGCTGTATTAAATCACTCCCACTCAATCGTTGAAGGAGGTTTTGAGCTTATATCATACACAACGCGATTGATCCCGCGCACTTCATTAATAATGCGCGTTGAGACTTTGCCGAGCAGTTCATTGGGGAGTTCGGCAAAATCTGCCGTCATACCGTCAACGCTTGTCACGGCGCGAATAGCCGCAACCTGTTCGTAGGTGCGTTTATCTCCCATCACCCCCACAGATCGTACCGGTAATAAAACGGTAAACGCCTGCCAGACTTTGTCGTACCATCCGGAATTTTCAAGCTCCTCGATAAAGATAGCATCTGCTTTCTGCAATAATTGCACGTTTTCTTTTGTTATGGGTCCGAGTATACGAACGGCAAGTCCGGGACCCGGGAATGGATGCCGCTGTAAAAACCTTTCGGGTAAACCGAGTTCTTTACCGACCTCTCGCACTTCATCCTTGAATAACTCTCTGAACGGTTCAATTAATTTCAGGTTCATTCGCTCGGGAAGACCGCCCACATTGTGATGTGTTTTAATTGTGTGTGAAGGTCCCTTAAATGATACGGATTCTATAACATCGGGATACAGTGTACCCTGTGCAAGATATCCTATGTTACCGAGCTTCTTTGCCTCTTGCTCAAAAATTTCAATAAAGGTATTACCGATGATCTTTCTTTTTTGTTCCGGATCTTCAATACCCGATAGGTTTTCGAGAAAATTATCCGATGCATCCACAAAGTCGAGATTCATTTTATAATGATCCCGGAATACGCGCACAACCTCTTTGCTTTCCCCTTTTCGCATTAACCCCGTATCGATATGGAAGCAATACAATTTATCACCGATTGCATTGTGCAGCAACACCGCGGCAACCGATGAATCAACCCCGCCGCTTAATGCAAGTATGACACGTTCGTTGCCCACTTCTTCCCGGATATTTTTTATGGCCTGCTCGATGAATGAACCGGCATTCCATCCTCCTTTACATCCTGCTACGTTATAGAGAAAATTATGGAGTATTTCCTTACCGCCCGGTGTATGCACAACTTCAGGATGAAATTGTACACCATAGATCTTCTTTTCGGTGTCTCCGATCGCACATATTGGAGAGTTCGACGTATGTGCAAGCACATCAAAACCATCCGGCAGCGATTTCAATGCATCACCGTGACTCATCCAGACAGTAACCGGAGCGTGATTTGCTTCAAGCAGCGGTGATCCTTTTTTCACCATAAGTTCGGCCCGGCCATATTCACGTTTTGCCGAACGGTCAACCTCACCGCCGAGTATACGGGCAATTACCTGTAACCCATAACATATACCGAGAACTGGTTTATTGAGTTTAAAAACTCTCTCATCCGGTAAGGGTGCGTTATCATCATACACGCTCGACGGACCTCCGGATAATATAATCGCGGCGGGATTTAAATCTTTTATCTTTTCAAATGGAATGTTATACGGATGTATCTCGGAATAAACTCCGCACTCCCGGACACGCCTTGCAATAAGCTGCGTGTACTGGGAGCCGAAGTCGAGAATAAGAACGAGTTCAGAATGAGGCATATTATTTTTTGTTGTGCGAAGCTATTTCTTCGCTTACTTTCGATGCAAGATACATTTTCATTAACGATTGATACGGTACGTCTTTTTTGTTAGCCAGCATTTTCAAATCGTTTAATAACGACTCGGGAAGACGTATGGAAATGGATTTTGCCGATGGTTTAAGATCGGGAAAATCCATCTGCTCCGCATCATCGAGATCGATGTAGTCGGTCG
>PWXV01000087.1 GCA_003568415.1 Ignavibacteriales bacterium
GAAAATTATGAAGAAAAGGAAATATTCCTCGGAGAAGTAACGATATAGTGGGAATCCTCTCGAACATTTCAGGCAGGGATGCTGTCAAAGTGTTTAAGAAATTCGGTTACAGGGTCGATCACCAAACTGGTAGCCACATGATACTGTATCATCGTTCAAAACCTACGTTATCTGTCCCAAATCACAAAGAATTGGCGCCTGGTTTGCTGCGAGGTCTTATCCGGAAAGCTGTTCTCTCAGTGGATGAATTTATACAAGCTAAATAATTACAGTGCACGGATGGAATGATAAGGCAAAATAATTTGGTGGCAAAACGATTAAAGAAATTGAAGGTTAATTAGCGTGTTCCGCGTGTTGAGAAAAAACAATATAGAAATGCGTCGATTATATCGAATAAAAGGGTAGTATTTAATATTAAAGGGAACCGATATCGACTCATTGTCGATGTTGAATATAAAATAGGAATAGTTTTCATAGTGTGGTTAGGAACCCATAAGGAATACGATAAGATAGACGTAAAGGAAATCAAATATGTTAAAACCGATTAGAAACAAAAAAGAATACAGGGAAGCACTGGATCGGATTTATAAATTGATGCAAAAGGATCTCAAGGTCAATTCAAAAGAATATAACGAACTTGAGATACTTTCGATTCTGGTCGATGACTATGAATCGAAAAGATTTCCCATCGGTCTGCCCGATCCCGTAGAAGCAATACAATTCAGATTAGAACAGCTCAATCTCGATCAATTGTTTTTTAATCACCGGAGCGAAGCGTAGGTAATTGTTTTTTAATCACCGGAGCGAAGCGTAGGTAATTGTTTTTTAATCACTGATTCACGACGAAGTCGTGAATCAGTAATCCGATTTGGCGTCGATCATCGGTTCTAAAAGTCGCACTTCGGAGATCCTTAACCGAAAAAGAAAATTAAGTTTATCAATGATTCGCACTCTTCATAAGAAATTAAATATCCCGGCATCGTCGCTCATTGCCGAGTACTCAGAATGATCGGGAGCGAAGCGTTAGGAAAAAATTCGTCATTCGATATTCGTTATTTAAGTCGACAAGAATGCCGAATATCGAATATTGAATTTCGAATATCGAATAATGAATGACGAATTTCGAACGATTTTACACCATAATCCTGAACATCAAATATTTAATTCTACTCTACGCAATCATCGTATTGGCATTACACATCATCCCGACCGGTACACCTGTTGCACCGGACCGGTTTTATATCGGGGAGTTGCGTGCCGACTACTTTCTGCACACGGCGATATTTTTACCGTATATGGTGCTGGTATGGCTGCATCTGAATAAACGAAATGTAACCGGTAGCATCAGATTTAAAAAAGCACTTCTGTGGTTCACTGCCGGAGTGGTCCTTGCCGTCTGTGCAGAAGGGCTACAGTACTACCTTCCGCACCGGTCGTTTAACATATTGGATGTGTTTGCCAATGTAACGGGTGTTGTGCTTGGAGCGGCGGTTTTTGTAGTGAAGGGGAAGAGGTGAGAGGGAAAAATTCATCATTCGATATTCGGCGTTCGTTATTCGATGTTTAGCATGAAAGAAAGAGAATATCGAATATTGAATATTGAATTTCGAATATCGAATATATCACGGTTATAATTCATCATTCGACATTCGGTGTTCGTTATTCGATATTTAGCACGAAGGAAAGAGAATAATGAATATCGAATTTAGAATATTGAATAACGAATTCATCACGGCAATAATTCGACATTCGGTGTTCGGCATTCGTTATTCGATATTTAGCATGAGGAAAAGAGAATAATGAATATCGAATATCGAATTTCGAACTGGGAGACGAAACACGGGTTTATGTATCACAGAATTATACCTTTACAACCATAAAAGAATATTGCAGAATTCACAAATTAATCCAATAACACAGTATGCATAAGTTCAATAAAATTGTTACATTATAAGAAAATAATTTACAAAATAATGGGAATATCATTATGTCTCACAAAGTTAGTGTCGTTATCGAAAAAGATGACCACGGATATTATGCATATTGTCCCGAATTAGAAGGGTGTCATTCACAGGGAGATAATTTTGAAGAGGTTGTAGCGAATATTCGTGAGGCAATTGAGTTATACCTGGAAACAATGACCGATGATGAAATTTCGGAATCATTAAGCAAAGAAATCCTCAATACCACAATCGAGGTGAAGGTTGCCTAAACAACCCCGTTTGACTTCGAAAGAAGCGGAGGACATGCTTCTGAAAACGGGTTTTCACCTCACGCGATCGAAAGGTAGTCACAGAATTTATCAAAAAGGTAAGAAAAGAATCGTTGTTCCTTTTCATGCCGGAAAAATATTGCACCCGAAAATTGTCAAACAAGTGTTAAATGCAGTAAAACAATAACCGCAAAAAGAACAACCGGCTCCGGTAGTCCATTCCATTAACGTATCAGCCTGTAACGAAAAATATCCCTATAAATGCGTCGGGTCTCCGGAGTTTTCCAAAGACCCGGCGCCGACCGGAGATTTACAGTCCAACTTATTACATTTAGAATATCCAAATTCAAGGTTTAATAGTCAATGGACTTTACTACAACAAAATATAAAATATTATTACAACAACTCGTTACAAACGATTTTAAATGTACCATTTTTGCCGGTTATATTCAAAATTCACATAGCAAACCGGAATCCCTTGAATTGGTTAACCTTCGTCGCAATTTGATGTTACGCAAGACAAAGAATTAATTTCCTTCATTGAAACAGAGTGTAGCTAGAATGTGAGCGGGGATAAATTCAACATTCGAAATTGAAAATTCGATATTCGTTATTTACGTCAACAAAAATTTATAATATCGAATGTCGAATAATGAATTTCGAACTGGGAAATGAGACCCGGTAGTATCTCGAACGGAATTAAGTTTTTATCAAGTATGGATGGAAATATTAACAGATGTTACGCAATATTCTCAAAAGCTCTAAATCCCTTAGTCTCTAATAGGTAGCTATGTGAAACGGTGCACCGGAGAATCGGAGATTGTCCGCCGTGTTTTTTGGATGAAAACGGTGAGCCATCACGGAACCCGGGGAAGTATTGCCGATGAATTTCTGACTACTGATGGTAAATTCGGGGAATAGTATGAGTAATGTCCTTGCCATAGCACGATCAAAAAATGGTAAATCTATTTATTATAACTGCATTCTTTACTTCGGATTTGA
>PWXV01000237.1 GCA_003568415.1 Ignavibacteriales bacterium
AGAGGGCGCGCTCCGCGAACGCATGCTTGCCGTGCGTCCCGAATTCGACGAACTCGACGCCCGCCGACAGATGATCCGGGAGGATAAGGTCCAGGCGCGCCTGGCCGGGCGTCCGCAGTTCGGGCTTGGATTGGAAGTGATGGGACGCGATTTCGGCCCGATGTCCATGAACCCCGACATGAAGGAGAGCTTCATCGGCATGGCGACCATCCGGCTGCCCATCTACCGCTCGCAGTACCGCGCCCGCAGGGAGCAGTCCGTCCGGGACCTCGAGTCGCTCGAATTCCGCCGCGAATCCACCGAAAACCGGCTCGTCACCGAGCTGGAGGAGGTGCTGGAGGCCTGGCGCGATTCCGAACGTACGCTCCGGCTCTTGCAGGACGAGCTCATCCCGCGCGCCGGACAGGCGCTTGAGATCCTGCGGGACGGCTACTCGGCCGGCACCGTCTGCTTCGATGAAGTGCTCGGAATGCAGCGCGAGCTGCTTGATCTCGAACTGGAACGGGTGGATGCGCTTGTCGCCCAGAACCAGGCCGCGATCCGTCTTGAAAGCCTCGTCACCCATCCAACCGAAAACCAAACAGATAGCCGGCCGTGATGCCGGAAGTGAATCCGGCTTATGATAGCACGTAAGATTTTGTCACCACGACAGCCTTTGATATCCAACAGTTTTTTAATACATCCAAACAGTGAACGCCATGAATATCGACAAAAAACAACTCGCAAAAGCCGCCGGATTGCTGGCAGTCGGACTGCTGCTGGGCTGGCTGCTCTTCTCCGGAAGCGGATCCGGCAGCCACGACCACGTGCACGGTGCCCAGGCCGCCCATGCGCAGACCGGTCCGGAGCACGACCATGACCACAACGACCATAGCCACAACAACGGACAGAACGCATCCAACAACAATGAGGTGTGGACCTGCTCCATGCACCCGTCGGTGCGGGAGGATGGTCCCGGTTCCTGCCCGATCTGCGGGATGGATCTGATCCCGGCGGCGTCGGAGGAGCGCGAGGACGACTACACGATGGTGATGACCGAGTCGGCTATCCGTCTGGCGAATGTCCAGACCACGCCGGTGGTGCGCGAGGTACCGGTGCGTGAAGTGGACCTGCCCGGCCGCCTGCGCGTGGACGAGCGTCGCATCACGCGCGTCACGGCCTTTTTCCCCGGCCGCATCATCACGACCAAGGTGAATTTCACGGGCGCGCCGATCCGTAGGGGCGAGCCCATGGCCACCATCTACTCGCCCGAGCTCGTTACGGCCCAGCGCGAGCTGCTCGAAGCGGCGCGGCAGAAGGAGCGCAACCCGCGGCTGTATGAATTGGCCCGCACGAAGTTCGAGCTTTGGGGCTTCAGCGACCGGCAGATCGACGCCATCATCGAAGGCGATGAGGTTAAGCGCGAGCTGGAGATCCTGGCGCCGGTGGATGGCGTGGTGCTTCAGCGCAATGTGGCGGACCAGCAGTATGTGTCCGAGGGCACGATCATGTTCGAGGTGGCCGACCTGAGCCGGCTCTGGCTGGTGCTGGAGGCCTACGAGGAGGATCTCGGCTGGATCTCGGTTGGGGATTCCGTCCGTTTCCGGCTGCGCGGAGAAGCGCTGGCGCACCACTCCGCTGTCGTCAGCTTCATCGATCCCGTGGTGAACCCGCAGCGGCGAACGGTGGGAATCCGGGCGGACATTGACAACGCCGGCGGGCGCCTGAAGCCCGACATGCTGGCCACGGGGACCCTGCGTGCAGAGATGACCGAGCCGAAGCTCATGGTGCCGGCAACCGCGGTGCTGTGGACCGGTCCGCGCTCGCTGGTATATATCCGCGATTATGAAGCCGATGTACCCACCTTCAGGGTGCGCGAGGTGACGCTGGGTCCGCGCGCCGGAGATTTCTTCGTGATCGAGGACGGTCTGAAAGAAGGGGAGGATGTCGTTTTCCACGGCGCCTTCCGCATCGACAGTGAATTCCAGCTGGCCGACCGCTTCAGCATGATGAACCGGGAGCCGGGGACAGGAGCTGTGCCCGTGCATGATCACGGTGAACGTGACGATCATGACGACCATGGTGCCCCACCCACCCATGACATGGACGAGCACGACGAACCATTCGATGATGTGCCGTCTGAGTTCCGCTCGCAACTGACAGATGCGGTTCACGATTATATCCGTGGCAAGGACGCCCTGGTGGATTCGGATCTGTCCGGCACCCAGGAGGCGTTCGGGGAGTTTCGCGCCGCGCTGGAGGCAATCGGCGAGCACGGGCTGCCGGGGTCGGGACATCAGGCCTGGATGGAAAGCTACGTGGCGCTTCATGAGCAGGCCGGTGGCATTGTGGATGCCGGCGATCTGGATCAGGCCCGCACTGCTTTCCGCGGGCTGTCGGACGATCTGGTCCGCGCCGTGAAAATGTTCGGCATCGAAGGCGTGGTCTATCGCCAGTACTGCCCGATGGCATTTGATGACGAAGGAGCTTACTGGATCAGCGACGAGGAGCAGATCCGAAACCCCTACCTGCCCGAGACCATGCTCATGTGCGGCGAGGTGATTGAGCGGATCGATTCTTGAAACGGAAACATAAAGGACGTTACCATGATACCTGACTGGATACCCAACATACACCCATTCATTGTCCACTTTCCGATTGCCCTGCTTGTGGTGGCGGTCTTGTGTGACGTGATCCGGGTCTTCATGAAAGAGCAGGCATGGCTGGACAATATGGTGCTTGCACTCTATGCAGCCGGTACGGTTGGATTGATCGCCGCGTTTCTGTCGGGCCGGCACGCTGTTGATACCGTAACGATAACCGGTGATGCTATCCCTGTCGTTACAGCCCACGAGGATTGGGCGCTATACACCATGATCTACTTTCTCGCCTTCACCATTTTGCGGGCCTGGACCTGGTGGAAGGATCTTGAAGCGAAAAGGCCTCTATTGATCGGCCTGGTTCTTCTGGCCTTTGCCGGTAAAGGCATGCTGTGGTACACGGGCGAGCTGGGAGCCAAGCTTGTGTACAAACATGGCGTGGCGGTTGGTGAAATCGACCGGCTTGAACAGCAGATTGAAGAGCTGCAACAAGACCTGGCCAGATTCCGGGAGGAGGCGGCTCCGGTACATCACGATGACGGATCGTGGACCTGGCGGATCGGTCCGGGAGCGGATCACGCACTGGCTGAATACTTTACCATGGAAGGGTCAGAACCGGAGAAGGCAGACCTGAC
>PWXV01000298.1 GCA_003568415.1 Ignavibacteriales bacterium
AAGTTCTTTAGTTTCGAATTGATCGCCTCATAACGAGTTTGATCAATCAAATTTCTTTGTCTCGCCTTCCAGAGCCACAACTGCGTCTCTTTAGCAGACGACAAGGAATATTGAAAGAACTTTACCAAGTCACCCAGCTGATTACGATAATAACCCTCTATCATTGATGCTGATATCCCATCCGCTGCATCCACCAATTGCTTGCCCGCCGTCCACTTACTAAACGATTCCCATCCCACAACAACCTCCCATACATCTTCCCCAACTTCAACTGCTATTCTGTATATCCGCAAATCTTCAAGACTTTTCATACTATTCACTATTTACTTTTCACTATTCACTTTAACATTTCAATTCTACTATAGTCCGATTAAAACGTTATTTCCTGCGACGGGGCGGCGGCTTTTGACGTCATTTCAATTCTACTATAGTCCGATTAAAACGCGGGTGATCCGTGTAGCTCCCGGCAGGTCGCGATCCATTTCAATTCTACTATAGTCCGATTAAAACGAAGGATATAATCATAACATTAAACAACGAGATGTAATTTCAATTCTACTATAGTCCGATTAAAACCCAGACCTTCGACGCCCTTGCCTGCAATTACCGATGAGATTTCAATTCTACTATAGTCCGATTAAAACGATATGGAAACCACGAGAAGGGGTATGTGGAGATTTATTTCAATTCTACTATAGTCCGATTAAAACCCCGTAAAAAATGCCCTTTAAAAACCGCCTTAGAGCTGTTCGGGCGGTCAAAGCGGCGTCAGGCCTGGATAGTGCTCATACCCCCCTTCCCTGACGACACTGATACTTCTTATTACAAAATACTTTCGACCGGTGCTTTTTCTACTCCCATTACTTCCTTTTCAACGTCATAGGATGCACGTAATTTGAAAAACAATATCGAATCGACTTCCTTATTAATGATCCGTTTTAAACCGGTTTGCAGTTCTTTGAATTTTCCTTCACTCACCTCCCCCTCGAAAACGCTATTCTGAATCCAATGTAAGTACTTCCGTAAATATTTGCAAACTTTTGCCACTCGTTTCTGTTCTACATCGTAAACGATTATAATATACATAATCCCTCCAACAAGATTTACCGTATTGTAACCCGCCGCCGTGATTAACCGATTACCACCACGCCTTAAACGCCCTATACTCCTCCCCTGCCACAATAATATTAACCAGCTTATACGCTTCGAGCCGTATCAGATGCCGGTATGAAACTTTGCGGTTCAGGTTACGGTGCTTGATGGTCGTCTTCAAGCGCTCGTCATATTCCTGTAAAATTATTTTTCTGCCGTTCTCTTCGAGATAACAGAATTCCAGTTCCTTCCGAAAATGTTTATCCTGGATCTGCTTGTTGTTCAAGAGTTTGAATATCATCCGGTCTGCAAGCAGCGGCTTAAATATCTCACTTAAATCGAGGGCAAGCGAATATCTGCGTTTACCGGGACCATGCAAAAAACTGACAGTCGGCAGAAGCTGTGTGTGAAATATTTCACTCAACGTGGTACTGTATACCATGCCGTTGCAAAACGATATTAATGCGTTTATTGCATTATCGGGCGGACGTTTCACACGCTTATCGAGCGAATATTTCTGACCGACAATTTCTCCCCAGCACCGGTAATACCGTTCCCGTATGTTTCCCTCAATACCCATCAACTCCTGTGTCGTTTCGGCCGATTTTATTTCTTTACGCAATTCTTCAAGCTCTTCGATTACTGTGGTAAAATCAATGGATTTTTCCTCTGACTGTCGCGCCGGTTTGCTGTAATATTGCAGGTTTTTCACAATGTTATATGATGCTGCATCGACGATTTCACGGGCTATGTACATTCGCTTTCGTGTGTCAAGATATGATTTTACCTGTTCGACCGCGGTAAATCCCGAGGGCAAATATTCACGGGGCATAAATGTTCCGGAATAATACCCGTAGTAGTTGAATATATGCACGGGAATTTTTTGCTGCGACAGAAAATTGAAGAACTTCGTATTAAAATCCATTTCGCCCATGACATAAAAAGCTTCGATATCTTCAACGGGTATCGGTTTCCGCTTTTTCGGAGTCTGGGCGTCTTGTTCATCGTTATCATTTGTAAATCCCGCAAGTATTTCCTCGTCAACCCCGGCATCCGGCTCATCGTGCGGATACGGTTCAAAGTAAATGGTATTTTGCCGGCGGCGGAGCCGGCCCGAATTCAGTATATAATACGGTCGTTTCATGTGTTAACCCAGCATAATTCATAATAACTGCATGTCTTGCAAAATCTTTTGTCGATCCGCCGCGGCGGGTATTTCGATGATACAATACTCTGTATCGAATCGATGATTTCCTTCATCCGTGCTTCCTTTTCCGGTGTAAGAATCACTTCGACCCGCTGCTTCAACGCGGGATAATCGATTTCCCCCTTTAATCCTTTTGTATCCTCGCCGGCTACCGCTATCCCCTTCTGTTTCAGATACCACAGGTAAAACAGAACCTGCCAGATATGCGCATCCTCCATTTTATCAGATTTCTTTACCTCGTGGATTATTCCGGTTGAATCGTCTATCCAATCGATAACAATTTGCCCGTCAATATCGATCTTTTTATCCTTTCTCCCATAACTGGTTTCATCAATGACTTTCCCGAGATAAACGGTATCCGAAGTATGTTCCATACTGACACCATTTGCAAAAAGCCAGAGCTTACGATGGCAGATAAAATAGTAGTTTATGTGTGTTCCGGTTATCATATTTTTTGAACTACTCTCCGACCCGCTGCATTAAAGTTTACTGGCAATCTGAACGGCGCGAGACCTCACACACTCGTGCCGGCACATCGTCTCGCGTTACATGTGATTTAACATTATGTCCTCCCTGCAATACGACCACTTCCATTGTTCCGGGCGTTCTACAAATCCGGCTTTGACCGGATTGTTGAGAACATACTTTATAATGCGTACCATTTCTCGTTTGTTACGGATAACATGGTCGTAACTTTCACGCTGCCAGAATTGTCCGGAGCGGTTGAGGATACGATTACATTCCATAGCTGTGTATCGCTTCAAAGACTGCAAAATATCCGTGACAATGTAGGGCGAATCGGTGATTCGCCCGAGCGAAACCTCGTTTCGCTCTACATAGAAAACCATATGCACGTGATTGGGCATGATAGTATATGCATCTAATATATATTTTTTACCATCACG
>PWXV01000161.1 GCA_003568415.1 Ignavibacteriales bacterium
CTTTTTTTAGTGCAGTCTCTGCACCCTGATGTATTCGCTGGACACATTTAATCCTTGACGCAACGAACTGATAGACCTTCTACTTTGAAACAAGAATATCTGTGTAACCAGATTCTGGTATATGCCAGCCAAAACGCACGGGCATAGTGAACCGAACTTCCCTCCGTAGAACTCCACCAAGAACCGCTTGCACCATTGTTATCGGGGTAATATCTCCCATATTGGTCGCGTGTGTTACCCGGAAGACCCGTCCAACCACTCTCGTTGGTAGCACCCTCATTTGGCGGAAGCCAGTACTGTGTGCCAGTGGCCTTCATTTTACCTCCCGCTTCAAACCAGCCACCTAAGTAATCGCTTAGTATTTCCCACTCATCAAAGCTGGGTACATGCCAGCCTTCAGGACACAAACCGCGTTCATCGTTAACTGCAAACCAGTTATAGAGTTTCCCATATATTTCACCGTATGCAGTATCGTTATCAAAATATACCCATGCACCTGTCTTCGTAGTAGACCATTCCGATTCATCTATTATATTTGATATGAGATCACCATTACGGTATCGCGTTGTTCTTAAATTCTCCGCCATCCATATTTGGCTACCAATTTTTACGGTTTTATAGACATTGCCGTCGATGTCAGCATCCATGCATAAACCATCTAAAAGTTCCCGGCGTTTAATTTCATCTCCCTCATATAAATCCGAATAAGCATAATAACAAAGTATTTCAATATCGGTTACATTACGTTCATCAAATGAGATATTTTCATCTTCAATCATTTGTGAAACATTTAAATACTGGCCATCCATATTTAGATCGAAGCGTTCAGTGCCACCTCCGCCCCTTATGCCGTCGCCGTTAAGGTCAAAGCGAGAGTAGTCAAGCGTGTCGGCTTTAAGCGTATCTACAAATATTTGTATGTCGTGGTGATCGAACACGCCGTCGCCGGACACATCGAGCAATATACGACGTGCATCAATTCCACCCGCAGCGAGAACTGCTGCGTATAAGTCGATAACCGGTTGAGGTGTCTCCGTATGACAGGCAAAACCAGATGTTAACGTAGTTTTGTCCGGAATGGCCGTTCTTTTAATAATATTCATTACATCACTGACCGATAAGTTAGGATTCACTGCCCAGACATAAGCCGCTACTCCCGCTGCCTGAGGCGTTGCCATTGACGTACCTGACAAATTTGAAGCAAAAGGATCTGAAGACCACACAAGGCAAACATTTTCGACCATCCACGTACATCCTCCAAAAGACCACACATCAGTGCCCATTGCAGACAGGGTTCCACCCATTATCGAACGATTGCTTGCACATCCGGGCACCGGGCGCTGCCGTAATTCCCCCGTATCCTGATGTGGCGTATTAACACGGTTTTCAACAACAAATGTATTCGTCAATTTTGGAATATTAAAATTGAGGAGTGTCATATCTTCCAGCGCAGCATAGGCAAACATGCTGTTATCCCGCGCAGCCCAGCTTACGATATTGCCATCTACAACCCTGTTGTTGCCCGTAGAGGTGAAATGAACAAATCTGTTCTCTAACCCAAGACCCTCCAAAAATAAAAAATGCATTCCTCTTACCCGTATTATCCAGCTCAGAGCATGCGGCGCCTGATCGTTTAAATCCCTGCTGTTCAGACTGGTATTTACAATAACACGTGCCTTGGAGTCGTCTGAGAGAATATGCCCGATTGTAGAAATTATTTCATTCATTCTTCTGGGCCATGTGTTTACACCGGTACCTGCTAAGTCCACCGCATAAACATTGAGCCGCTCGGGGAATATTCCCGTAACATCGTTCGCGTGGCTCCCTAAAGTGCCGACACGGTCATACATCCCGCTGATAATACCAAGCACGTGGTAGCCATGTGATCTTACATTGCCTGTGGCAAAATCGATGTTCAGAAAGTTGGCATTATATCCAGCACCGGGAGGTCCGTCTCCAAAGTAATCGGCAATTACAATCCATGGACGTGTTTTTATCTCTGTTATGGCATCCCTTAGATTCCAAGCGGCATGGGCACGTGCCGCAAGATGATGATCGATCCGTTCCATGGAGGTAGTATGAGCCGGAATCTGCTGTATTTCTCCCTGCCGATAACTATCATACAAAGGTTCCTGATCTTCCACGATGACCGATTTATTCACAAGCAGTACGATTGGCTCATCCTCAATATCTCCAACCAGTTGATTGAGTGAAGTGACATCTCCGGGATCGGAGACTCTGATGATAAATATCGTATTTTCCTGGAGCATACTCACGATTTGTGCATTATATTTATCAAGCAGACTGTTTACCTCGGCGATGGTTGCATCAGGATCTGTGATAACCTCGATTTCCGTACGGAGTACCTGTCCGCCATTCAGTAAATCCGGATCTACACTGATTGCTTCCTCCGGATATACAATCGGAATATTTAAATCATACGTTGCATCTATAGCAGGCGCATCCGGTGCGCCCTCGAGCTTTACACCGGATTCCTCAAATGACAAAACAACAGTCGTATCAACCGACGGAATCTCGACTGTATGTTGGAGGAAAATACCCTGTTCAACTTCACCTAACGCCTTGTAAACACCCGATTTCAAGGTCAATGTGTGAGGGGTTGTTATGGTAATTTTATCGTCGGGAATTTTTATATCCAGTTGCTTCGCAACAGGATTATTGTCCCCATCCACCACGACGAACTCTACTATGTTATTCCGTGCAAGAGGCAAGGCAACCCCGCTTCTTAGCGGTTGGTCCAATACTGCTTCATAGACATCATACCGGTCTTTCACTGCACGCACACTATATTCACCTCCCGTTGACTTACCAATAGTCGCTCCGCCGGGGGAACTGCTCCCTGAGATCGAAAACACAGGACCAGACGGATGAATGCCCCTTCCCATCTTAAGCAATTTAATTGCCTGCGATTCCCTTCCTTCAATTCGTAAAAAGTAAACACCGGTCGGAAGGTGACCCAGCGAGAGATTCAGTGTATAGTATCCGCCCGCTACCGGCAACTGCTCAGATGCAACCCGCTGACCGAGGATATTGTACACGGTTGCGGTAATCGTCTGTGCCTCGGGGATACCGATCTCCACGTTCGTGTCATCGCTGAACGGATTCGGGTAATTATGGCTGAGTGTAATGGAGGTTGGCAATCCAACCGGTTCTCTCACGCTCGTGACCCCGCTTAAGGTTGC
>PWXV01000080.1 GCA_003568415.1 Ignavibacteriales bacterium
ACTGCATACCAGTTATAGTAAGCACCGTATGCCTTAAGCATTTCTTCTTCGGAATTTATATCATCGAACCCCGCATGCGGCATAATCGTATACGCACCGGATTCAGTGTTTATCCAATCTTCGATGCTGGTAAGATGAGGTATTGGTTCACCGTTACTGTACGTTCTTGTTCTTAAATTTTCCGCCATCCATATCTGGCTGCCGATAGTTACAACTTTATATCCACCCGATACCCCGCATAAACCGTCTAAAAGCTCTCCGCGCCTGTCCGAACTGCCCTGATATAAATCCGAATAAGCGTAGTAACATAGTATTTCAATGTCGGTGAGTTCGTTTTCATCAAACGGAATAAGCCTTCCTTCGATATTTTGCTCCACAACAGAATATTCACCATCCATATTAAGATCAAAACGATCAGTGCTACTCCCTCCTGTAATACCGTCGCCGTTAAAATCGATACGACTGTATCTAAGCTTACCTACATTACCTGGATCGGAGATTGCTTCGAGGAACAATTCTATATCATCATGAAAGAACTTGCCTGCGGATTCCCCATTGAATATTGATGAGATATCCAGCATTACTCGTCGAGCATTTTCCTTTCCTGCAGCGAGGACCGCGGCGTATACATCGACAACGGGTTGAGGGATAATATCGTTGCATTGGAATCCCGGCGTATTATTAATGGCTCTTATTTCAGCAGTATTTCGGATAATATCCATTACTTCACTAACTGATAGATCCGGGTTTATCGACCAGACATACGCCGCTACTCCTGCCGCTTGAGCTGTAGCCATTGATGTTCCCGCCTGAAATGATGTGTGAGGATAAGAAGCATGCAGGATACATTCACGCTGCTCATTTTTTTCCAGACATTCTCCAAAAGACCAAATATCGTGCCCCATAGCAGACAGATTACCACCCATATACGATTCTATAAATGCGCATCCAGGGAGCGGACGCTGCTTCTTATTTTCATCATGAGGGGTATTTACACGATTTTCAACTACAAATATGTTTGTTAAGTTAGGAACTTTATTTCCATCACTTGTTATATCACCTAGAGCAGCATAGGCAAAAAGACTAATCTCAATGGGCAATTTCGCTCCGTTACGGCGGTTTCCTGCAGAGGTGAAATGGATAAAACGGCTTTCGAGATCGGCACCAACAGAACTATAGTCTGAATTACCACGCACTTTTTTAATCCAGGAAAGTGCGGTAGGCATCTGATTTTCATAGTGCCTACTACTCAAGCTTGTATTTATGATAATTTTGGCATCGGAATCACTTTCAATAATTTTATTGATGCGTGTTATTAATGAATTCAATCTTCTAGGCCATGTGTTTACATCACGGCTGCGTAAATCCACTGCGCGTACCCTCAGCTGCTCTGGAAAAATTCCAGTTACATAATTTTGCCCAACTGTTAAACCTTCCACCTCGTCATACATCCCAGTAATGATGCCGAGCGTGTGATATCCATGTAAGTGGGTATTCCCTGTGGCGAAATCGGTGTTGGTTAACGAGGCGTTATATCCCTTCCCGGGAGCACCATCGCCGAATTTATCAGCTATTACAATCCACGGACGGTTATTCAATTCTGTGATTGCATTCCGAAGGTTCCATGCAGCGTGAGCACGCACTGCAAGGTGATGGGAAATGAATTGTTTATCATGGACATGAATAGGGTATACTTGCGTTCCTCCTGGGATGGAGCTATCTGATGCCAGTTCAAGATTTCCCACGATGATCGATTTTAATATAAAGAGTACTATATCCTCACTTTCAATTTCTGCAATCAATTGATTAAGCGAAGCGATATCACCCGGATCGGGTACCCTGAGAATGAAAATAGTATTGTTCTGAAGCATACTTACTATCTGTGCATCGTATTTATTAAGCAGATCGTTAACATCGGCGATGGTTACATCTGGATCTAAAATAACCTCAATTTCCGTGCGTAGTACCCTTCCGTCGTATAGTAAATCCGGATCTATGCTGATCGCTTCCTCCGGATATACAATCGGAATAATTAAGTCATATGTTGCATCTATAGCAGGCGCATCCGGTGCGCCCTCGAGCATTACACCGGATTCCTCATATGACAAAACAACCGTCGTATCAACCGAGGGTATCTCGACCGTACGCTCCAAAGAAATACCCTCCTCGACTTCACCCAACGCTCTGTATACACCGGACTTCAAAGTCAATGTGTAAGGGGTTGTTATAGTCGTTTGATAGTCGTGCATCTTTATCTCTAACTGCTTCGTGACAGGATTGTTATCTCCGTCTACCACGACGAACTCAACTATGTTATTACGTGCAAGTGGCACGACAACCCCACTTCTTAGCGGTTGCTCTAATACTGCCTCATAGACATCATACCGGTCTTTCACTGCACGTACGGTATATTCATCTCCCGTTGACTTGCCGATTGTCGCTCCGCCGGGGAAACTGCTCCCTGAGATCGAGAACACAGGACCGGACGGATGAATGCCCCTTCCCATCTTAAGCAATTTAATTGCCTGCGATTCCCTTCCTTCAATTCGCAAAAAGTAAACACCCGTCGGAAGATGACCCAACGACAGATTGAGTGTATAATATCCGCCCGCTACAGGCAACTGCTCCGATGCAACACGCTGACCGAGGATATTGTAGACGGTCGCGGTAATCGTCTGTGCTTCGGGGATACCGATCTCCACGTTCGTGTCATCGCTGAACGGGTTCGGGTAATTATGGCTGAGTGTAATGGAGGTTGGCAATCCAACCGGTTCTCTCACGCTCGTGACTCCGCTTAAGGTTGCTATACCGTTTATACTGGTATACGCGGAATCAATCACGACGCCATTCAATAAAACACTCACCAGTGCGGATTCCAACGGATGGTCGGTGTAACTATCGTGAACGTAGACTTCTAATGGTGTATCCTGCGCCGTTAGATTCAACAGGTAAACGAACACAAGTATTGATAGCAATACAGTTCGATATAGTAACATAGTTGTTCCCTCATTCCTTATTTCATAAACACAAGCTTCTTACTCTCCACATACTCACCCGCCTGCAAACGGCAGATGAAAAGGCTTTTTTTAGTGCAGTCTCTGCACCCTGATGTATTCGCTGGACACATTTAATCCTTGACGCAACGAACTGATAGACCTTCTACTTTGAAACAAGAATATCTGTGTAACCAGATTCTGGTAT
>PWXV01000166.1 GCA_003568415.1 Ignavibacteriales bacterium
CGGGAATTTCGTCGAGATCCTTTCCTCGCAGAACGTCATACGCCATTTTTAAACCGACCCATAATTCCTGCCCTTGTCCCACCGGTACCCGCTCATCGTCAGCACCATGTAATATCAAGAGCGGTGTTTGATTTTCGGGTTGCACCGCCCGCTCGAGATACCAGATGGGTGATCCTTCCATAATAGGAATGCGATGCCGTTCATTAAAATGCCACATATCGAAGTGTACGAGCGATTGTTCGTAAGGAATATCCGATGTGCCGAGATCCGAAATCCAATTGGATATACCGACAAACATCGCCGATGCAGCAAAATTACCTGCATAGCGGGTAGCTGCAAGTGCAGAGAAATATCCGCCGTATGAACCACCCGTTATACCGACGCGGTTCCGATCGATCAATCCCTGTTCGGCCAGATACTCTACACCGTCGATGACGTCGGTGAATTCTTTTCCACCCGGATCGCCATGATTTGCTTTGCCGAACTCAACACCGCGGCCAGTACTTGCACGATAATTGGGTAGAAAAACCATAATACCGTTGTGCGAATACATTTGCGTCATTACCGAGTAAGATGTGTTCCAGCCATGGGTATATGCAGCCTCAGGGCCACCGTGTATCTGACAGATGAGTGGATATTGTTTGCCTTCCCCATAGTCCAACGGTTTAAGAAGCAGACCCGTAATGAGCAGTCCGTCGCTGGCTTCGTATTCAACATATTCATAGTCGTTGAATTCCATCTCGTCGAGTATCGGATTATGGTTGGTGATCCAGTTGATGCTCATCATTTCTGTATTGCCGACAAAAACCTCCGGTGGATGATTGAATGCAGATGCATTCGTGGTAAATGTTTTTCTGTCGTCTGCGAAATGTGCCGAGTTAAAATTCGGATTATCCTCATCGAAGATAATCGTTCGTTCACCGCCCAGATGGGGAATAGTACTCATCCTTGTCCATACCTTTTCTTCGGATATGAATACAAGGGTGTTGTTGTCCTGCCAGTCAACCCAGACAGCGGTTCCTTCGAACCCGGGATTTACTTCCCATTGCTCTCCTGTTGCAACATCGGCGACGAAAAGCATGCCGTCGATCGGGTCGCTTATATCAACGCCGCCATGCCATGCAACGTGCAGGCCATCCGGTGACCATGCCATAGTACCAAGTTTACCTTCGGTCTCGGTAAGTAGACGCGGTTCGCCGGTGCCGTCAGCTTGAATAATATACATGCTTTTGAACATAAAAGAATGATCTACGGTCGGGAGCGGACTTGCCTGATATAATATTACTTTTCCGTCGGGCGACCATTCCAGCGACCAAACGGATTTGTCGTCAACGGTAAGCTTTTCAACTTCATCACTTTTTAAATCCTGTACATATATCCTGCGATGTAGAAAATAATCTGCTTCGATAATCCAGTCCTCTTCCTGGCGTTCGATCTCAGGTGGTTTTTTATCAGATGCAATATAGGCAATGCGTTCACCGTCTGGTGCAATTTGAAAAGCTGCGACCGGTGTTTCCGATCGTGTAACCAGTTTTGCTTCACCGCCGGTTACCGGTATTCTGTACACCTGCATCCCTTCCCGGACAGCCGGTCGATTCGACCTGAAGTAAATGTACTTCCCATCGGGTGACCATTGAATGTCGGCTACATTATACGGCTGGTGGGTGAATTGAACCGGATCTCCTCCGATTGCTGGTACAACAAACAATTCTGTATACGGACCGCCACGCTCATCTTCAGGGCTGCGTTGTTTTCGTTTAATATAAGCAACCCTCTCTCCGTCAGGTGAGATAGCCGTGCTGGTAACGAATTCAAGATTAACCACAATCTCGGGTGTGAGAAGAGCATGTTCTTCAGCTGATGCAGATGTGATTGTAAGAAATAAAAGTATGATAGGTACAATAAATGTTTTTTTAGATAGCATGGATTCCTCCGGGTAGCGTTTATATTAGGTGGTATAGCTAATACCTGAATGCAACGTTTATTTTAAAAACACATTATTATTTTCTCTTTTTCAATCTGAATATTTGGTATACTCAACCGGTTTTAAATGTTTTTTGAAAAACTCCAGTACCGTGTTCGAAAAGTGCAATTGTTGCCGGACTTCCCCTGTTCCGTGGCCTGCACGAGGATAGGAAACAAATGTCACGGGTATTTCTTCACGGGTCATTCCGCGATGGTGCTTATATGCGAGTTTGAGGCCGTTATATAATTCAACTGCTTGACCATACGGAACTCTTGCATCCATTTCACCGTGAAGAATAATTAAGGGCGTTTCATTCTCTTCCTGAACGGCTCGTTCAAGATACCAGATCGGTGATGCTTCCATAATTCCAACCCGGTGTTCGTTTTGGTAATGTGCACGATCGAAATGTACCAAGATATTTTCAAGAGGTGTATCAGTCATTCCCACCTTGGAAAACTGGTTTGAAATACCAACCCAGCTTGCTGCTGCGGTAAAGCTTCCGGCATATCGTGTCGCAGCAAGATTGGCAAAATAACCCCCGTATGAACCACCCACGATTCCAACGCGGTCCCGGTCGATCAATCCCTGTTTGTCAAGATATTCAACACCATCGATAACATCGGTAAATTCCTTACCTCCGCCGTCCTGATGGTTCGCTTTTGCAAACTCAACACCACGACCTGTGCTGGCACGGTAATTTGGAAGGAATACCATATAACCTTGTTGTGAGTAAAGCTGTGTCATCGCTGCGTATGATGTATTCCAACCGTGAGTATACGCTGCTTCAGGACCGCCATGAATCTGGCATATAAGAGGATAGCGCTCACCTTCACGGTAATTAACAGGTTTTAGTAATAAACCGGTAATTATAAGACCATCACGTGCTTCATATTCAACATAGTCATAATTCTGAAAGTCGGGCTCCGCGAGAGCAGGATTATGATATGTGATTCGATTCATTTCAGTTGTAGTAATATCACCGACAAATATTTCGTTTGGATGATTATAATTCGACCCGATAGCAATAAATGTTTGTTTGTCGTCTGCAAACTGTGCCGATGTAAATTCAGGATGTTCGCTTTCATCAAACAAAATTGTTCGCTCGCCGCCGCGATATGGAATACTGCTCATACGGGTCCAGGTTTTTTCTTCCGATGTGAACGCAAGTGTGGTATCATCTATCCACCTTACCCATGTAACTGTTCCTTCAAAATCCGGTGTTACCTTCCACACC
>PWXV01000282.1 GCA_003568415.1 Ignavibacteriales bacterium
ACCTGCGGATATACGCGTGTGATCTCCAGCGTGTATGTCTGTCCCGCAAAATCAAACTCGCCCCGCTGCCCGATGTTAATTCGGGCTATGTAATGTTCATCGATTGAAGCACGGACTCTGAATCCTTCCAGAATATCAACCTGACCCAGCCGCTCGCCGCGTACTTTCGATTCACCGACCTCGGCGTTGAGTGCCGTTAATTGTCCGCTCACCGGTGCGGTAACGATCAGATAATCGAGACTGCGCTGTACAAGCTCAAGGTTCGTCATCATCCGGTCAAGCGACGATTCGATATGTCTGAGTTGATTTTCGGTCGCGAGAGAGTCTAGCCTCATGGTTTCCGAGACAAGGTCGAGCTGGCGTTCGGATTGTTCATAGGCTTCACGTGAATCCAGATACTCCTGCTCGGAGATAAGATTTTTATTCCACAACTGTTTGTTCTGATTGTAAACCCGTCTCCGGTTTTTCATCTGGAATTCATAATTAAGTACCTGGTCGCGCAAACGAAGCCGTTCCTGCTGGAGACTCAACCTGGTGTTTTGCAGGTTGTTGATCTGTTCGAGGATCTGTGCTTCACGATTAAACACATCGAGCTGCAAGGTATTGTTCGTGAGCGATAGTATGGTATCACCTTCTTCGACGAAACTGCCGTCCTCTATATGAATTTTCTGTACACGGCCGCCTTCTATTGCATCGAGAAAAATGGTACGTAGCGGTATAACCGATCCGCTGACGGGTATGAATTCAAGGAATTCACCCTGCTCGACAGTTGAAATCGTGATGCGGTCTTTATCAACATTGAGACGTGAACCGCTGTCGCTCAGGATAAAACTGTAAAGGGTGAAAAAAATAAAAATAGCAGCCGCTGCGATGAGGGCTATCTTTTTCGGGGTCCACTTCTTTTTTTCTATTTTTCGGTCCATAATCTTAATTTCGATTTCATTTAGGTTTCTTATTATTTATACATACAAATAACAGGCCAATATTAAAAAGCCCAAAAAGAACGATTTTCGGATGTTTCAAAATAGTATGTGTTATGTAACCGGACACTGGTGTTCGGAAACGGACAGTGGGTGGGTGATACCTGCCAGTTATCCTACAGGTGATTGAGTACAGAAACGTTGCCAGTGATAGAGCCCATTTTTGGAGAATGTTGACGGGCATGTTTTTGTTAAATGGGTAGTTGATTATTGACTTTTATTCTGCTAAACAATAATTTACTTTATTATGGAAAGGATGGATGTGTCATGACTACTCGAGCTAAAACCGTAACATACGACGATTACCTTGCCCTTCCCGATGATGGGAAAAAACACGAAATAATCGATGGAGAATTGTATATGACCCCTGCTCCACTCACAAATCATCAGAGGATATCGGGAAGAATTGAATTTGAATTAAGAAAGTTTGTAACGGAAAATAAACTCGGAGAAGTCTTTTATGCACCTCTTGATGTTGTTTTATCGATGACAGACATAGTTCAACCGGACATATTGTTTGTATCTAAAGACAGATCGCATATCATTACTAAAAAAAACATCATCGCGGCGCCTGATCTCATAATTGAAATCCTTTCCGAAACGACTGAAACATTGGATCGTGTAACCAAAAAAAATCTATACGAGCGTTACGGTGTAAAAGAGTACTGGATTGTCGACCCGTCGGCCCGGACGGTCGAGCAGTATGTATTGGAAAATAAATCGTACAGGAATGTGGGTACTTTTAAAGAGCAAGATGTGGTGGAGGTGAAAACGATAGGAGGATTGACGGTAAAGTTGGGTGAAGTTTTTGAATAGTATGGCTAATAATAAACCGCCAATCAACGCGAATGAACGCCAATATAAAATGTATAACTATGACAAACGCTGAAATAACGGTGTTTGGACCTCTATAAGATTTTAATGAATTAGCGTTTATCCACGTTCATTAGCGGTTCAGTAAGATCTATTACTAAAAATGTGCGTTAACTAAAGGTAGCACCCTCAATAATCCCCGGTTATTTCCCGCATAATTGATCAATCCGATTTGAATACCCTTAAGTTCTTTAACATTGTTGAAAATGGCAACTGATAGTCCCGTAAATTGATCGACATTAACATATGATGCTGCTGCAAATCCGGTGTAGCCGGGCGTTTTCACCATACCGGGACTCAGGGAAATCCCCGTAAATGATTTACCCGAGCCAACTGCCAATCCTCCGATACCGACACCTCTCACATCCTCCCCGGCTCCTGCGGCTATGCCGCCAACTATTATCCCGCTAACATTCTTCCCGGAGCCCGATGCTATTAAACCAACCGCGAGCCCTCTCATATCTTCCCCGCAACCGGCTCCTATGCCGCCAATAGCAACGCCCGTCAGGTTTTTACCGCTTCCGGCTCCTATACCGCCAATGGCAATGCCTGTCATGTTCTCTCCGCTTCCGGCACCTAAACCACCAAGTGCAATACCTGTCATATTCTCGCCGGATCCCGCACCCAATCCGCCAACAACCAAACCGGATAGAGATCCACCGGATCCAATCCCCAGACCACCGATACCAATGCCATTAAAACTTTCTCCGGAAGCGCCGCCGAGAATTCCAATATGGAAACCGTTTACTTTGTTTCCGCTAAAACCTGTTCCTACGGATACTCCATTTAAGGTCGCAGCGTGCGATTGAATCAGACCTATCGCAAGACCGTTAATAAAGGCATCGGGATTTTCGTCTTCATTTGGATACCAGAGGGTTACATTGATACCATTTATTTTCTCAACGTACCGGTCTCTAATGTTAAACCGTATTCCATTGGTGCGGGCTGAATTGCCGACGGTAATGCCGGTATTTGAATAGCCCAGGGTAATTGACTTATGTTCATAATCATTCTCTTGTCCGAATAGGGGCGCGACTGAGAGAATTGCGATAAGGAGTAAATTAATTCTTTTCATAATACCTGTATGTTTTGTAAGTTAAGCACAGAAAGCAAGGCGCAGAGCGCAAAGGGCATAGCGCATGGCGCAGAGAGCTTGGTGCTATAAGCTGTTGTTATTTGGTCGATTAGATACTCTATGCCCCATGCGCTCTGCGCCTTGCTTTCTGTGCTTAACTTACAAAACATACAGGTATTATGAAAAGAATTAATTTATTCCTTATCGCAATTCTCTCAT
>PWXV01000172.1 GCA_003568415.1 Ignavibacteriales bacterium
CAATCATCGAGGGACGGAGGTGGAATATTTATTATGGGGGCGACGGGTGAATCGGTACGCCGCCTTACCGATTTCGGTTATCATCCCTCCTGGTCGCCGGACGGAAGCGAAATTGTATTTTGTACGGAATTAGTTCACAATCCGAATTCGAGAGTAGGCATCAGTGAACTCTGGATTGTAAACGTGAACACGGGGGATCTGCGAAAAATTTACGATGGCGATGCGGTTCATCCGCAGTGGTCGCCGAACGGAAGAAGAATCGCATACTGGGCGATACTCTCCGGCGAGGGTCAGCGCGATTTATATACTATCCCCGCAACGGGCGGTGAACCGGTAAAGATAACCGATGACGTGTTTGTTAACTGGTCCCCCGTTTGGTCGCCCGACGGAAGATATCTGTACTTTTCCAGCGACCGTGCCGGTACGATGAGCTTGTGGCGGGTGCCGATATCGGAACGGACCGGAAAATTGCGGGGAGATATTGAGCTGGTACCCACACCCGCACAGTGGAGCGGTTCATTATCTATTTCAGGTGACGGCAGTGTCATATCGTATGCTGTTTATCATCCTGAACGAAATATAATGAAATTGGGTCTCGATCCGGCCACAATGATGGTTACCGGTGCTCCCGTTCCGGTTACCAGGGGATCGAGGGTGGTCGCAAGGCCGGTGCCGTCTCCCGATAACGAATGGTTAACATACTGGACACCGCAGGAGGGAGAGGATATTTATATCATGCGCAGTGACGGGACGGATGTCAGACGTCTGACAAACGATCAGTACAAAAACCGGCTGCCCCGGTGGTCGAACGACGGAAATTATTTAGTCTTTTATTCCAACAGGGGTGGAAACTACAACGTGTGGATGATTCACCGCGACGGAAGCGGTCTGCGTCAACTCACCGATTTCGCAACGCATTCCGTGTACCACCCTATGTTTCTCCCCGGTGACCGGCACATCGTAGCAAACTCCGAGACAGGGGCATTTATTGTTGATCTTGACCTGCCGATATCCGAACGGGAACCGGCGTATCTACCGCCGATAGATGAGAAACATCTCTTCGTTGCACGATCGGTTTCACCGGACGGAAAGATGCTTGCGGGTCACAAACGGCAGTTGGATATATGGACGAGTACCGGAATCGCCGCCTATTCGCTGGAGAATGAGGAATATAAAATATTAACCGATTTCGGAGGTGCCTCTGAATTTTTAAACGATAACAAACATTTACTTTTTATCTCAAGAGATAGCTTAAGGGTGGTAAATATTGAGACCGGTTCGATTTCCGACATATATGAATTTCCATCGGATTGGAATGCAGGTCAATTATCAATTTCACGAGATAACACCACGCTCTATTTTAATTACGGTATGGATAATGCGGATATTTGGATAATGAGAAAACAATAGGATGGCTATTAATTTATGAATAAATACTTACTTTCAAGGAAACAGAATGAACTCCAATAAAACGCTTTTCGGGATAGTCCCTGTTTTAGTATTTATCTTATTGTGTTTTATGAATGAAATCAGTATTGCACAATCCGGAAGTGAAACATACCGGCATATAACCATAAGAGACGGACTTTCACATTCATTCATCTGGCACATGCATCAGGACCGGTACGGTTTTATATGGATCGCTACCAACAGCGGATTGGATAAATACGACGGTTATTCTGTAACGAGTTATACACACGATCCATTGGATGAAAGATCAATTTCAAGAGGTCAGGTGTTCAATATACTCGAAACCCGGGCCGGTCATATGTGGATAGCTACCGCAAGCGGACTTAATCTCTTTTACCCGGGGAACGGAATATTTAAAACGGTACGAGTACCCGATACTCTCCAAACTCTTCGTTCCGGAAGAGCGATTATGAAAGATTCAAACGGAGATCTGTGGCATGGAAGTATAGACGGGCTTTACCATTTCCCGGATCAGGATTATCAAGCCGATACACTGAGTGCCTCATTCTATAATATAGCAAACGAAGACACGAATGACGTCGTGGAAATCTGGAGCATTGCAGAGGGTGAGAACAATATCCTCTGGCTCGGGACATCCCGGGGGATATATCATTTTGACATCGTCACCCGTGAATTTAGCAAACCCGGGCCGTTCGGAGGTCGTATCGATGAGGTTCTCTCAAATCAAATATGGGCAGTTCTGGCAGACCGTAATAAAAATATCTGGATAAGTTCACAAAGCGGATTTATAGTATGGTACAATGGTGAGCCGGAGCCGGAACTGGTAACAACACTCGGTGATCTCGATTTACGTGATGAATATATGCAATCAATTTATGAAGACGATCTTGGAAATCTGTGGGTAGGTTCGAGTAATGTCGGTGCATTCCGGTATCACCCCGGTACGGGCGAGGTAAAAGTCTTCCGGCATGAGGAAGGTAACCCGAACTCTATTGCTGAAAATGATGTGCATTATATTTTCCCGGATAATGAAGGGAATGTCTGGTTCGGTTATCATAACTATGGCATAAGTATGATGTACATGCAACCCTGGAATTATGTGTTCAGGCGTTCGATGGAGGATTACGAAGCTTCACATGCAGTGAACAACGTCCGGACGATTTCCGAGGATGCCTCGGGGAATCTTTGGATAGCGACCTTGTACGGATTGGTATTTCATCCGGTCGACGGAAGTGCGGCAAAACATTTTCTTCCCTACCCGCAGGATGTATCTCCGCAGGCAGGCAGGAATGCATTGTCAGATCTCGTAATTTATGATGATCAGATTATTACAGTTTCTAACGGGGGTGATATATATGTATTCGATATTATTAATGAAACTTTTCAAAATTTGGATTTACCTGCCCGTACTACTAATCTATATTCCATCGTTGAGCATGAGAATCATTTTCTCGTCAGCTCACTCGAAGCGGGATTATATACAATCGAAAAAGGAAGTTTTAAGGTAACATATTATATCAATCCGTATAATGATCCGGAGAATACTGAAAAATTTCCTATGTGGCCAGCCATCGATGTGGCGGGTAATGTCTGGGTTAATGCATACAAGTTCAGTGATGTATATCCGAACTGGACATCACATGCTTTCGATCCTCATACAGGAATATTTACTGAAACGGGAATTTCATCACCGGATAATCTGACATCGCTCGGTCC
>PWXV01000089.1 GCA_003568415.1 Ignavibacteriales bacterium
CGTTCGCTTTCGGGTGCCTTCAAACCGATCATCGCTCTGCCGTCGTGTGCCGCGATCGAATCCCGTAACACTGTTGCATCTATATCCCACGGCCGCGGTTCCTCCGGTATATCCACATAAAGACCGGGAATATCGATCAAATCCTGCACGATTTCATCGTCGCATCGATCTGCTTTCATAACGTGTTGTTCTTGCGGTAAATTAAGATCACAGCCCGCGATTAAAACCAGCAAAGCGATTGCCGGTAAAAGTCGATAAAATATACTCATAACGGTTCTCCTTATTTTTTGTAGGTACTCCCGAAATGGAGAAATATTTTGTGGGCGTGAGGTGTGTACATAAAGTTTAAGAAAACTTTGGTTTAATGTCAATATATTTTTATCGTTTTTAAAGGATATGACGCTCATACCTGCACATTAAAACCGACATTGAACACTCTCGGCAACCCCAACTCCCAATCGGGTATGAACCCGCCTGAACCGCCCGCGACGTTCCTGATGTTCCATATATTCATAATGTCGAGGAAGATTACTCCGTCTGAAAACGATTTAGCGAATCGCACGTCGATCCGGCGGTACTCGGGAAATTTTTCCCGTTCGTCTTCATCATCGTGATAAAAACCACGGCCGTATAATGCACGCAGATTGGCAATATAACCGTTACCGATATTGTACTCAAACACGGTATTGACGGTAAACGTCTGCGAGTTCGTCCGCTGATACGGGCCCCGGTCCAGGCGATGATCGGTTTCGTGCGCCTGCATCATGGTAATGCCGATCCACGCCTGCACACGTCTGTCTTCGATACGGAATTCAGCATCGAACCCCCGGGCAAATCCGGTCGCATCATTATAGCCGGAATACTCACGACGATAACTATCACCCGGCTGCTGCACCATGATGTCATCGAGGAAATGATAAAACAATTCAAAACGGACCGATGCATCATCTTCGAGATCGCCGTCTGCGCCGATGGTAATATTGGTTGATCGTTGTACATTCAGCCGCTCAAAAACACCGAGTTGATTTGCACGGGCCGCGCCGCGGTAATGAGGTTGTTGCACATAATGTCCCAACCCTGCACGCAACAGCCAGCGTTCATCAAGCCGGTATCCGCCCGTTACGCTTCCGCTCAGGGCAAATCGGTTAAGATGGGTGAAATAATCCGCGCGAAGCGAAGGCATGATAACAAAATATTCCTGCATCCGGTACAACCCCTCTACATATATTCCGGTGTTTGAGATGGTACGGTCTATCGATTCGACCGGTTCCGGGAAGGCACGTTCATGCTGAACGGGAAATACCGATGTCATTATCCCTCCGGTAAACGAAAGAGCATCGGAGTACATTGTCTCGACTTCAAGCCGGCTTGTATAGGATGTAAATCTCGATTCGATCCGTTCATTTATCCCGGTTATATTGTGATCGCGGTATTGTACTCCGGTATACAGGCGTGCTGCTGTTTCTGCGCTGAACAAATACTGAGATGACGTTGCAATCAACACATTATCGCTGCCGCCGTCGTAGCCGCCACTGAACGTATCTCGTCCGCCGAGCGTAAATATTTTATGATTGCCGTACCGCGGATCGTTCATTCTGACCATTCCCTGTACATCGTACATCCACGCATCGGTATCGGTAAAGGGATGTGAGAGTCCGATGCGGTGAAACGGCATTGAGCTACGGCCAACCACAGCATATGAGATTCCGTCACGTCTTCCTCCCTCCACCAAAGCCGATGCCTGCATAAGCGAAAGTCCAATAGTAACGGTATGATCCGATGGCTGAAATGCAAGCGACGACATTCGCAGCACCGAGGTGAGACCATGACCGTAGCGGATGGGATAATTTCCTTGTATCAACTGCGCCCGGTCGATTATCGATGTGTTCAGAAAACTGATGCTCGTGCGGGGATCGTGGGTAAAGTAGTACGGATCGACAAGCGGTATGTTATCTAACAAAATAAGATTCTCATCGGGATTGCCGCCGCGGATGAAGAACTCGGCGCTTAATTCGTTGTTCGATGCCACACCGGTCAATGTTTGTATTGCACGCTGCGGGTCAGCGATGACGCCGGAGAGCCGCTCGATCTCGCCGACATTAATAGACCGCGTAACTGCATACGGCTCGGGATCGATGCGGTGCGCACGTGCGGTAACGGTGACACCTTCGAGAACGACCGATGATTCTATCATATAAATATCTTGCCGGCGGGTTGAATCAGGCGGAAGAAAGAGTTCGACACGAACTGGTTCATATCCCACAAAACGGACGGTAATCGTATACACTCCGAAGGGGAGTTCAATACGATAGTATCCGTCATCACCGGCAGCAGCACCGAATTCACCCTCATTGAAAACAAGGTTTGCCCGCGGAAGCGGTTGTCCGGTAAAACGGTCGTAGATGAATCCTTCGAGTACGGCGGTGTTTTCCTGTGGATAGGAATATGAGATAATGAGAATTAAAAGGAGAACCGGTAGTGTTTTGCGTAACATTGATCTGCCTTTGATATATCGTTGTTTGCCGGGGATTTTGAGTGTTATACACGTTCCAGCTTCAGTCAACCTCACGACCCGGCGAGTCGTGTTATATGTAACGCGAGACTATGCGAGGGTATGTGTGCAGGCGGTCTCGCGAACGCGACAAGAAGCACCAAACATCACGTACATTTTGCTACCTCACTCAACCTCACGACTCAGAGAGTCGATTTACAATGTATCATCAGGCAGAATCAATTCTCCGTTACCGGTTTATGAGATATGGGATTTAGTTACAGTAAAATACTACTTTCAGCTTAGAATCTCAATTGTGAGTAATACCGCAATCGTTTGCTAACGAGGATAAATTCAGAAAGAGACCTGGAACACGCTGCACTTGCTAATTGTCAATTGCGTTTAACCGGTTATAAGGCAAAACTATTTGGGGCTAAACAATTAAAAATCGATAGGTGGAAACCAGGAGTCGGAGGTAAGCCCTGTCCGTCGTCTTTTTGGCGGAGGTCAGATACACAAGTTCTTTGCGTCCTCTGCGACCTCTGCGTTAAATCATAAGTTCATTCATGGAGCATAATAATGATGAAATTGCAGGACACCTCACTCAACCGGGTGACTCAGTGAGTCGCGCTACATTGTAGCTCTCTCAAGTTCA
>PWXV01000100.1 GCA_003568415.1 Ignavibacteriales bacterium
GAAATAATACTCCGTATTTTGATTTTATGTAAATACCGGCCAGAACAATTAAAATGTCTCGGCCCAAAATAATGCCGACAAACCACCACGGCAGTTCACCCGTAAGTGCCAGCACCAGGACAATGACACCGACAGCAATTTTATCAGCGAGAGGATCAAGAAACTTTCCCTCTTCCGTAATCTCGTTTCGCGCACGTGCGACAATCCCGTCAAGCGAGTCGGTTAGGATTGCTATGGCAATTAGCCCCAGTGCTATCCATCGTGCTGTATCTCCTTCCTGTACCAGGAAGTAAACAATAGGGATGGTAAGTAAAATCCGGCTAATGCTGATGAAATTCGAGATCGTCCAGAGATTCCGTTGTGCGTATAATGCTGAATCGGTGGATTTTGTCATAATTCGTATTCTTCCTTCGTTGTTTCCATATCAATGGGAACGGGATACTCACCGCTGAAACATGCAGTACAGTACCCTTCCATATTTTCTTTCGGTACTGCGTTGAGCATTTCATCAAGCGACAGATAACCGAGAGAATCAACTCCTAATTCTTTACGGATTGCTTCGAGATCACCGTCGAGACGATTTGCAATCAGTTCTTCTCTATTCGGAAAATCCATACCGTAATGACACGGATTATGAATCGGCGGTGAAGTTATGCGAAAATGTATTTCTTTCGGTCCGGCTTCACGTATCAATTTAATAAGTAGTTTCGCCGTTGTACCACGAACTATCGAGTCATCTACCACGACTACCTTTCTTCCCTTGAGCACCCCCTTTACCGTATTGAATTTGGTGCGAACTTTTGCCTCACGCATATCCTGGTATGGTTGGATAAAAGTTCTGCCTGCATAGTGACTGCGTATCAGTCCTAACTCGAAGCGAATATTTTGTCCGTTTTTCTGACTCTCCGTTGCATATCCCAATGTTGCTGTATTACTCGCATCAGGAACGCTTATCACAATCGCAAGTTCATCGTCATCGGTTTCTACCGGATGTTCGTGGGCGAGAAGTTTCCCCAGTTTGCGCCTGACTTTGTCAACATTCTCACCGAATATTATACTATCGGGACGCGAGAAATACACATATTCAAATATACAGTGGTGGGGCTTGTCAACAACTTTACTGATTCGCCTCGATTGTGTTTCACCGGTCATCAATGAAGTATCATTGATAATAAGAATTTCTCCCGGTTCAATATCACGAATATATTTTGCGCCGATAATATCAAATGCACACGTCTCCGAAGCGACAATATACGAGTCTTCAAACTTACCGAGAGCAAGCGGTCGGAAACCGTGTGGATCTCGTGCAGCGATCAAGGCAGTATCGGTCATTAAAACAAGTGAATATGCTCCTTCGACCCTGTTTAATGCTTCCTCAACCTGATCAAGCTGGTCGCGTTTTTCGCTTCGAGCGATCAAATGTAAAACCAATTCGCTGTCGGATGTAGTCTGAAAGATAGTGCCGCTATCCTGGAGTTCTTTTCTGAGTGTTCTGAAATTTGTAAAGTTACCGTTATGAGAAAGAGCCATATGGCCGTTACGGTAATTAACGGTAAACGGCTGTATATTAAATCTATTATTTGCAGAACCAGCAGTTGAGTAACGGTTATGTCCGACGGCAGCTTCACCCGTCAATGTGTTTGTAAGAATAGTATCATCCTTAAAAACCTCACTGACGAGTCCGAAACCTTTATGCACATTTAAGTGGTATCTGTTTTTTTCAGCTTCAAAATCGAGGGTAACAATACCGGTCCCTTCCTGTCCCCGATGCTGGAGAGCATTAAGGCCGTAATAGGTTAACGTTGCAGCCTGCGGATGTTTAAAAACACCGAAAACGCCGCAATTTGACCGGGGTTTATCGATTTTACTTGTGTACATAGTCAAATATCTAAAATACCGAAAAATGGTTTAAACATTTAATTTACAAAAAGATACCCTGTGAAACAAGCAAAAATATATGAAGAAACCGGTAAGTAACCAGGTGACAACCCGGGCAAATATATTTTTTTATCGGGAGGCTCTGGTTGGATGAATGCCTGATCGCATAGCTAAAGTTGTACTATCGCTGTATTTCAGAAAAGGGGTGTTAACGGCCCTGTTTCCTCGATGAATATAAATGCATCATACCGTTGCGGTAATATGGTAGGAACATAATTGCCCCGTTCCTGCAGTGGATTATAGACAACTCCTTTCGCCCGGTGACCCCGCGGTTCCGATAACGCTTCGGGTGTTTCCGCATCAAATACAATTAAAGCATTTGTAACACCTGCCCGGTAAAATAAATCGCCAAAACTATTGTTTATTGCTTCGGGAACTTCCATTTCTTCCATTGGAGCCCCCCACTCACTTCCTGCAAGAACGCTGCCGCGGTGTGTACCGAATCCAACAATGAAAATATTTAGCGGCCCGAATCTATCTCTTAATAAATAACCGATATTTTCCATACCCTGATTTGCCATTGGTGTCGCCCGGGCATCACCAACATGAGTGTTATGTGCCCAAACTACTCCCTTGCCGTTGCCGTCGAAATATTCACCGAGACGAACAACAGTGTTTTTAAAATTACGGACACGGTAATTCCAGGAATCGGGGCCGCGGTCAGGCATTGACCGATAATGCAGCTCGGCATATTTCACAACCAGTGCATTTTGTTTTGCATTAAAATAATTACGTGGGTCGCCTGTACTCATCTGCTCTTCATATTCACGGAGTAATGAGAGAACCTCTGCAACATCGCTCTGGCAATCCGCACGTCCCTGGTAAACAGCTGCGGCATATGCCTGGGGATTGTCATCAAAAGCGATTAGGCAATTGTATGCTTGTTGAACTTGATCGGCGTATTCGCTATAATGTTTTTCAAAATACTCAATAACAGCATGCATCGAATCCCACATACCATATATATCGATACCGTAAAACCCGACACGTTCACCTTCTGGAATTGCCATATTATATTCACGCAACCAATTCACCAACTCTTTCACCTCCTCGTTATTCCACATCCAGGGCGGCCATCTGTCGAAATTTGCAAGGACCTCTTCCGCACTGTCACCGGCACCGGGAAGATCCTTTATATATTTTGTAACTTCATATGCAGAGGTCCAATCTCCCTCGACGGCAATAAACCGGAA
>PWXV01000313.1 GCA_003568415.1 Ignavibacteriales bacterium
ATACCGCCTGAGATGCCGAGGTCGAACATTGAAAGGTCATCGTTAACCGAGGTCAGATCGCCATGATACGATGTCGCGCCTGCCTGTCCGATGAAATAAAAATAATTCCTGTCGTGCTGTGCCTGCACCTCATCGGTTACCGCAACAAAAAATACCACTATGGCGATTGCCATGAGAAGTAGTCGGGGGATGTGCATAGTATTACTCCTTATATTTGGTGTTGTACTGATTATGATGTTACTTCAAAAAACATTACGCTTCCCCCATGGAAGGTGATGTATGATGGGTGTGTTGTGTTAAGAGTTTTGATTTTAAGCATGTAACGCGACTCGCTGAGTCGCGTATGCTCCCGACAATCCGGGAAAACCTGACTTTTTCAGCGAGAACCACTCAATCATCCAGTACATTACCCAGCACCGACACCATCTCCTCGGCTACGTTCTCGCCGAAAATCGGAGGGTGTTCGGCCGGTGGTTTGAATTGTGCTATTGCACCGGGAGAAATATCGGATGACGGATCCAATAAAAGATTCCAGCCGCAGTCCACCGTTTCCACCCATTCTGTTTCCGGACGAAGGGTGATACACGGTTTTTCAAGAATATATGCTTCCTTCTGAATACCGCCCGAGTCGGTGATGATTTTCTCGGCATGGGATTCAAGATAGATAAAATCGAGATAGCCGAGGGGCGGTATGGTCGTTATATTTTCAGGGACCTTAATGTTGTGTTTGTCGATGACCGTCTGCGTTCGCGGGTGAACGGGAAATATAACATTTTGACCGTTGTTGGCCAGCACGCGCAAAATCAATTGCAATTGCCGCGGGTTATCCACATTATACGGACGGTGAAGCGTTACCAGATAATACGGATCATCATCCGGTACGAAGTTCCGGGCATTATCCGCCATTTTTTCCGCACGAACGCGATTCTCCAAGAGAGCATCGACCATAATGTCGCCGGTACGGTACGACCGGTCGGCGAGACCTTCATTCGCGAGATTTTTCATAGCCGTGGCTGTGGGTGCAAAGAGATAGTCAGCCGTATGATCTGCCAGCACCCTGTTAATTTCTTCGGGCATGATCCGGTTAAAACTTCGCAATCCGGCCTCGATATGTACAACCGCAATATGCAGCTTCACCGCGGCGAGAGCGCCGGCGAGTGTGGAGTTTGTATCGCCGAATACCACCACGCAATCTGGCTCTTCGTTCTTAAGCGTCCGTTCGATCTGTTCGAGCATTCTTCCGGTTTGCGCACCGTGGTCGCCCGATCCGATGTTCAGATTGATGTCAGGCTCGGGAATTTCAAGTTGTTCAAAAAACAGACCCGACATACCGTGATCGTAGTGCTGACCCGTATGGACAATAACATGGGTATATTCGTGGCGCACCGCTCTCGCGAATGGTGCGAGCTTCACAAATTGCGGGCGGGCGCCTACTATAGAAAGAAGTTTCATGTCAGGTGATAGGTTTTAGGTGTTAGGTGATGGGTGATGGGTGATAGTTAAAATGTTTTTGAATATGGATTACTTAGTTCGATTGAAAATCCTAAGCACTAAATCCGACCCCGATATTTATCGGGGAAACAATACCTCCCGCTCAAATCTTTCATAGCTATAATAGATACCGGGATCCCGTACAGCGGGAAAAATTCAAATGACAAAATGTTCAAAACAGCACAAATTCAGGTTGTTTTGACATATAGGGCGAAAATTCATTTCGCCCGTACATTTTATTACATTACCTGAACCTGAACTCCATCTCCGGATTCTTTCTCATCAGTGTCCGGCTTTCGGGGTAGTTGAGCAGGAACCAGATAAAAAATCCGGAAACGTCTATTTTATCCTTGAGCATTTTCATGCGCCGCTTTGCAAACGTATCGCGCAGGTCCTCTATGGCAAAGAGCGTATTAATGGTCGCAAGTACCTGCCGGGGTTTATCGGCAGGAATGCTGTAGCTGAGACCGTACTTCGTCTCAAGCTCGTCGAGCGCGCCAAGACTTCCGGTAAAATCAGATAAGCGTATAGTCGGTGTACCGAGGATCGCTGCATCGACCGCCATGCTATCGTTGTCACTGATAACCAGGTGTGCACATGACAGCACTTGATGGAGATCATCCGGATTAATTTTCAGCCGGTATTGTTCAAATGCTTCGGGCATTTCGTCTTCTGAATAAAGGTATACATTTCCCCTTTGTTCAAGATTTTGTATCAGCTCGTTAACGAGCCGTTGATCCAGACCGCGGACACTGGTCTCCGGTAGTATATTCAGATTTTCAAACCGGAGCAGAAAAAATGGTTTTCCCGGATCAACGTATTTCTCCGCAATCTGTTGCTTTCGTCTGAATCGCTTCGGATGCAGGTAGGCAAGCTTATGATACCCATGATAAAAAATCGTTTTCTTATTCCACTTACCGTTATCGCAGGAAACGGGCGACAGAATCAGATCGGTGAACGGATACGTTGCCACTCCGAATTTCCGGTCGATCGAGAGATCATCCTCGACAAAATTGACCGATGTAATGCCGAGCAGTTTTCCGGCGTGGGCAATTTCTGTTGAGGTACCGATCATCATATCCGGTTTGTTCTTCTTACAATATTCGAACAGTTCAACGTCCTTCCGGAAGACACCCCTGATGCGTCCCAGTTTTATTGTTTTCCTTTGCTTACCCGATGAACTGATGTAGGGTACGCCGGCATTGTTCAGAAGCTCTTCCAATTCATCATGCTGCTTCGCGAACAATTGCACCTCTTTCCCGTTTGCCCTGAGCGAGCGAATGGTATGTTTGAAGAGATGATATTGTTCAGGTCCGTTTAAGAAAAAGAGATATTTCACTTTTAGGTGATAGGTTATAGGTGATAGGTGCCAGGTGCCAGGTGCTGGTTGCCCACCTATCACCAGAACAACACGTTGAATATACAGTCCCACAGAGCCCCTCTTTAGGGCAAGCGTGCAGGGTTCTCATTATAATTTTCTGCTTCCATTAAAAACACACCCCTAGCCCCTCTTATAGAGGGGAACAACCGCACATGCCACCTTACTGCTTTTTTTCAAACTCATCAATATACAACTCGATATTTCGTAAAACCGTATCTATGTCTGTCAGTACTTTCTCGTCTGGAAATCTCATCA
>PWXV01000338.1 GCA_003568415.1 Ignavibacteriales bacterium
ATTGCTATGATCGTAGCGTCGGTTCGCGCACGAAGATTCAACTCGCTGAGTGTTTGACCGATGTGTGGGTTGTCGTCGTCGACAAAATATTTTTCCGTTATACCCGCAGCAAGTATTTCATCGATGTGTGTCAGGGAGCTAATATCCGTTCCTTCCTTTACCATCAACTGGTATGACTCGCTTCGTAAAATTGCCATTTGCTGCATAATGACATTTAACGGTATATGATAATTCTCAAGAACTTTGCTGAATATCTGCAGCGATGTTTCAAATTCTTCCGGGATAACAACATTGGCACCGAGATGCTTTAATTCATCTATATTACTCGTATCTCTTGCGCGGACGATCGTAAAAATGTGGGGGTTCATTTCGTTGGAAAGCTGCAAGCCGGTTGCAGCCGCACCTGGATCGGAGATTGCAAAAACGATACATCGTGCTGTTCCTATATGTGCGAGGTCGAGAGTCTCCTTCCTCGTTACATCTCCGAATATAACATTTTCTTTCTTTGCAGTAAGACGATTGACCGTTTCGGGATTCAGCTCGATAATTACATATGGTATACCTGTTTCCTTTAACACACGGGCGATATTTTGTCCGTTTAATCCGTATCCAACGATAATAACATGATGTTTTAATTTCCTGTCGGTAGTATCAGTTCGTATTGCAACAGACGTAGTTTGCATTCCGCTTACTTTTGTTGCGAGTGATGGTGCAATATACACGAGTAAAGGGGTTAACATCATCGTAAATATAGAGGAGGCAAGGAATGCATGATAGTGTTCGGTTGTCAGCACATTGTTTGCAAGCCCTACCGACGCAAGCACAAATGAGAATTCACCGATCTGCGCCAGACTTAATCCAGTGATAATTGCGGTTCGCATCGGGAACTTCATAAACTTTATCACGGCAACAACAATACCGCACTTTACTACAATGATACCGATTACCAGACCGATTATCTGCATCGGAACATCGAGTAGTAACTGAACATTGAGCAATAATCCTATAGAGACAAAAAAGACACTGATAAATGCATCTTTCAAGGGTATAATATCGGCAAATACCTGATGACTATATTCGGATTCCGATATCATTAAACCCGCTATAAAGGCACCGAGTGCGAACGAGAGTCCCGCTGCTTCGGTGAGATAAGCCGTGCCTAATATTAACAGGAGTGTTCCGATGGTGAAGACTTCGCGGATGCGAAGCCGGTCCATTTGATATATGATTTTAGGAATGAAGTAACGGGCGAAAACGACGATAACCGTTATAGCAATGACTGATACAATAATCTGCAAACCGATCATTTCTATGCGTACATCACCGGCAACACCAAGAAGAGGTACAAATAAGATCATTGGAACGATTGCAATATCTTGAAATACGAGCATACCAACCCCGATTCTCCCGTGGGGTGCCTCCAATTCTTTTTTCTCATCGAGGAGTTTCAGTACGATAGCTGTGCTTGATAAGCTCAGCAGCATACCGAAAAAGATACCTTGATTGAGCGGTATACCGATAAGGTAAAAGAATAGTCCGGCGATCAGGATTGTCATACCCACCTGTAATCCACCTGCAATGATCAAGAGGCGCTTCATCTGTATCAATTTCTGGAGCGAAATCTCAAGTCCGATTGCAAACAGCAACAGGATTACCCCGATCTCCGCAAGGATTTCGATATTCTCCATTTCGGTAATTAAACGAAAACCGAAAGGACCGATAAGAATACCTGCAATCAGAAATCCCGCAATACTCGGTATCTTGAATTTATTAAATACATATACAATCGGGACGGATACAAGCAAAATGATAACAACGTCCCTGATTATCGGATATTCTTGCAAGATTTCACCTTACTTTGTTAACTGACTTTCACCGTTTAAAAATTGAATTGCTTCATCTACCGATTTATGATCGCCGACGAGGACAAGTGTGTCGTGTCCCCGGATGCGTTCGCCCGGAGACGGATTCGGTATTGCTTTCCCTTTTCGCACGATTGCAATAATAGTAGCGCCGGTTTTAGCGCGAATATCCAGCTCACTTATGGTTTCTCCCACGTGCGGATTATCATCCACAACAAAATACGTTTCTGTTATACCCGCAGCGAGGATTTCATTCAATCGTGAAAATTGCCGTTCAAGAGTTCCCTCCTTACGCAGTAGCTGGTATGCTTCGTTTCGCACGATAGCAATTTGTTTCATTATTATGTTAAGCGGTATGTGGTACGTTTCGAGAACTTTACTGAATATCTGCAATGATGTCTCAAATTCTTCCGGGATTATTTCATCGGCGCCGAGCTCTGTGAATTCATCCACGTCATCAAGTTCGCGCAGCCGGACAACTGTAAATATAGAGGGATTGCTTTTCTTTGCAAGGATAAGTCCCAGCTTTGTCGCATGAATATCAGCCATGGCAAAGACGATGCATTGTGCCGTTGAAATACTTGCTTGTTCTAAAATTTCGGGTTTTGTAACATCGCCGAAAATTACCAGTTCATCTTTATTCCTTAGCTGGCTTACCGTTTCCGGATCCATATCTATTATCACGTATGGAATACCTGTTTCCTTCAAGACACGGGCGAGGTTCTGACCGTTTAATCCGTATCCCACTATGATAACATGATGTTTGATGACCGTATCGATTGGTCCGGTATGTATACTATCAGTTTCTCTAAACGATGTGCTGAATTTGTCTATCACAGGGGGAATAGAGGTAGCAAGGACCGGTACAAGAACAAGTGTAAAAATGGATGCTGCAAGAAATGCATTGTATAATTCGTAATCAATGATACCGTGATCCAGGCCAACCAATGCGAGAACAAATGAGAACTCACCGATCTGACCGAGCAGCAAACCCGCTATTAAGCCGGTTTTAAACGGATACTTCATAACCATAAGGGGCAAAATGATGACTGCACTTTTTATAATTATGATGGTTAACACGATTATTACAAATAAACCGGCATTGTCAAATACAATGTTGAGATCCAGCAAAAGGCCTATGGAAATAAAGAATAGACTGTTAAATATATCCCTGAGTGGAATAGCATCGGCAAAAACCTGACGGTTGAATTCCGATTCCGATAATATGATCCCCGTGATAAAAGCACCCAGCGCCA
>PWXV01000144.1 GCA_003568415.1 Ignavibacteriales bacterium
ATCATGAAATGCTGTTGAGGTAATTAAACAGGTGAAGAAAGTTCCGTTTTTTCGTTTCAGTACCGTTTCAAAATCCCTCACAAAACCGTTTCGATATAATATATCTTTATATTCCTCTCTTCTGTCGGAATTTGCATAAATATCTGTACCAATGTTTACATTACAGAGTTCTTCCTTCGAGTCATATCCCAGCATTTCAATACCTGCCGGATTGATATCAATAATCCTGCCGTCTTCTGTACTGGTGAATACCCCGTCTTTTGAATCTTCGAATAATGAACGGTACCGTTCTTCGGAAGATTTTATTTGCTCAAATAAGCGGGCGTTTTCAATAGCAACCGCTGCTTGATTTGCGATTCCAATAGCAACATTGCAATCCTCTTGTGTAAAAGACCGTTTCTCCCGGGTGTCATCAAGGGTCATTCCACCAAGCAATTTACCGCCTTTAAAAAATGGAATAACCAGCATAGACTTTATGCCAAACATCTGAATAACCTTTTCAGGCAATAATGCATAAATAGTATCGGAAGCGAGCACAATAGGGTTCTGAGATCTGAGAATTTCGTCTACAATTGGAGCTTCTTCCCTTTTTATGATAGTATTCTCAAATAATGATTTATCTTCCGGGTTCGGAGTTATATTGACAAGCGGTTCAAATTGTGCCTGTAGTTCATTCCATAAATATACCCCACATCTGTCCACACTCGTTATACGTGTGGCTTGTTCTGCAATCATCCCTAAGACTTTGTTGACGTCTTTTTGCTCCACTATTGATATAGCTGTTTGAAGAAGCGCAGATGATATAGAATGCTGCTTTTGAATGGCCTGGTATAAACGAGCGTTTTCCATAGCTACCGTTGCATACCCGACAAACAATTGCACAAGTTCATATTCTTCGGTTGTAAATGGTGATTCATTATGACGAATAACAGTAAATGTGCCGAGAATATTATTGTTGGTATGCATTGGTACACAGAGTAGATGTTCTTGGGGGAACCTTTTTCCGTCAGGATAGTACGATCTTGGATCGAGATGTGCATTATTTACAATCTGTGACTCACCGGATTGGGCTACTGAACTTACAATTCCCTTCCCCAACGGTACCATGCTTTTATTCGTTTCTATTTGATTTCCACATGAATCAACAATGATATGAGGATGTAATATCGAGTTTTCAGAATCCAATAAATGAACACCACATTCGTCAAACTTTATAATTTCATTAAGTACTTTTAATGTTTGAGTGATAACCTCATCCAGATTTAGTGTCGCCAACATAGAGGTTGACACTTCAAGGAGATGTTTCCGTTGGGCTGCAAGACGCTGCAATTCCTCATCCCGTCGTTTGCGCTCAAGAGATTGTGCAATTTTTTCACCTACAATGCGCAAGAGATCGGCCGATTCGATTGACCATTGCTCTTTGTGGTTTATTGCGTCAAATCCAAAGAAACCAATCAATGATTTACCGATACGCAAAGGAACACATAAAAATGATTTCGAACCTATTGATTGAAGAATCTTTTTCTCAGACTCAACTTTTTCAGGTAGAATTGATACATCAGCTATCCGTACATTTTCAAATCGTTCAAGTTTTTCGTGCCACCAGGGGATAGAATCTGCCGTAATAGTCATTCCCCGATCACACAATGATGGAGAACGATTACTACACCATTCGTATGCAATAGAGTAAGTAGCTGTTTCAGTATCAAGGAGAAAAATAAAACTTCTGTCGACGCCGGCAAACATACCAACATCTTCGAGAGTGTTACGAATTCCCCCCTCAATCTCATCTGACGAGAGATTAATAAAATTTGTAGAAATGCTTGAAATAAATTTTTCGAAATCCACTCGATATCGCAACTCTGCTTCGGTTTCTTTTCGCTTTGTAATATCCCGGACGATAGCCTGCACCATTTCTTCACCATCGATGTCTATCCGGTTGAGATTAACCTCTGCATCAAACTTCACACCATCTTTACGACAATGAGTCCATTCAAAAGTTTGCGGGACTCCACGCAATGCTTTCTTAATTTTTTCTGCGGCTTTTTCTTTCGAGTCTCTACCATCCGGCTGAAGTACCGGAGAAAATTCGTGCGGCCTCCGGTTCAGAATTTCCTCGCGTGAACATCCGAACAATACCTCAGTACGAGGATTACAATCTATAAATCTATCTTCTTTCATAAGAAGAATTGCATCATAGGCGTTATTAAACAAGATCCGGAATTTCTGTTCTGACTTGTTGTTAGCTTGTTGACCGGCATTATTGCTTGATATCATCTGAAAATGAACAAGCACCTGCCGATTCTCCGAATTATGAGCTCGTACTATACTCGATGTAGTCTTACAGAGAATATGATCGCCATCTTTCGTCCTGGCATTCATTATATAATTGTGATCGTTTTTGGAAATAAATCCATTGCTGAGCAACGTATGAACTTTACTATGATCATCAGCGTGAACCAATGTGTACATATCAATATCCTGAAATTCACATTCACTGTATCCAAATAGTGAATTAAATGTACCACTGGTATATACCAATTTCGCCTGTCCATTAACGATACAAAAAGCATCTTTACCGGAAATGCTCATAGAATTTATCTGCTATGAATGGTTTATCAATATTTCCACCGAACCACATTGTTTGTCACAAATAATGAAAAACGAGTCAATTTTGCTATGCGGTGTATCACAGGGGTGTATCTTATTATTTATAAATCACTTAGAGAAAAGATTACTGAGACAAATTATGGGGTTAATACAAAGATTTGAGGAACAGCAGGTATATTTTAATTAAAATATGCAATGATATCGCGGGATAATTTCTCAGCAACCAGCTCAGTGAGGTGCAAAACGAGTTCGTTTTCTGAAGGTGGATATGCGGGTTCAGTATTGACAAGTCGTCGTGACCTGTTACTTAATGCCCGTTCGTCGCCCCTGAACGATGCGAATTCAATAACAATTTCAACTTCCTGTGGAATATTTGCCGTTCTCACGGTTGTCCCCATCGCGACATCAACAATCTCATAGCTGGTTACCATCCGTGCAAGTGCACGCCTGGATGTAACGGTAACCGTTGCACTGAC
>PWXV01000266.1 GCA_003568415.1 Ignavibacteriales bacterium
AACCACCCGCATATCTGTACTATCCACAATGTGGATGAATTTGATGGAAATCAATTCATCGTTATGGAATATGTGGATGGTGAAACCCTGCGCGATAATATCACATCGTCCCCCCTTGATAAGGGAGGACTAAAGGGGGGGCTTTCAATCGACATCGCGATATCGTATGCCATTCAAATCACCGAAGCCCTTGATGAAGCTCATACGAAAGGCATCGTCCACCGCGACATAAAACCGGAGAACATAATGGTCGATTCCAAGAACCGTATTAAGGTAATGGACTTCGGTTTAGCAAAATTAAAAGGAACGGGGAATATCACCAAATCGGGCAGCACCGTTGGAACCATGGCTTATATGTCACCGGAGCAGGTGAAGGGTAATGAAGTCGATCAACGATCGGATATTTTTTCATTTGGTGTAATGCTGTATGAAATGCTTACCGGTCAGACACCGTTTCGCGGTGAACACGAAGCGGCGATGATGTATTCGATTGTCAATGAGGAGGCGACACCGCTTTCGGAGTATCTTCCCGATGCACACGGCGATCTTTATCATATACTCGACCGGCTGCTGGAGAAGGAACCGGAGGAGCGGTATCAGTCTGCTGCCGATGTGTTAACGGAACTGAAGAGATTAAAGCGAAAAACTTCCTCAAAGCAGATACCGGTATCATCTGCTCCTTCATCAGAAGATCGATCGCATACTGTTCCGGCAGCAACTGAACGGGAAGAAGAAAAGAGCCAAGCGCAGCGCAGTACATCGGTTACCATTACCATTCCGGAGTTTGGTAAACGCAAAGCAGTCATTGCGATTAGTATCGGTGTAGCGGCTCTCATCTTTGTTGCATACTGGTTTTTCTCAACGCCTTCAACACCGGTGTTTGAGGATCGCTCGCTTGCTGTTCTGCCGCTTGAAAATCTCAGTCCCGATCCTGAAGATGTATTCTTTGCCGATGGAATCCATGAGGACATTATAACGCACCTCTCCACCATCGGTGATCTCCGGGTGATTACCCGCGGTTCGGTGATGCGCTATACAGATACTCCGCGGGACTACAGAGCAATATCGGGGGATCTTGGAGTTACCGCGCTTCTTGAGGGTACAGTGCGCCGTTTGGGAGATCGTGTCCGTGTTTCCGTACAGTTGATCGAAGCGGATACAGAAAGAAATCTGTGGGCAGGAACGTACGATAAAGATCTCGACGATATTTTTGAAATTCAACGGGAGCTTTCCCGGGAGATCGCCGATGCCCTGCATGCATCACTCACACCGCAGGAATTAGAACGGCTTGAGAAACTGCCGACAGAGAATACCGAAGCATATAATTTCTATATACAGGCACGTGAATACCTATCCCGGCCGGGATATAGCCGGGACAAGTGGGAATCGACTATCCAACTCTTAGAACGAGCGATAGAACATGATCCACAATTTGCACATGCGTATGCAGGACTTTCATTTGTGCATGCGGCAATGTATTGGTTTGCCGCAGATCGGAGCCGCGATCGGATAGATAAAGCCGGAGAGATGGTGGAACGTGCATTGTTGCTCAATCCGGATCTTCCCGAAGCTCATATGGCGAAGGGACAATATCTTTATTGGGGCCACCGGGATTACGAACGTGCACTCGTTCATATGAATATTGCACGTGAAAGCATGCCGAACAATTCAAACTTACACAGCTCGCTCGGTGCTATAAACCGACGCCTTGGTAATTGGGAATTAGGAATTGAACATTTCAAAAAAGCCATAGAACTCGATCCCCGGAATGCTAATAACTATCAGCAGTTAGCATTTCAGTATATGCGGATGCGTCATTTTCCCAAAGCGGTGCAAGCGGTTGATCGGCAAATCGAACTCGCTCCGGATATACCAAGTAATTTGCTCAGAGGTCGCATATACTTCGATTGGCATGGTACCCTTGATACGTTAAGAGCTGCTTTCAAAGGGTACGAAGATCCCGTGGAACGGTTTTCTGATTGGTGGTGGGTTATGAACTACATCGATCGTAACTGGGATGAAGCGCTTCGTGGAGCAATGAATGCGAATGAAATTATCGAATACCAGTGGATTGTTTTGCCCAAAGAATATTATGCCGGAATTATTATGGACAGAATGGATAAAACATCAGAAGCGCGAGAAAATTTTGAGTCGGCACGGGATATTATGGAAGAATTGAGGGATGCCTATTTCGATGACCCTCGGATACATCTGGGTCTTGGGCGGGTGTATGCCGCTCTTGGACTGTATGAAGCCGCCATTCGTGAAGGGGAAAGAGCCACGGAACTGGTGCCCATTGAAAAAGATGCTCTTGATGGCGCCGACTTTCAATTGGAACTTGCTGTGATATACTCGACGGCGGGTGAAATGGAAAAAGCACTCGACACCATCGAAATGCTGCTTTCCATACCCTCGTCTGTAACGAGGAATGAACTGAAATTTAGCCCCGACTGGGATCCGCTGCGGAATCATCCGCGGTTTCAGGAAATTATAGAAAATGAGAATTAAGCTATATAATTATACTCGATAGCATTATGATTGGACAGACAATTTCCCACTACGAAATATTGGAGAAACTTGGGGAGGGAGGAATGGGAGTAGTGTATAGGGCCCACGACACCAAGCTCGATCGCACCGTTGCGCTGAAGTTTTTGCCGCCACATCTCACAAAATCCGATGAAGACAAGCAACGCTTCATCCGCGAAGCCAAAGCCGCCGCGGCGCTGAACCATCCGCACATTTGTACGATCTACTCTGTCGAGGAGTATGAGGAACAACAATTTATTTCGATGGAATATATCGATGGCGTAACGCTCCGTGATACCGTAGGGGCGTTTCATGAAACGCCCCTACGTGTAAACCAGGCAATTGCTTTCGCCCTCCAAATCGCCGAAGCCCTTGCCGAAGCACATGAAAAAGGAATCGTCCACCGGGATATCAAACCCGAGAACATCATGGTGGATACGAAGAACAGAATCAAAGTAATGGACTTCGGGCTGGCAAAGTTGAAGGGTTCTATGAATATCACCAAAGCGGGAAGTACCGTTGGAACGGTGGCATACATGTCGCCGGAACAGATACAGGG